>CAXXNK020000001.1:0-53508 GCA_963662455.3 Acidimicrobiales bacterium
GATGTCTCCTCAAATCACGGGTTCGCCGATGATCGGTTCGTCGGCATAGAGCAGCGAGATCGCACTAGAAATGTGTTCCTCGGCGCCGAACATCGTGTCGATCTCTACGTAACCCCACCGGCCCCAGCTGCCGTCGTTGTTCACCGCGGTACACCACTGGTTGCGAGCGGTCTCAGCCTTCGCTGTGGTGGGCCCAGGACTCTTCTGGCCACCAGACACCTCGATAATTAGGGTTCGGTCGACATCCTCCGCTTCCTGCTTCTTGAGGCGCACGAGGAAGTCCGGGATGTACTGGTGGCTCTTGCCTGCATGGACGTACGGGATCTCAAAGCCGAGATGATCGTTCTTGACATACGAGTGCACATCGTCGTTTGCTTCGAGCAGCGCTGCCACTGTCTCCTCCCAAGTGTTACCTCTTACGCCATCCAGCACCACTAGGTTGACGGGAGACTTCTTGGCCTCAACGACCACCTTCCGAGTAAGAAAGTCGACATCGTCGGTCGAGCCCTCGCTGTCAAACCGGCGGTACAGAGGGAGCAAGACCTTGTTGCGGGTATCGGGGTACTGCACGACGGCGTTGAATATGGCTTCGGCTGCCCATGCCTTCGGTTCGGCAAGCAGAAGGAGACCGGGTTCGCTCCCGGGCGCGAAAGTGAGTTTCTCGTCGTACCACTGCTTGGTGACGCGCAGAAGCTCGGGGAAAAGCCACGGCTTTAGCGCATCATCGTGGCCCTGGAAATGGCGCTTCAGCACGTCGGCCGCCACGTTGAAGGCGATCTCCTGCCGACGCGCCTGCTTGACTATCTCAAGTTCAACCTCATCGGTCTCGCCAACGATGCCTTGGGCCTCAGTCCATGTCGCTACCAGCGACTCGTCAATGGTTATCGGCGTCGTGTTCTCGTAGTCGAACTCCACGTGCGCTTCGGGAAGTTCTACACGGTAACCATCAAGCTTCGGGAACTCGATGCGGAGATCGTGGCGGTCTTCGACCGCGAACACCTCGACGGGCGGTCTCCGAAGCTTCGGCGCCTGTACCTCACGGTCGGTGGGAATGAACGCGAACGGCACGCCGTAGACCTCGGCGTACTCGGGTTCGAACCTACCTTCCTCGTTCGGGACATAGCTGCGGCGACGTAGGCCCCGGCCGACCACCTGCTCGCACAGCAACTGGCTCTCGAACGCTCGGATGCCCAGGATGTGGGTGACGGTGTTTGCGTCCCATCCCTCAGTGAGCATCGCAACCGACACCACACAGCGAATCGTTTCCCCGAGCTTGCCCCGCTTGCCGACTGTGTTGAGAACCTCACGCAGAATGTCCTGGTCCGTCAACTGCTCAACATCAGCGCCGGGATTCCGGGCGCGGTACTCGGCTTTGAAGACTTCGAGTTCCTTAGCCGCCGCGTCCTTGAAGTCGCCCTTCAAAGCCTCGCCGGACTCAAGCTGCACCGAGTCGACGATGATCGTGCGTGGTCGGTCGATCCAGTCGCCGCCGACAACGTTGCTGAGCAATGGCAGGTGGCCGGTGACTATATCCTCGTAGCCGTCGGACGACTCGGTCTCCTGGCCGGCGATCCAGTCGTACACGAGCTTTGAGACGATCGTGTTGGGGCAGACGACAATCATCACCGGCGGAGGCTCTCCAAGCACTCGGAGCTCTTCTTGCCATTGCGTAAAGCGCCTCTCGTAACTGCGATAGAGGGATTCCAGAGCTCCCTCGAGCACTGGTGGGGGCACCCATTCGGAGTCCGACTCGACTTTCCTTCCCATCCTCTTCGGTAGCTGATCACCGATGTGCTCCCAAAGTGCCAGGTAGGTCGGCTGAGTCGTGTTGTCGACGTCATCGTCGACGGGGATGCGGGGCACCTTGACGATGCCCGACTCGATCGCGTCCATCAGCGAGAAGTCGCTGACAACCCACGGGAAGATGAAGCCCTCGTTGTAGCCCGAACCGCTGAGATAGAACGGTGTGGCCGAGAGGTCATAGACGGCCTTCACGCCAACTCGCGCAGCTACCGCTTCGATGCCCCGAAACCAGACTCGAGCGTGCTCGTTGCGCTCCCTGTCGTCCTTCTTAAGCTTGGAAGCGCCCGTTTCGGCATCGAGCGGCTTGTCCTGGTAGCAGTGGTGGGCCTCGTCATTGATCACGATTACCTCGCCCCTCCCCCGGCTGGAGAGGTCCCTCATGATGCGGTCGACCACGTCCTCGCCAGACTCTTGGAATCGACCGTCGTCCTCACCCCCTGCGAGGATCTGGCGAGTGTTCTTCGAGACTCCGCCAAACTCCTTGGCCAGCTTCGGAAGGAACGTGTGGTAGTTCGTGATGACGATCGCGGCGTCGTCGAGCAGATTGCGAAGGTCGTTCGGAACGAGACCTTGGAAGTCGTAGTAGTTGCCGTCGTCGTGAGGGAAGAGCACCCGAAGACGGTCGCGGATCGTGATGCCTGGAGCTATGACAAGGAATCGACTCGTGAAGCGGGCGTCGCGCTTGTTGTAGGCCTTGTTGCACACCTGCCACGCGATGAGCATGCACATCACAATCGTCTTCCCCGTGCCAGTGGCCATCTTCACAGCGATACGCGGAAGTCCGCTGTTGTGGAGGTCGTTCTCCGGGTCGATTCGCGTCCTGAAGTCGGGCTCACCGTGGCGACCGGCCACCTCAGCGAGGTAGATGGCTGTCTCCGCAGCCTCGCGCTGGCAGAACAGCACCCGCTCTTCTCGCGTCGGATAGGCCCAGTGCTGCATGAGCTTGCGACTGATCGGGGTCACGTGCGGATAACCGCGAGCCCGCCAAAGTTCGACCCGCCGCCTCATGTCATTGATGAGGCTGTTCTGCTCCCGACGCTCGCCCGTAGTGTCGAAGAGATCGAGGGACTCCTGCTCAGGGGCACCCTTCTTGCCGCGCTTCTTCTTGCTGACCGGCACCGGAACGAAAGACTCGGCTCGGTCGGCGCCCCGACCGGATCTCCCCTGTCGGCCCGTTGGGTCCTAGGGCAAAGTGACGCTCCGGTGCCTCATACGGCGAATTGAGGATGGGGTTGCTGAGCGTGTCTTCGGCTGCGGCGACCCTCGCTCCCATAACCGCTACCCTACCGAAACCGTCCGACAGCGTCGCGAGCGAAAACCCGAGGCGGCGGGTGGTTCCCCATTCAGATGGGGTTGCTCAGATTCGTTTCGCCCGGGTACTGTGGTCGTATTCCTCCCCACCTGCCCTGGTTCCAGGGCATGGTGGGGCTACTTTTTTGCCCGGGTGCTGAACACGGCGTCGTGGCGTTCACCGACCCCAGAACCTGCGTCCACCGCGTCCGCGGTTCGTGGTGCAGATTGGGACAGACCCGATCGAGGGTCGCCAATCGCGGCTACACGCAGGGCTTTGCCGGGTTTCAGATTCCCTTGCGGCATGCCGCAGCGCGGTTCCCGTTTTCTAAAACGGTGCCAATCGCGCGTGATCGGGGGGTACCGTCCAGATGTGCCGGTGGACTATGACAGGGCGTTTCGGAAGGTCATCCTGAACCGGTGGGACAAAACTCCTGTTGAGCAGCGGCAAAAAGCCATGATCCCAAACCGCCAGGGACAACTGGCACCAAATGATCCTATTTCCTATGCGCTGTATGACTCGTACAACTACCAACGGGGCCATGCCGATGTCTTCCGAGAGGTGTTCAAGCAGGTCTACAAGAAGGCGGCCCTTGCTCCACCGAGGAAGGGCGAGCGCCTGTTGGTTGTCGACATCGGAGCAGGCGCGGCAACTGTGGCCGTTGCACTGGGCGAGGCGCTCAAACGGGGCAAACGCCAACGGATCGACTACCTAGCCTTCGACCCCCACCCAATGATGCGGAAGCTCGGCAAGCGAATCCTCAAGCATCTCGATACCGGATTCAGATCGGCGAACTACATCAAGTCGCTTGAAGATGTTGATTTCACGGACACCGATCGGTTGCTCTTCACGTTCAGCTATGTGACCCACCAAAATGCTCTCGAGGACACTGACACCACCGAATGGGCATCCCTTATCAAGCGAGCCGTCAACGAGCTGGATCAAGCTGCCGAACTTATCTACACCACAGCGGGCCTCAGCGGAGGTGCCCTTATCGATCTCAAGCAAGAGCTTCGACGAGCCAAAATCCGCGGTAGGCACAACACCGTAGGTGTTCAAGTGCGACGCCGTTTCCCAGGACCCGTTGGTAGTGACAGTCAGATTTGCTGGGACGAGCAAAGTAAGCTGTGGCAAGTACAAGCAGAGCACTGGATGTTGAGTACATGAGCTCGCAGCTATCGCTGATCGACACAGAAACAGTCACCGCGCCCGCCGGACTTGAGTACCACAACGACTTCTTGGATACCTCCGAAGAGGACGGGCTGCTTGCGTATATCGACGACTCTGAGTGGCTCACGGACCTCTCGAGGCGTGTGCTGCACTTCGGCTACAAGTACGACTACACCAACCGCAAGCTCGACGAGACGGCTCGCATCGGGCCATTGCCCGAATGGCTGACGCAACTGTCGAACTTGGTGAGGGAAGCTGCAGCCGAGGAAGCGAAGCAGTTGCTCGATCCCGATCAACCGTTCGAACAGGCGATCATCAACGAGTACCTACCTGGACAGGGGATCGCGCCCCACATCGACAGGGACTGCTTCGGCCCCATTGTTGCGACCGTCAGCTTGGGCTCGGCGGTGAACATGGACTTCTGCCGCGATTCGACTGGCGACGAATACGTGCAACGCTTGGAGCCTCGCAGTCTCGTCCTCCTCTACGGAGATACCCGCTCCAAGTGGCGTCACGGCATCGCAAAACGCCACTCCGACACTTGGAACGGCCTGAAGAGCAAGCGCCAGCGACGCGTCTCGATCACGTTTCGCACGATTGCAGACGCCGGGTTGGCGCAGCCTTGAACAGTGTCCCCATCCAATGGTCTCTTGTTGCGTGCGGTGTTCAGTTCTGCATTAGACGACCTAGACAAATGTCCGGCGATACAGGCTGAAGGTGAACGACCTAGGCCTCCGTCGCGGGGATAGGCCCAGCAGGAGCCCGCTTCGGCGGGTTTCTGCGCGTTAGACCCCCTGTTTCAGGGCAAAAAAGACCCGGCCCTCAAGGGGCCGGGTGGGTACGGTAAAGATACACCGTCAACCAATCGCTGACAAGGTAATTTCCGATGATCGGCCACGCTGCCTAGCACCGGTCGACTCTTGTGGTCTTCAACAGCGGGAACCTAACCCGCCCTACTCGACCAAAAAAATAAACCCCCGCCATGCCCTGTAAGCAGGCCAGGCGGGGAGGATTGGTATCAGAGTAACGCCTCGCAGTCGGCTGATCAACCCAACCCGCCCTGGAACCCCTAAACCCACCGTTGCCTTGGAGGCCGGATTGCGGGAGTCAAGGCGATGCGGTCCGCCCGTCGAGTGGATGGTCACGGAAGGTTGTCGGCTTCGAGCCAGGACGATCCGCTGACCTCGTGCCAACCTTTGGGGCGCGCCAAGGCCTTCTCCACCTGTCTGTTTCGACGGCTGCTGGCAAAATAACGAAGAAGGGCTCTCGGAAGGCGGAAGGGCCGCTTGCGGATAGTTCGGGGCGACCGCCCCGTCGGCACAAGCTCATCCCGGGATGGCACGAACCTCCAGAGGCTCTCCCATTGCCTGTCGAAACCCGACCAGCTCAGATGATCGCGTGCGGAGACGGTGATTTCCCGCTTGCCTCGCCTGAGCCTGCGATATTCGCCGGTCACCACGCCGAGCACGTACTCGTCCAGTACATCGAGGGCGTCTTGCGACCCAGAGTCGCAGGCATCGCACCCGCAGTCAGGGACTACCTCCACGACCACTGTCGGGTCACCGACGCCGATCACCACTCCTTCGGCATCATCGAAACGAGTCCAGGCGAAGGTGAGCGGGATCGCACCAGAACCCAGGGGCGAGGCCCGCTGACCCCCGACAACATCGACCCCCGGTTGCTCCTCCCACACCACGGAGGCGTCCGGGTCGATATCGGCCAGGCCCGCGGCATCCAACGCCTTCAACCAAGCCTCAGCCCGGGCACGCAAGATCCGCCATTTCTGCGGATTCGTCAATCGGGAGTACTCCTCTTCCAAAGGCCTCCGGTCAGGGTGCGGATCCTCCCACCGGGTCAGCCCTCGGCCCGTCTCAACGAACGCAGCATCAACCGACGCAATCAACTCCACAACAGAATGCACCGCACGATCATGTCCGCACCGCCACCAACGCGCAAAGGAATTACGGTGAGGTTCGTCGTGCAAACTCACGGAGTTGTCAGGTAGTCGGTGTCGTCTCGCACTCGATCGAAATTGCTCTTGTCGAGGTTGTGGTTCCAGAGGTTGCGGTTCGGGACCTTGAGTTGACCTCGAGACGACTTGGGGGCCCACCATGTGGCGGTCTCGACCCGCTTGTTGGCGACAAGAGCCTGTTCGACCGCGGGGAGAAGGTCGGCGTCCGCGGTGGCCACGATCCCGATGTCATAGCTGTTCTTGATCGCGCCGATGGCGATGTCGAGTGCCATCATCACGTCTACGCCTTTCTCTTCGCCTCGCTGGTACCGCTCCCCGATCTCACTGATGGCTGGGAAGTATCTCAGAGGGCGAGTAAAACACCTCAACGCCAGGTGTGTTCCCCCATATGGCAACCTGCCGGTCAAATGACCGACAAACCTTCTCGTGCCCTTTGCCGTGCACCGGCCGGCCGCGATATACACGCACGCCGGTAAGCACCCGGTTGGGGTCCTTTCCTAAGCCGAGGTCGCACAGCATCTTCCCGTACTCCAAGGGGTAAACGTTTCCGGTTGACGGAGGGTTCCACCGTGATCCGCTGAGCAACTCGCGTGCATCGTGGTAAACGTTCTGGTAGTCGATGTAGACGACGACTCGCGTGTTAGGCACTGACCCCAAACCCCCCAAAAAGAAATAAACCCCCGCCACGCCCTGCAAGCAGGGCATAGCGAGGAAGATTGGTGTCAGAGTAACGCCGTGCAGTCGTCGATTCAACCCAATTTGACCACTCGGCAAGATTATTGGAGCGATGCTCGGTGACGGAACGGTCTGCGGTCGATGGTGGGCGGCTGGAGGCCGGGGAACGGCTTGGCCGGGGGAATCGTGTGATCTAGGCGTCGGTTCGCGTGAGGTTGTGTGCGAGAGTTTCCGCCCCGGCACGCTCGAGAAATGGGACATTGACCCGTCCCGCCTCCCGTCTCGCCTGGTCACAGCCCGTTTCAGCGTGTTCGGCCAGGACGGCCCGAAATCGCTGCGGCCCGGACTCAACGGGAACGCACTGGCCTTCAGCGGGCTGATGCACGTCACCGGCTACCCGACCGTCCACCGGCAAGACCGGGCGTCAACATCGCCGGCTATCTGACCGGCTTGTTCGCGGCCCAGTCGGTCACCAGCCTTCTCTATGAACGCGACGCCCGCGGAACCGGAACCGGCGGGGTGATCGACGTCTACATGTACGGCTCGATCCTGTGCATCGTTCCCTCGCCTGCTGGGAGAGACGCCCTCCACTCCCACGGTGCGCCCCGCGTCGGCGAACACACCGACGAAGTGCTGTCGAGTGTGCTCGGTCTGTCCAGCACGGATCTGGACACGCTCAGAGCCGACCGAATCATCTGACCGAAGCTCCCCGACAGGCGCGAGAGCGACGCCGGGTGGACCGGGGCAAGCCCGCGAATCACCGTCGAAGCGCTTCCACCAGACAGCTTTCTCGAAGCTTCGAATCGCCTGCGGGACGCCACTGCGAGGTCTGGAATTGGTCGGGGTTTAAACAGGTTGTGAATACTGGCGGCGTGGCATACCGTTTCAGGTTCGCACGGCATGTCCGAGTGAAGGGTCCTGTAGATCAGTTTGGAGTGATCGCCACCCTGTCAAGGTGGAGGCCGCGGGTTCAAATCCCGTCAGGACCGCCACGCATCCTTCCGAGGATGCTGTGGGGTCGGGTAGCTCAGTTGGCAGAGCGGCCGCCTGAAAAGCGGTAGGTCACCGGATCGACGCCGGTCCCGACCACCACCAGCGGCCCGGCATCTCAGCCGGGTCGCTTGCGTTCGCCCACAGCTGCCGTCAGCCGACGGCGTGACCCGCGTGGAAACCCTCCCGCATGGCCCCCTCGAGGTAACCGACCCCGGTGCAGTCTCCGATCGCCACAGGATCCAGCCCCGCCGCCCGCAGCTGTCGGGTGACCGACTCGTCACCGGTCAAGCCCGATGCGACCACCACACAATCGGCGTCGACGGCATGGTCACTGTCGTTGTGGCGGTAACGCACCTGCGTGGGAGTCACCTCCAACACATCGGCGTTGGCCAACAACTCCGCACCGTGGGAACGCAGATCAGTCAGAACACGCCAACGCCGCGGGTGGGCCATCTCGGTGGCCAACGTCGCCGCAGATTCCAGCACCGTGACCGCACGGCCGCGGTCCACCAGGAACTCAGCGAGTTCGATCCCGACGAGGCCGCCTCCCAGAATCGTGACCCGCTTGCCGATCGGCATGTAGTGGTGCGTCAGCGAGGCCAGTCGTTCGGGATCGTCGGTCAACCCGAGTCGCCTGCCTGCGGCAACCGCAACCCTCCCCGTCAAGGAGAGCTTGCGGGAGGCATCAGCGGATGGATCGGTGAGCATCGCCCGCAGGTCGTCGCCGTCGAGCACATGGTCCGAGTCGATGCCACCGATGTCCGGCCGCACACGTGAGGCTCCCGTGGCCACGATCAAGGCGTCCGGCCCAAGCTCCTCAACTGCCTCGACAGTCGCCGGCGTGCTCAGCCGCACGTCAATACCAAGCGTCTCCATCTGCCTGGTCAACCACTTGAGGAGCCGAAGATTAGGTTCATAGACCAGAGCGCCGAATCTCAGTGCACCGCCCAGATGCGGGCTCGCCTCGAAGATCGTGACCGTGTGTCCCCGTGTGGCCGCAACCCGCGCCGCCTCCATACCCGCGGGTCCACCCCCGACGATCACAACCGAGCGCGGCTCGGCCGCGGTGGTCCGCTCAATGTCCCGCAACTCGACCTCATGGGCCAGGACCGGGTTGACGGCGCAACGCACCCGTCTGTCGAAGAACGGCTGCGCCACGCAGACGTAGCAGTTGATGCAGGGACGGATGTCGGCGGGGCGCTGCTCGCTGACTTTCAGCGCTGTTGCCGGGTCGGCCAGCATCTGGCGGCCCATGGCGATCAGGTCGGCCTTTCCGTGAGCGATCATCTCGTCGCCGGTCTCAGGACGGATCCGGCCGACCGCAATGACGGGGACGTCGAGCGTGCTCTTCAACCTGCCCGACAGGGCCGCATGGGTCGCCTCACGGTGCGGCAGGGTCCCCTCGGTGAATGCCGGACCCGACGTCTGATCGCCGTAGGCGCTGAGGTGGACCGCGTCGGCTCCGGCCTCCTGGGAGAGCTGCGCGGTCACCTCGGTGTCTTCAAAGACGATGCCGCCCGGCGTGCGGTACTCGAGGGCGTCGAGCCGGCACCAGACCGCGAAATCGTCGTCGGTGGCGGCTTTGCAGGCAGCAATGACCTCGCACAACAGCCGTGAACGATTGTGGACGTCGCCGCCGTACTCATCGGTTCGACGGTTCCACTGCGCCGAGAGGAACCCCGAGATCAGATAGCCGTGGGCGCCATGGATCTCCACCCCGTCAAAACCGGCCTCCTGGGCCCGGCGGGCGGCCGCGGCGAAGTCTGCGGTCACCGCAGCAATGTCGTCTGTGGTCAGTTCGTGATAGTTCGGGGCTCCACCACCATTGGCCGCGGCCATCAGCCCCAGTTCCTCGGGGGTCAGATCGTGGATCATGTCGAGCGATCCGTGCCATTGGGGGACCGACGGAACGAGCACAGGGCGCCCCTCTTTGATATCGACACGGGAGACCTTGCCGTGATGGACGAGCTGCACCGCGATCTTGGCGCCGTGGCCGTGCACCTGATCGGTGAGTCTGTGCAGATCCGGGATGTAGCGATCGTCCGACAACCCGAGCTGGTGAACCGAGTTCGCGCCCCGGGGATATGCCATCGCGCAAACCTCAGTGATGATCAACCCGACACCGCCACGGGCCCGCTCCTCGTAGTAGGCGATGATCTGATCGTTGGCGAATCCGTCATCTCCGACGATCTCAACTCCCATCGGGGCCATGACAATCCGATTTCGCAGACCCATCGGTCCTACGGAGACCGGTGACAACAGGTGCTCAAACATCGATTCAGACTCCAATCGGTTCAGCTTCCGGAGGCGCCCGCCACGCTGCGAACAACACCATCACGCTCGGCTGCTTCGGCGACCGCCTCGGCCACCATCGGCGCGACCGAACGGTCGAAGACCGACGGCACCACGAAATCGGGGCGCAGCTCCGATTCGGGCACGCAAGCAGCTATCGCTGCGGCCGCACTCACCTTCATATTCTCGGTCACGCTGTGCGCGCAAGCATCCAGGGTCCCCCTGAAGATCCCCGGAAACGCCAACACGTTGTTTATCTGGTTGGGGAAGTCCGACCGGCCCGTCGCCATCACAGCAGCAATACCGTCGGCTGCTTCAGGACGGATCTCCGGATCCGGGTTGGCCATAGCGAAGACGATCGGGTCGCGGGCCATCCTGCGAAGGTTCGAAGCGTCGATCAGGTCAGGTGCCGACACGCCCACGAACACGTCCGCGCCCACCAGCACCTCCGAGAGTGTGCCCGCTCTGCGATCCCGGTTGGTTGCCGCAGCGAACTGCTCCTTGACCTTGTTCTGCTGGTCGCGGCCCTCGTACACCGCTCCGATCCGATCCACGCCTATGACCTCGCCGACGCCTGCGTCCAGCAGGATCTTGCCCACAGCCACACCGGCGGCACCCATCCCCGAGATGACCACGGAGATGTTCCCGATCTTCTTGTCGACCAGCTTCAAAGCGTTGGTGAGGGCGGCCAGAGCCACAATGGCGGTGCCGTGCTGATCATCGTGGAAGACCGGGATCGGCAACGCCGCCTTGAGGCGATCCTCGATTTCGAAACAGGCAGGCGCCGCAATGTCCTCCAGGTTGATCCCCCCGAATGCCGGGGCGATATGGGTCACCGTCTCAATGATCTCTTCGGTGTCCTGGGTGTCCAGACAGATCGGGAAGCCGTCGATCCCTCCGAACTCCTTGAACAGCAGAGCCTTTCCCTCCATCACCGGCATCGCCGCATGGGCGCCGATATTGCCGAGGCCGAGCACCGCGCTGCCGTCGCTGACTATCGCCACGGTGTTCTTCTTGATCGTGTACCGGTGCGCCAGCGACTCGTCTTGTTGGATGCTCAGACAGACACGGGCCACTCCCGGCGTGTACGCCATTGACAGGTCGTCCGCGTCACCCACCGAACAGAGCGGAAGCACCTCGATCTTGCCCCCTTCATGGAGGGCATAGGTGCGGTCCCACCAGTCGAGCACCGACACACCGTCGAGTTCGTTGATCGCCACGGCGATCTGGGCAGCATGGGATTCGGAACGACAGTGAACGTCTATATCACGGACAACCGTGGGACCCTTCGCTTCAAAACCGGGAATACCGGCGATGTTGCCCCCAAGGTCACCAACCGCAGCGGCGAAACGGCCGAGCGTGCCCGGGACGTTGTCCAGCGAGATTTTGAGGGTGATCGAGAATGCGGCGGTTGGAGCGTTCTGCACGCGCAGGACGTTATTCAGCGAAACGCTCGAACCCGAAATCGGGCGACGATTTGAAATCGCGGACCCGCCAATATTGACCCTTTTCGAATTCAAGCCGATAGCTTCTATGCGCGGGTTTGACTTGAACCTTGAACACTAATCTGGAGAAATAATGGCTGACGCAACTAAATCTACAAAGAGGCCGATGTCCGACGAGCATCGAGCAGCACTAGCGGTGGGTAGAGCCCGGGCCCGGGCGGTACGCAATTACCTTGAAGCGCTTGAATCACACCGTCCAAAGCCGGGGCGCAGGCGGACACCTGAAAGCATGCGCAAGAGAATTGCTGCAATCGACAGCGAAATGGATGCCGCAAAGCCTCTACAGCGGCTGCACCTCACTCAGGAGAAGCTGGACCTTGAGTCCAAGATCGAGGCCGCTGAAGCGACCGTCGACATTTCGGCGTTTGAGGACGAGTTTGTCGCCGTAGCTCGTGAATACGGCGAAGCCAATGGAATCAGCTATTCGGCTTGGCGCTCGAACGGAGTACCGGCTGCGATTCTCAAGCGGGCCGGGGTCTCCCGTTCCGCCTAGAGAGCACTCCGCAGCCGGTTGAATCAAAAGCGGATCTCTGCAGTTTCAACAGCTGCTTGTGGATGCTCTGAAACAATCCTATTGACACGCGCTACGACGCGTTCGACTTGGATTGTTGCGGTACCGACAAAGTCGTCGCCGGCGGCCAAACAACTGTGAATCGCCGCGGCGTCGAGCGGTACTCGTTCATCTGCGGCGAGGCGTTCTATGAAGCTTGGGCCGCCGGTGCCTTCACGGCGGGCCAACACTGCGGCCACCGCGTGCAACTTGATCAGCTGATGGGCCTCTTCACGACCGAGTCCCGCCGCCACCGCGTCGCCGAGTATGCGCGAGGTCCCGAGGAACGGCAGTTCACGCTGCAGTTCGGCTTCGATCACCGCATCGAAGGCGCCGAAATCATCGAAGACGCCGATAGCTGTCTGCAGCAACCCGTCGGCAGCGAAGAACGCGTCGGGCAGCATCACTCGGCGAACCGCCGAGCAGCTCACGTCACCCTCGTTCCACTGCCGACCTGCAAGGTTCGCGGCCATCATCAGATAGCCGTCGAGGATCGTGCGGAGTGCGCCGATGCGTTCAGCACTGCGACTGTTCATCTTGTGGGGCATCGCCGATGAACCGACCTGACCCTGGCTGAACCCCTCGGTAGCCAGTTCATTTCCAGCCATGAGTCGCAGGGTGGTCGCCGCGGAGGAAGGCCCCGACACAGCCTGTGCGAGCGCCGAAACCACATCAAGATCAAGCGACCGCGGGTACACCTGACCCACACTGTCGAGAACACGCCCGAATCCGAGGTGCTGCGCGATCATCTGTTCCAGTTGATCGACGGCATCGGCGTCCCCCAACAGGTCCAACTGATCTACACGAGTACCAACAGCACCCTTGATCCCTCGAAGCGGGTAGCGGGCCAGCAACTCCTCCACCCGCTCCAAACCGATCATGGTCTCCTCGGCCACATCCGCGAAGCGCTTCCCCAAGGTGGTCGCCTGCGCGGCAACATTGTGGGTGCGGGCAACCATCACCAGATCAACATGGGTTGAAGCCAGACTCCCAAGGCGGGAGAGCACCGCCACTAAACGATCCCGCAGCAGAACCAGAGCCTGCCGGATCTGCAATTGCTCAACGTTCTCGGTCAGATCCCGTGAAGTCATTCCCCGATGAATGTGCTGCCGGCCGGCAAGGTCGCAGAACTCATCGATACGAGCCTTCACGTCGTGACGAGTAACTGCCTCCCGTGCTGCTATAGACGCAAGATCGACCTGATCCAATACCGCTTCGTAGGCTTCGACCGTCCCCTCGGGGACCTCTAGCCCCAACGAGACTTGCGCACGCAGCACAGCAAGCCACAACATCCGTTCTTGAATTATCTTGCCTTCGGGTGACCAGATCCTATTCATCGCCTCGCTCGCATAGCGATCAGCGAGGACATTGGTCACGGCGTCGGTCATGCGACGAGCCGGTCGTTTCGGTCGAGATACTGCTCGCGGCCCGGGCCGACCCCGACAAGTCGGATCGGCACACCGATCTGACTCTCCAGAAACTCAATGTAGTCGGCGGCCGCAGCGGGCAGTTGATCCGGGTTCGTCACCGAGCTGAGGTCTGTGTTCCACCCCGGCAACTCTTCATAAACGGGCACCGCTGCGTGCAGTTGTGATTGGTGGTAGGGCAGATTGGTGTACACCTCGCCGTCGATCTCATAGGCGACACAGACCTTCACAGAATCCAACCCGTCAAGTACATCGAGTTTGGTTATCGCGATCTCGGTCAGGGAATTGACTCGCACCGCATGGCGGACCATTACCGCATCGAGCCAACCCGGCCGCCTGCGACGGCGCGTGTTGACGCCGTACTCACCGCCGACGTCGACGAGATAGTCGCCGACGTCGTCAAAGAGCTCAGTCGGGAAAGGCCCGGAACCGACTCGGGTCACATAGGCCTTGGCCACGCCGACTACGCGGTCGATGTGCCGCGGCCCGATACCTGAACCGGTGCAGGCGCCGCCCGAAACAGGGTTTGACGACGTGACGAAGGGGTAGGTGCCGTGGTCGAGGTCCAGGAACGTGGCCTGGGCGCCTTCGAGCAGCACCTCCTGTCCGGCTTCCAGTGCGTCGTGCAACAACCCGACCGAATCCGTTATCAAGGGCAGGATCCGGGGGGCGCACTCGTCGAGGTATTCGGCCGCGATCGCCTCGCCGTCCACCGGCGGCCGGTCGAAGACCTTGGTGAGCACCTGATTCGTGTGACTGAGCACCACTTCGAGCTTCTGGCGGAAGATCTTCGGGTCTGCCAGATCCTGCACCCTCAACCCCACACGCATCGCCTTGTCCGCGTATGCGGGTCCGATCCCACGTTTGGTGGTACCGAGTTTGGCGTCGCCGAGGTGACGTTCGTGGAGCGCATCGAGTTCGGTGTGGTACGGCATGATGAGATGCGCGTTGCCTGAGACTCTCAGCCTTGAACAGTCGACGCCGCGCCCGGTGAGCATGTCGATCTCGGCGATGAGGACGCGGGGATCGACCACGACACCGTTGCCGATCACTGGGGTGATGTAGTCGTAGAGGACTCCGCTCGGAACGAGTTGCAGGGCGAATGTCTCGCCGTCTACAACCAGTGTGTGCCCAGCGTTGTGGCCGCCCTGATAGCGGACGACCATGGACATCTCCTTGGCCAGGAGGTCGGTGAACCTCCCCTTGCCTTCGTCTCCCCATTGAGTACCGACGACTATGGTCGCTGGCACGGCGCTCTCCCTTGATGGATTTGCGTTACCGAGAAAGATTAGCTTGAACTCGCAGCGATCCGTACGGACTTGTCAGCACGGACTCATCAGCACAGCACGATCTGCGAATTGTCGCCGCTGCCCTCGACATCGACCTTCACGGTGTCGCCTTCTGAGTATCGCCCCTCGAGTATCGCGATCGCCAGCGGGTCGCCGATGCCGCGCTGGATCAACCGCCTCAGCGGACGAGCCCCGAACGCCGGGTCGTATCCCCTCTCTGCCATGTGGCTGCGAGCCTCGCCGGTCACTTCCAGGGTGATCCGGCGGCTGGTAAGACGATCAGCGAGATCCGCGAACTGGATATCGAAGATCTTGATCAGGTCGTCTTCGGTCAACGGCCTGAAGCGGACGATGTCATCGATTCGATTGATGAACTCGGGCCTGAAGAAGTCTCTGGGCTCGCCGGGCAGGTTCGAGGTCATGATCAACACCACGTTGGAGAAGTCGACGGTTCGACCCTGACCGTCAGTCAGACGGCCATCGTCGAGGAGCGCCAACAACACGTTGAAGACGTCTGCGTGGGCCTTCTCGACCTCGTCGAGCAGCACAACCGAGTACGGACGGCGCCTCACGACTTCGGTCAACTGTCCGCCCTCGTCGTAACCGACATAACCGGGCGGTGCACCTATCAATCGGCTGACGCTGTGCTTCTCCATGTACTCCGACATGTCGATGCGAACCATGGCACGCTCATCGTCGAAGAGGAACTCCGCGAGTGAGCGGGCCAGTTCGGTCTTGCCGACCCCGGTGGGTCCGAGGAACAGGAAGCTGCCGATGGGGCGACGAGGGTCGCCGAGACCTGCTCTGGAGCGGCGTATGGCGTTGGCCACCACCGAGACTGCGTCGTCCTGGCCGACCACCCGTTGATGCAGATGCTCTTCGAGGCGTACCAGTTTCTGGACTTCACCCTCCATCAGGCGCGACACGGGGATTCCGGTCCAGCGGCTGACCACTTCGGCAATGTCGGAGTCGTCGACCTCCTCCTTCAACATCGAGTCTTCGGCCTGGAGCTTGTCGAGTTCCTCCTTGGCGGCTGCGAACCGGCGCTCCAGCTCGGGGATCTTGCCGTAGCGGAGTTCAGCCGCGCGTTCCAGGTCCTGTTCGCGTTCAACCTCTCCACGCAGATGTTCGAGCTGCTCGTTGATTCCGCGCAATGCGGTGATGGCGTCCTTCTCGGCCTGCCATCTGATGGTGAGTGCGTCGAGTTCCTCTTTCTGGTCGGCCAGTTCCCGGTCGAGGTCGCTGAGACGTTCCGCGGAGGCGTCGTCGGTCTCTTTCGCCAGAGCCAGGCGTTCGATCTCGATCTGGCGGATCCGTCGCTCGACGACATCGATCTCGGTCGGCACCGAATCGATCTCGATGCGCAGCGAACTGCTCGCCTCATCAACGAGGTCGATCGCCTTGTCGGGCAGGAAGCGGCCGGTCAGGTAGCGGTCGCTCAGCACCGCCGCGGCGACCAGCCCAGAGTCTTGGATCCGCACTCCGTGGTGCACTTCATAACGCTCCTTGAGGCCGCGCAGGATGGCGATGGTGGACTCGACCGAGGGCGGCGCGACCAGCACCTGCTGGAAGCGGCGCTCCAGTGCCGGGTCCTTCTCGACATGCTTGCGGTATTCGTCGAGCGTGGTGGCGCCGATCATTCGCAAACGGCCTCGGGCGAGCATCGGCTTGAGCATGTTGCCGGCGTCCATCGCCCCCTGTGCGCCTCCCGCGCCGACCACGGTGTGCATCTCATCGACGAAGGTGATGATCTCGCCGTCGGCGTCCTCGATCTCCTTGAGCACCGCCTGCAGGCGTTCCTCGAACTCGCCGCGGTACTTGGCGCCGGCCACCAGCAGCGACATGTCGAGATTGATCAGCCGCTTGTGCTGCAACGAGTCGGGCACGTCTCCTTCGACGATGCGGGTTGCCAGCCCCTCGACGATGGCGGTCTTGCCGACTCCGGGCTCGCCGATGAGCACCGGGTTGTTCTTGGTGCGACGCGACAGGACTCGGATGACCCTGCGTATCTCGTCGTCACGTCCGATGACCGGGTCGAGTTCGCCGCGACCGGCCGCTTCTGTGAGGTCGTGGCCGAATCGTTCGAGGGCCTGGTACTGGTTCTCCGGGGTCTGGGTGGTCACCCGGTGGGTGCCGCGCACGTCTCGCAGCGCCGCCAGCAGCGCCTCCCGATCAACCTCGATCAGTTCGGCCAATGCGAGCAGTACGTGCTCGGTCGACAGGTAGTCGTCGTGAAGTTCGGTGCGCAGCTCATCGGCGTCGTTGAGCGCATTGATGAGTGCCTGGGCCAGCTGCGGTTCGGATCCGTAGGCGTTCGGCAGGCGGTCCAGCTCCGACTCCGCCCTGCTTCTGGCCGAGAGCACGTCTACTCCCACCTTGTGCAACAGCGGCTGCACGATGCCGTCGGCTTGGCCGAGCAGGGCGATCAGGAGGTGGTGTGTGGTGATCTCGGGGTGGGACGCCGCGCGGGCCAGTTCGGTGGCCGCGGAGATTGCTTCTGTGGTCTTGAGGGTCCAGCGGTTCGGGTCGAGGGCCATAATTGATATCGGTTAGCCTTCTCTGAGACGGTAGGGATCTTCGACGGTAGGGATCTAGTAGCTACAGTATAGCGCAGAAAACTTGAGTGTCCTACACTTAACTTTGCCCTTTGTAAATCGAGGGCACGCGACTAGTATCGGGGCATGACTGTGACCGAGTCCGCAACCACGACAGCCGACGCCAGCTTCCGCAGAATGGACGAGTCCAGCGCCGAACAGTGGGCACACATCGGCCGATGCACGGCAATGAACCAGCCACGGGTCGCAGACCGGATACTGATGCTGCTCGAGTCGCTGGCCGACATCCGTGACGGATTCCTCACCGACCAGCTCACCCACAGCCTCCAGACCGCCACGATGGCCGAGCGGTCCGGAGCCGACGACGAGATGGTCTTCGCCAGCCTCTGCCACGACATCGGCAAAGCGGTCTCGGTACCCAACCACGCGGCCATCTCAGCAGAGATCATCAAGCCCTACGTGCGCGACGACGTCTACCAGACGATCCTCAACCACCAGGACTTCCAGGGTCGGCACTACTACCACCACTTCGGCGCTCCCCGAGACCTGCGCGAGCAGTTCCGAGACGAGTCGTGGTTCGCTCTTTGCGAGGAGTTCACCGACGACTGGGACCAACAGGCCTTCGACCCCGACTACGACGCCCTCCCGCTAGCCCACTTCGAACCCCTGGTCCGCAAGATCACAGCCTCGGTGAGGTCAGACACCAGCGGAACTCAGAGGACTGGCACCAGCTGAGACTGGCACTAGCTGACACTGGCATAGGCGGCATCGACCAGGCGGCCGCCGCGAGGGTCGCCTGTCAGTTCCGCGTCCATGCGGTTCATCACATAGGACACGGTCATCGCGGCGTCGAAGTCGACCGTGGCCAACGAACCACCCCAGCCACCCCAGAACATGTGGTTGGGACTCGGGCTCTTCACCCAGCCCTCCATCTCCAGGGCGAAACCCAGGCCATGGCGCAGGCGCAGCATCAACACTCGATCGACGTCGTCGCTCTGGGGTTCAAGAGCCCGACGGGCCCCGGCCTCGGACAACAGCCGCACACCGTTCACCTCACCACCGTTGGCGAGCATCGAATGGACCGCGGCAATCGAACGGGCATTGCCGAACCCACCCGCCGCAGGAATCTCCGCAGCGCGCCACTCCCGGGTGCGCGGCTCAGTCGCGTTCAGCGGACAGCTCATCAAGGTGCGCATTGCTATCGAATCCAAGGCCACCGGTACACCGTTGACCTCCATGCCCGTGGGCGGAGGTGGAAGCTGCAACTCGGCGACCCGGCCGTCCTCAGAAGCGGGCAGGCTCATCCAGAAATCGGCGCCCAACGGGCCTGCGACCTCGGAGGCGAACCAGTCGGCCATGCGCTCGCCCGTGATGCGGTAGAGGATCTCGCCTTCAAGGTTCCCCTGGGTGATGGCGTGATAGCCGGACTTGGTGCCCGGCTCCCACCACAGTTCCTGGGAAGCAAGCTGAGCAGCCACGCGGTCGAGGTCGTACAGCATCGGGGGCGCTACCGGCGGGACGAAACCCGGCAACCCCGCCGTGTGGGACATCACGTGACGCACCAGCACGCTCTCCTTGCCGTGCTGAGCGAACTCGGGCCAGTACTGCGCCACCGGCGCGTCGAAGTCCAACTCCTGCCGGTCGGCCAGAATGAGCATGCACACAGCCGCCATGGTCTTGGTGGTCGAGTAGACGTTGACGATCGTGTCGCGCTGCCACGGACTGCCCGCCGAGTCCGAGTCGCCCGCCCAGAGATCGACGACCGCCTCACCGCCCACGGTCACCGCCGCGGCAGCTCCCAGCTCGAGGCCCTCGGCGAAGTTCCGCTCAAAGGCGTCGGCTACCGCCGAGAACCCGGGGTCACAGTGTCCGTGGATTTCCATGGGCTCATCATGGCCCACAGATCTGCCAGTTGCCCTTATCGGGCCTTCCACTGGGGGTCGCGCTTGGCGGCCCAGGCCCGTCCGCCTTCGGCCGCGTCCTCTGACTGCCCGACCACTCGACGCATCGTCTCCCCCATCCGCACCGCCTCGGTCCATCCGAGCCTGCGGCCGCGTCTGACCATCTCATTGGTGGCCCTCACAGCCAGCGGCGCTCCCTGACACAGCCGTTCCGCGAGGTCCCGTGCCGCACCCAACAGTTCGTCGGGTGGATGGACCCGCCAGGCGAGACCGATCTCCTTTGCGTGCTCAGCGTCGATCGGGTCGCCGGTCAACAGCAGATCCAACGCATCCACAGTCGCCACATGGTCCGGCAGCCTCAGCGCTCCCACGATCGTCGCTTGACCCAGCTTCACTTCCGGATAGGCGAAACTCGCCCTTTCGCTGGCGAGCACGAAATCGCAGGCTAGGACCGCGGTGAGCCCGTAACCGATACACGGCCCGTTGACCGCGGCGATCGTGGGCTTCCAGATTTCCATGCCGCTCTCGAAGGTGGTGATGGTGGGCCACTCCCAGAACGAACCCGGCCAGGAGCCGGTGGCTCCCGCTCCGTCACGCAGGTCCGCGCCCGCACAGAACGCCCTGCCGGCACCGGTCACGATGGCAACCCAGGCCTGTTCGTCTTCACGGAACTCGGTCCAAGCCGCATCGAGGGCTTGGCGCATCGCACCATTGACTGCGTTGAGCGCCTCGGGCCGGTTGTAGGTGATGGTGGCGATGTGGCCGTCCCGTTGGTAGGTGGCAGCAGGCGATTGATCCGACATGGGTACCAGCTTTCCTCATGCAGCACGCCATAGCCACCGTGGGTATGGTTTTCGCCACAGAGTGAACGCGAAGGGATGTACTAATGGCTGGGGAAAGCACGGGGGCTCAGGGATCGATCGAGGTCTACGAGAGCGAAGCGCGGACGTTTCCGCCCTCCGCCGCCTTCGCCGGGGCGGCGTTGGCAAACGACCGTTCGCTCTATGACGAGGCCGACGCCGACTACGAGGCCTTCTGGGCGCGCCAGGCCCGCGAACTGCTGAGCTGGTCCAGCGACTTCACCAAGGTGCTCGACTGGGACCTGCCGTTCGCGAAATGGTTCGAGGACGGCGAGCTCAACGTCTCAGAGAACTGCCTCGACCGCCATGTAGCCGCCGGACTCGGCGACAAGGTCGCCTACCACTGGGAGGGCGAACCCGGCGACACCCGGACCATCAGCTACTCAGAACTGCTGGCGGAGGTGGAGAGGTTCGCCAACGTCCTGAAAGGCCTCGGCCTGTCGAAGGGCGACCGCATCGCCGTCTACATGCCGATGATCCCAGAGCTGCCGATCGCCATGCTCGCCTGCACACGCATCGGTGTGGCCCACTCGGTGATCTTCGGCGGCTTCTCCCCCGACGCCATCACCGACCGCTGCGAGGACGCTGACGCCCGCCTGATCATCACCGCCGACGCCGGCTATCGGCGTGGTGAACCGTCGGCTCTGAAACCCAACGTCGACGCAGCGCTCGCCGCGGGCGCGCCGAGCGTGGAGAACGTGATCGTGGTCGACCGCTGCGGGACCGGCCCGGCGATGGTCGAGGGCCGCGATCACTGGTGGCATGAGCTGATGGAGACCGCAGAGCCGAGTTGTCCGCCCGAACCCATGGGTGCCGAACAGTTGCTCTACCTGCTCTACACCTCCGGTACCACAGCCAAGCCCAAAGGCATCATGCACACCACCGGCGGTTATCTCACACAGGTGGCGTTCACCCACAAGTACGTGTTCGACCTGAAACCGGAGACCGACGTGTACTGGTGCGCTGCTGACATCGGCTGGGTGACGGGCCATTCCTACATTGTGTTCGGACCGTTGGCCAACGGCTGCACCTCGGTCATGTACGAGGGCACGCCGGACACGCCACTACCCGGCGAACGCAGCGGCGACCGGGCCACCTGGAACAAGGACCGGCTCTGGGACATCGTGGAGCGCTACGGCGTGACCCAGCTCTACACGGCCCCCACCGCCATTCGCACGTTCATGAAGTGGGGCGACCAATGGCCGGCGAGGCGTGACCTCTCGAGTCTGCGGGTCCTCGGCACCGTCGGTGAGCCCATCAATCCCGAAGCCTGGATGTGGTACCACGACAACATCGGTGGCGCTTCCTGCCCGATCGTCGACACTTGGTGGCAGACCGAGACCGGCTCGCACATGGTCACTCCCCTCCCCGGCGTGACCACAACCAAGCCCGGCACCGCAACGACGCCCATCCCCGGCGTCTACGCCGAGGTTGTCGACGACGGCGGCAACCCAGTCGACCTCGGCGGCGGCTATCTCACGATCACCCGGCCGTGGCCGTCGATGCTGCGGGGGATATGGGGAGATCCGCAGCGGTACCACGACACCTACTGGTCGACCCACGAGGGCCGCTACTTCGCCGGCGACGGAGCCCGGGTTGACGAGGACGGCTACATCTGGCTGCTCGGCCGGGTGGACGACGTGATGAACATCTCGGGCCACCGCATCTCCACCGCCGAGGTTGAGAGCGCTCTGGTCGACCATCCCGCGGTGGCCGAGGCAGCTGTGGTCGGGGCCAAAGACGACATCACCGGTCAAGCGATCGTGGGTTACGTCATCCTGATCGGTTCTGTCGAGGCCTCCGACGATCTGCGGGAGGAGGTCCGCCGACACGTGGGAACCAAGCTCGGCCCGACAACTCGGCCCAAAGCCGTGTTCCTGGTGCCGGACCTTCCCAAGACCCGTTCCGGCAAGATCATGCGGCGGCTGTTGCGCGATGTGGCCGACGGCCGGGATTTGGGCGACACCACCACACTCGCCGACCCCGATGTTGTCGCTGCGATCCGCGAGGGCGCCGCGGACAGCGACGAGGATTGATCGGCGGGGACCGACAACCGGGAACTACCGCAGGGGCTAACGGGGCGGGTTGCGCGGAATCGACAGAATCGCTCAAGACTGCGTAGCCGCAAGCATGAGACTGGCCCTAGTGTTGAGGGCAACAATCTGGCGGCCGGCTCTGCATTGAGCCGAAGCAATACCGGAGGTGTGCAACCCCATGATCAACACAGCAAAGACCTTTGTTCTGCTTGCCCTGCTCGGCGGGCTGATCATCGTGGCGGGTGGTGCCATCGGCAGTTCAACAGGCCTGGTGATCGGCCTGGTGATCGCTCTGGTGATGGTCGGCGGTTCCTACTGGTTCAGCGACACGCTGGCGATCAAATCCGCTCGTGCACAAGCCGTGACCCGCGAACAGGCACCGCAGTACTACGAGATCATGGAAGACCTCACGACGCGGGCCAACATGCCCATGCCGAAGCTCTACATTTCGCCCAACCCGCAACCGAACGCTTTCGCCACCGGACGCAACCCCAACAACGCCGCGGTGGCGGTGACCGCCGGTCTGTTGGAGCGCATGAGCTGGCAGGAGGTTCGAGGTGTTCTGGCCCATGAGTTGGCTCACATCCGCAACCGGGACATCCTCATCGGGTCGGTCGCCGCTGCGATCGGCATGGCGATCACCTTCGCAGCCAACATTGTGATGTGGGGTGCGATGTTCCGTGGTGGTGGGGGCCGAGATCGCAACCCGATAGGCGAGCTCGCCTTCGCGCTGCTGGCTCCAATCGCGGCGATGATCATTCAGGCTGCTATCAGCCGTAGTCGAGAGTTCCAGGCCGACGCCTCAGCAGCGAAGCTGATCGGCAGCGGCGAACCGCTGGCCAGTGCCCTCGAGAAGTTGGAACGCGGCGCTCACGCCATCCCCGTGAATGTCAACCCGAACCAGGCCAGCAGCTACATCATCAACCCGTTGAGCGCTCAGGCCCGCGGCCGGGGCGGTGGCAGCAAGCTGTTCAGCACCCATCCCCCCACAGCAGAGAGGATCGCCCGCCTGCGCTCGATGTGAGTCGGCCCAATGTGAGTTCAGTCTCGGAAGTTGATGAATTGGAGGGGGATCTTCAGGTCGGCTTCTTTGAGCGCGGCGATCACCTTCTGCAGGTCATCGCGCTTCTTGCCCTGCACCCGCAGTTCGTCGCCCCGTGCCGATGACTGGACGCCCTTGAGGCCGAGACCCTTGATGAACTTGTTTAACTCTTTGGCCTTGTCTTGCGAGATCCCGGCTTGCAGGCGAGCGGCCTGGCGAACGGTCCCTCCGGAGGCTGGTTCCACGTTGCCGTAGTCGAGCGCTCTGAGGCTCACCTTGCGTCTCACCAGTTTCTCTTCGAGGACTTGGCGCAGCGCTGCCAGCCGGTCCTCCGAGGACGACGCCATTTCAATGACGTTGTCGCCCAATTGCACCGAGGAGCCGGTGTTTTTGAAGTCGTATCGTTGGGACACCTCGCGGGAGGCTTGATCGACGGCGTTGCGTACTTCTTGACCGTCGAGTTCTGAAACCACATCGAAAGTCGGCATGGCGAAACCGTATCAAGCAGCGGCCGCTCTCGATTGGTCGAGCCTGCAATTCTGTACGGGTCGCGGTCTTGTTCCGGTAGTATTTCTGGTCCGCGGGTCGGTGCCCGAGCGGCCAAAGGGAACGGGCTGTAAACCCGTCGGCGTATGCCTACGAAGGTTCAAATCCTTCTCGGCCCACAGCGGAGACGGGGTCCGGTGCTTCGGTGCCGGACCTTGTCAGTTCCACCGGCCAGTTCTGGGGGCCAGTTCTGCGGGCTCAGGGGGCCGGACCCCCCTAGGAGACTGCTGAGTAATGCCGATTTCGCTCGACACGCAAGCTTCTGACCTGGGGTTTTGCCACCACGATTTCGAGGTTTCGAGACATGATCAGCAGTCTCCTAGACGAGTAGTTCCAAGGGGTGGGGGTCCACCATGGGGGGTGAGGGTGTCCATGCTCGGGGTTTTCCACAGACCCTGATCCTTGGAGGACCTTGGTATGAACCCGGGCTCAGACACCCTCGTGACTGCACTGTATGCGAGGATCGACGATTTGTTGGTGGAGCATCCGCAGTGGGCACCGCAGCGGCCCGCGGTGGGGATAGCTCCGAAGCTGTCGGACGCGGAGCTGGTCACTTTGGCGGTGCTGTCGGCGCTGTTGGGCTTCGACTCTGAGGCCCGGTTCATCCGCCACGCCAAAGCGCACCTGAAGCCGTGGTTTGGGTTCGTGCCCCAGCGTCCCGGCTACAACAAGCGCCTGCGCCGCAGCGGCGAGTTGATGAAACACATCATCGCCGCGCCGGCCCAGGACTGCCCGTCGTTTCACGACGACGTGTGGCTGGTGGACTCGACCCCCGGTGGAGTGCGGCCGCAGCCGCGACACCGCACAGCGTTCTGACCTCGCCGGATGGGCCGCCTACGGCTACTGCGCGTCGCACTCAAGGTGGTTCTGGGGGTTGCGCCTGCACCTCATCACAACACCTTCGGGACTGCCGATCGCTTACGCGCTCACCGGCGCCAAAACAGACGAACGCGGCACCTGCTTGGACATGATCGCCCACGCCGACATCGCCCGGCCAGGTCAGACCCTCATCGCTGACAACCGCTACCGGCGGACCGGCTTCGAAGACGAACTCAACGCCGCAGGCGTCGCACTGATCCGGCCCGCCACCAAAACAGAACCACCCCGGCCCGCGCAGCAGTTCTTGAAACCGCTGCGCCAGATCATCGAATCAGTCAACCAGGCCCTCAAATCCCAACTCAGTCTCGAACGCCACCGCGGCCGCACCAGACAAGGCGTCGCCGCACGCATACTGCAACGAATACTCGCGCTCACCGCAGCCATCTGGCACAACCAAACCACCCACCAACCCGGCCCCGCCCGATCCCTCATCGCCTACGACCACTAACCCCTTGGAACTAACCATCTAGGGGAGCATGCGTTGCATGATTACCGCATCGAGCCAGGAACCGAACTTGCGACCCACCTCTCGTTCTGTGCCCACAAACTCGAACCCGCAGGCTCGGTGAAGCGCCATGCTCGCCTCGTGGCCATCGACGATGTGGGCGATGATGCTGTGAAAGCCCCGTTTGAGCGCCATGTCAATGAGTTCTTCCATCAAGGCCCGGCCCACCCCGCGGCCCCTGGCGTCTTCGCTCACATACACGCTGTTCTCGACGGTTGTGCGATAGCCGGCACGATTCCGGTAGGGGCTGAGGCTGGCGAAGCCGACCACGCGTCCTTCGGTCTCGGCCACAAGAACCCCGAGAGCACCCTGGCGTTCGGCGATCCATTCGCGCTGGGATTCAAGACTTCTCGACTCGATATCGAATGTCGCCGTCGTGTTCTCAACCTCGTGGTTGTAGATCCGGCGAAGGTCTTCGGCATCAGCAACAGTGGCCAAGCGGAGTTGCATTGGTTGTCGGGTCTTCCTGTCTGGAGGAGCAGAATCGCAAAGTCGCGGAGTCGCGACGTCGCAAAGAATCTAGTCCCGTGGTTTGATGAGGCATGGCTCACGACTTCCGCTCTCAAAAGAATGTATTGGGAACTGAACTCGTCGAGTGCGGAACTGATCCCGTCACCGGTTTCTTTCGAGACGGCTGCTGCAACACCTCAGAGGCCGACGCCGGCTCGCACACCGTCTGCTCGATCGTCACCAGCGAATTCCTGGAGTTCTCCAAAGCCGCAGGCAACGACTTGTCGACACCGCGCCCCGAGTGGGGTTTCGAGGGACTCTCACCCGGCGACGGCTGGTGTGTCTGCGCTGCTCGATGGCTGGAGGCCGCCCTCGCCGGCGCCGCCGCTCCAGTGCGACTCTCAGCAACCCACGAACGGGCTCTCGAGGTCGTCCCCCTGCAGATGCTGCGAACCCACGCCATCGACGCCGACAACTGAACCGAACGCCCGGTGAGCACCCCGTCCGCGGGTGTAGCATTGCATCGTTTCGGCGCGATTCACCCCGGCTAATTTAGGAAACGGTGAAAAGTTATGGAAATTTGGAACAAGCAGGCCGCGTTGAAGGCAACCGAATACTTGGGAATCATGTCGTTTTCTCGCGGCGGCTTGATCGAACAGATGGAACATGACGGGTTCACACCAAGCCAAGCCCAGCACGGTGTCAATGCGGCGACCAGCTAGGCGTTGCAACGTCCGTAGTTGTCGTAACTCGCCTCGATCATTTGGTTGACCTGGTTGGCGTGATTCGCCCGCTGACCCGGACATGATTAGGAGGTGTCGAGGCCGTCGACCAAGTCGTGGCCGGTGGAACGGGCGGCACGGCGTTGTTTTTCGGTGTCCGAGATTGACTGGTTTTCCCGCTGAGCTTCCTCCCAATGCGCGAACCCGGGCGCATTCTGGGAAGTCGACTGGGTTGCGTCGCTGGCATCCGGTTGAGCTAAGCCTGAATCCACCGATTGTGGACTGTGGGGTGGGTTGGTGGTGGTGTGATTCGTCCTGGGTTTGGTAGTGCCTGTTTTTGTTGAGTCGCGGCCTGAATCGCACTGGGTTTGGTGTGTTGGGGCGTGTTGGGTTCAGGGTTTGGGGTTGGGTTTGGTTGGTGGCGCTGGGTGTGTGCTGGAGGGCGCCGGGTTCCTTCGGGGGTTGGGGTTAGCCGGAGGGTCCGGGCAGGTTTCGTAGTTTGGTGAGGGTGGTTGTGAATTGGGTTTGCCACCGCCAGCGGGCGGGGTATCGCAGGGTGGGTGTGCCGGATCGGTTGGCGATTACGGCGGGTAGGGCGGTGAGGCGGGTGCGGCGGGTTTGGTTGGTGGTGGGTGGTGTGTTGGTGAGGATGGCGGTCCAGTGGCCGATGTTGTGCGCGAGTGCTGCGCAGGCGAGCCATGCACAGTTCGCGGGGTAGTGCCCGGAGGGGACGTGGTTGAGCCCGGAGCCTTCTTTGAGGTCGCGGATGGTGAGCTCGACGACTGCGTGGTTGCGGTGGAACTGGTCAGCGGCGACGGTGCCGAGGTCGTCTCTGTTGGTGATGAAGGCGTGGTGCCGCCAGTTGGGCCACAGCCGTTGCTGGGCTGTGTCGGCGAGGCGGGTGCGGCGCACCACCAAACGGACGCTGCGTTTTTGTTTGCCGCGGCCGGTGACATAGACGGTTTCGGCGACCTGGGCGTGGCCGCTGTCGGGGTAGTCGATATCGATCCAGGCTTTGTCGGGGATCGCCTCGATAGCTGCGCGAACAGCAGAGTTGAGCGACACGGTGATCGACCATTTCACGTTGTGGGTGTTGAGACGGTCGATCAGTTTCCAAGACCAGAACCCCGAATCGGCGCGTACCGTGACCGGCCCGTGAGCACCCGCGCGTCGCAGGTTGGCTACGAGCTCGTCGACGAAACGCAGAACCCCTCGCGATGACGAAGCGGAGCCTTTGCGCAGCCGCGCCCCGAGCACCTCAGAGGTCCCGGCACGCACAGCCAGCAGCGGGTGGTAACCCAACACTTTGGTGTAACCGTATCTGGCGCCGTGCTTGAGTCTGCCGTGCACCTCACAGATCGTGGAGTCCAGGTCAACCACCAACGGGCCTGAACCGGGGCCTGCACCGAGCCGCCAGGCCGCCGCTAAAGCACGCGAGGCCACCGCTTCGAGCTGGCGGACGTGACCAAACGTGAAGCTCCGCAGAAACGTTCCCACCGTCGACGGCGCCGCGGGGGCGAACCCCAACACCGCGGCGGTGCGCCCGGCGCGCAGAACGTCGACATGGTCGATATGGGTCCCACCCGCCAGCATCGCTGCCACCAGAGTCAGGACCTTGCGGGCCGGGTTCGGAGAACCAGTGTCCACCCACCGGTTGATCAACCCCCACAGACCCAAACGAGTCATCAACGTGGCAGCCAGAACCAGACCCGCGTTCGCGACCAGGCCCCCATGATCAAACGTTGTTGCCAACCGGTCCAACCTGCGCGATGATACAGACACGAAAAGTGCCTCCTGTTTTTGTGACGAAAGTGACTATTTGTCATCACAATCATCGCAGACCAGGAGGCCTTTTCCGCGGACGCGCCCACACCAACAACCCAACCCCACCGGTGGATCCAGGCTAAGTCTGCCGGGGTTCGAGCGCCGTCTGTCCGGCCTGACGAGATAGACGAATCCTCACCCGACAAGATCCTCGACAACTCACCCGACGAGACAGCCGAGCACTCACCTGACCGGCGGGTCGAGGACTCACCTGACGGGTTGATCGGGGGTTTGAGTTGGAACCTTCCGGTCTTGGGGTGTTTGTACACCTGCCAGCCGTGGTCGTGGATCTTGTGGTGGCAGTCGTCGCACACCAGCACGAGGTTCGACAGGTCGGTGGGTCCGTTCTTTGACCACCAGATGATGTGGTGTGCGCGGCACCACAGTGGGTTGGCGCCACAGCCGATGCAGTGCTGGTCTCTCGCGATCAGCGCGATCCGTTGAGCCTCGGTCGCGGTGCGCAGGCGGCGCCCGAGCCACATGTCTTGGGCTTTGGTGTCGAAGATCGAAGGCAACAGGTTGGCTTCAAGCGCCAGGCGGTGGAGCTCGACGATCGGTATTGGTGAACCGTCAGCCAGTCGGGGGTTGTCGAGTTGTTGTTTGAGCACATCGAAGTCAGCGATCACCAACAGATCAGTGCCCGCAGACTTGCCGTCACCAGCGGGTTGACAGATCAACTCCGCCAACGCGTCGGCCATCCGCTGCTGCGGTGTGGCACGCTTGTTGGGGTCCTCGCGGTGCCACAGCTGTCGTTCCTTAGCAGTCAACGCGGTGGCGATGCGGGCTCCGGTGATCTGGTCGAACTCGCCGCTCAGCACAAACATCCCAGAATCAGATGACTCAAAGATCCTGGCTTTGCGCTTGGAGCGTTGACGATCCAACAACGACCGGCCGTCATCGTCGGCTACGTCTTGTTGATGACGTTTCACAGTCCGAGCGAACTCATCAAAGGGCTGCTCGCCGGCCGCTTCGACCAACACGGACTCATCAATCGGGCTCTCGCCGGAAGCGCGGGCAATCAACCGGGCGTGACCCACAGGGATCTCACCGGACTCCAACGCCTCACTAGTTGTGGGCAACTCTGACAACCGCGCCGCGGTCTCAACATCACGTTTGGCCTCACGTTTCGAGGCCTGCAGCTCGTCTCGAACCAGACGCTGCGCGTCACCTCTGCTGTGACGGCGGCTCAGCTCAGCCAACGCCCGTGACTTCATCGCGGTCAACCGGGACTCGGCACGGCCCAACACCTTCAGGTGAGACCGCAGCCCCCCATCAGACAACTTCGCCTCGTCGACCAACGGCACCCGCAACGCTCCACCGGTGCCGCCACCGCCGGCCGTGCCCTGGTCAAGAAGCTCCGATCCCGAAAGGAAACTCATGGATCACAACCTACTGACCCCCTGTGACAATGACCCTGTGAAATACTGTCACTACATCAAATAAATCAAAATATCCTGAGTGGCACAGAGTCCGTCAGCCTCTGAAACCCATGGTGCAGACGATTACAGGGTCCGCATCGATTCCCTCAGGCGAGGGCGGAACGCAGAGTCGATCGTCGCTATGAAGTTCGACCACCAAGGCTGCCAGGTCGTTCGTGCTGCGATCCCGTACCGCTTTGGCAAGCCGCTGGGTGGCGGCCTCGCGGAGCGGCCGTTCATTCATAGCGTCGTGGGCTCGGGCAAGGTCGGACCTGCTGAAGAGAAGGTTGTCCTTGAACCTGTCCATCTGTTCATGAAGCCTGCGCCATACTCTGCCGCGCACGCCTTGCAGCGCACCGGTAGCGCGTCCGGTCGGCGCCTTCAGGGGACCGCCGAGTGCTGCAGCGGTGAGGTCGTGGTGATCCGGTAGGCGCGCCGCAGAAGGTGTGTCAGGTTCGCATTCCGCCATGCGCAGAGCTTCCTGGGGTGTAACGCGGCGTTCATCGCCGCTCGGTTCCACGAAACCGAACGCGTCGGCTCCAGCCACGACCTGCGTGTGAACCAGGACTCCGACATCAGGAGCCGCGTCGGTACTTTGCATGGTCGAATACACGACATTGGGGAGCGTCGCTACCCGTTGCGCGAGTTCGGGATGAGCGTCGGAGGCATGTCTCCAGATTTCGTACGCCATAGATACGGGGTCAACGTCATCAACACCAGCCGGTCGGTAAGACGAGGATTCGTCGTAGACGCCAGAAATAATCTGACGTTCAGTCGCGTCTCCGAAAAAGCTCTCGTCTGAGCCGAGAAGTTGGGCATTCTCGCCCAATCGTCTCCGGATGCGGTCTCTCAGCTCGATCTCCTCGTCGATGGAGGCTGCAGGCAGCAGCGAGTACACCAGAACCACGGGCGAGTTCTGCCCGATCCGATCGACCCGGCCGGCCCGCTGGACGAGTTTCACGATCGCCCACGGCAGGTCGTAGTTGACGACGATGTGTGCATCTTGGAGGTTCTGACCCTCGGAGAGCACGTCGGTGGAGACCAGCACACGCAACTCGTCCACACCAGGCGACCCGCCGCTGCCCACACTGTTGGACTCCGGAGAGAAGCGCTGGGCCAATGCGGTCGGGTTCTCCGAGTCGCCCGTCACCACACCGACATCAGCGACGCCCCGACGCAGCATCTCTTCGTAGACGTAGTTCGCGGTGTCGGCTGCTTCGGTGAAGATCAGAACCTTGTCGTACGGGTAGCGCTCCACAAGCAGTCTCTCCAGCGCAGCAGTCTTCTGGTCGCGGTCTGCATCCCAGATCCCGAACCGCTCGAGCATCTCGGTGATGACCTCGGTGTCGTGACGAAGATCCTCCAGCAGGTTGGGTCGGAACATCTCAGGTCTGGCCCAGCGGATCGCTCTCGGGTCTTTCGCACGGAGTTTCTCGTAGGCGCTCGCGGCAGGTTCCTCAACGGAGTCGAACATTGAGGTCTCATCACCGGCTTCATCGTTGTCTTCCGGATCAGTGTCCACCTCTGCGGCCCAGAGCGAGTTGTCGACGGCACCAACTGGAACAGGCAGGCCGTTGTCGAGCGCATGCGCCGCAACCAAGTTCCGCAGGCGATGACGGCGCAGCGTCGCCAGGAACGCCGGTCCCGACGAGGACAACCGCTTGAACATCGTGACCCGGGTGAACCCCGCTAGGTTCCCCCTCGACGAGTTCTCCAGGTCGTCAACCAACCGTGCCTCGCCCTCCTCTGAGGGCGCGAACTTGTCGTCAAGGTAATTTCCCAGCCGATATCGAGGCAACATCAAGTCACGGATCGAGTCAAGCGTCTCATCCGATGCCATCAGAGATGCCGGATCATCTGCAGTGAGATTGCGGTCCACCGGTATCGCGGTCCGCTTCGGGAAATAGAACCGCTTGCCTGTGCCGAACTCCAGAAAGCGGCGTCCGTCATCGTCTTGGAGCGCGTAGTTGTCCTCAACGAACCGGCGAGTCCGCCGCACAAGATACTGCGACATAAGCGATTGCCAGTCCTTGAGATACTCCGACCGCTTGAACGCCCCGAGGTTTGAAGTCTGCCCCTCACACAGCAACTCGAAGTTCGCCGCGCCGACCTCGGCGATTGCTTCCTCAGGGCGCACACCCAGGTCTGCGTCGGGGCGGATGAACAGCGACAGCTGAGCCGCTAGATCGCCGAGTTCCTTGTTGTAGGGCGTTGCGGTCAACAGCAGCACCCTGGAGTCGTTGTCCGCGATATAGCTCCGAAGAACTCCGTGGTCCCGGCGCCTGTCACTGCGTAGGTTGTGGGCTTCGTCGATGATCACCAACCGATACCGGCGAGCATCGGGCAGGTTCTTGTGAACCATCGACAACGACTCAACCTTCCCTCGGACCTCGTATTCATGCAGGTAGGACTCCCACATCTCAACGAGGTTCTTCGGGCACACCACAAGCGTCTCAAAGCCCTGTTCTTCTTGAAGCAACCGAGCCACCGCAGTACCGACGAGGGTCTTTCCGAGTCCGACCACATCGCCGATCATCGCCCCTCCCTTCTGCATCACGATCCGGGCGGCGATCTTGACAGCAGCAGCCTGGAAGTCCAGCAGTTCGTCCTGCATCGAGGCGGGCAGCCCGTACTCGATGAGACCCTCCCGAGCTTCCTTGGATAGGTGATAGGCCATCTTCAAATACACGAGGAACGGGTCGAGCTGCTCCTCTGACGCCCACGATTCGTGCAGCGACTCGGCCAGCTCGGGCATCGCGTCGACTGTGAACGGGTCGTTCCAGCGATCCTCGAACCAGCGGGCCAACTTCTCGGTGGCGTCGCCGTCGACGACATCAACGTTGAGCTCTCCCTGGTCACGAAGCCCAGCAGCCGTCAGGTTCGAAGACCCGACGTAGCCGACGCGGGGAGCAGCGGTGTCTTCGCGGTGGCAGAGATAAAGCTTGGCGTGCAATCGATGAGCGGTGTGTACTCTCACCTGCACGTCGCCGGCCTCGATCTGGCGAAGCAAGGCTCGAAGTGCCGTTTCGTCTCCTTGCGTCGGCAGCCCGATCTGCAACTGATCCCGGAACTCCTTGACGGTCTCGCCCTTCAACCGGGCAGCCGTGCGATTGTCGATGGGTTCGAGCTGCCGCATCCGAGCCGACCGACGCATCTCGTCGCTCGGAGCCTCGTGGATGCCGACCAGGATTCGTGCTTTCGGCCCCTCCGACCGCTCCGGCAGAGCGTCCACCGCTTCGGCCAACAGCTTCCAGCCCCGAAGGTTGAAATAACCGATCGCCGCATCCAGCCGATACGACGACTCCAGAGTGCTGAGCAGTTCACGCTCTGTCTGATGCGCGATGTTGTCAAGAATCAACGGCACGTCACACGACCTCCTGCGACACGACCATCTCGTCGAGGCAGATGCCGACTGCATTCGAGAATCAGCGGCACGTCGAGCAGCTTCCCTGTGACAGGGTTTTGAGGGATCAATGCGTTGCCCCGCCCGAGCACCGCGTTCAAAAACCCGTCTTGCGTTACCATGAACACATGAGCCGAACCACGTCTCTCGCCGACGAATCGCCCACGGGTGTCGACCCCAGGCTCCGCGAAGGGATCTACTCGTTCCCGCAAGCAGCGGCGATCGTGGGAAGGAGGGGTCAAGCTACACCACAGCAGGTGCGGCGTTGGCTCGCGGTCATCGTCGACCCTTCGGAGAACTCCAGCCCTACGGTACGGATAGATACGGTCAGCTTCCTCGATCTCGTGAGCCTGGAGACGGTGAGCCGCCTCCGCTGCCAGGGCACATCGTTGCAGAAGGTTCGCAAGGTGCTCGAGGCTCTCCATGTCACCCGACCGGGGCTTGGCCGACCCCTGGCTCACCGTTCGTTCTTCAGCGACAGCATCAGCGTGTGGGCTGAACTCATGGACGAAACCGGGGAGCTGGTGGGTAGACACCCTCAACAGTTGGCGTTGCGCGACGCGGTCCGTGTCTTCGCCGACGAGATCCGATTCGTCGACGACACTGCGTCGGCCTGGGACATATCCCCGTGGGTGGACATCGACCCGTTGGTGTGCTTCGGGGCACCCGTGGTCCGCGGGACCCGCGTTCCCGTAACGACGATCATCGCCAACCTTGAAGTGGCGGATGAGTCCGAGGTCGCCGACTGGTATGAACTGAGCGTCAACCAGGTACGGGGAGTTGCCGAATTCGCCGCCTAACCCCCGGAGAGTGAGCTTCTGCCTTGACGCGAACATCTCATATCTGGTGGCCGACGTCATCGAGCCAAGTGCTGACGTCGTGCATGTCTCCCGCGTCGGAGCTCTGAGCACCACATCGCGGGGCAGATCGAACGCTCCCGACGAGGACGTTGCACGCTGGTGTACGGCCAACGAGAGAGTGCTGGTTACCTGCGACGACGACTTCCGCGGTCGCAGAACACGCACAGCCGGATTCACCGAAACAGGACTCGAAGTCATTGTTTTTCGTTGCACAGTTGCGCGGGCTTCAGAACCAGATCGACACGATCTCCCGAAGGGTGACCTCATGGCAGGAGCAGCTCGGAGGACTGCCATACGGTCCGTGCATCTGGATCCAATATTCGAGGGGCGCTCTACGCCTTCAACGGTGAAATGCAGATCGGGGGTGAAATGCAGGTTGGGCCGCAAAGCAGCTACTCCTTGTTCCCGAAGATCATCCGGTCACGCAGATTGCCCGCCGCCTCGAACGCTTCCTCGTCCAGTCCCCATGCCTTGGCCAGAAGCCAGTCGGCCTGATCGGTGATGTGACGCAGCTTCAACATGTTGTAGCGGCCAACCAAGACTCCCGCTTTCTTCATCCACGCCAACGAACTGGGCATCTCTTCCTGAAGCGTTCTTGACAGGTCCACTAGAGTCACGAGTTCCATGTCACCCGGGGCAAGATTGGCCAACCTTTCGATGTCACCCGGAAACGATGTAAGCGTGCTGCGGGTGACATCGAACTCGTCTGAGTAGGTCAACCACCAGAGATAGCCCCACCTGCCCGCAAGCATGACGAGTGCCAAGTCCCGTTCAACTTCCGACCGAAAGTAGAGCCATCCTGACCGGGCGCTATTGGTCTGCGCGGGGTCGCCAGTGTCCGGGTCAATTGTTGGTGGTTCATCAACGAAGACACCCAGTTGATACAACGCCGTCGTCTTATACCCCAGAATATGATCTGATTGATCGACGAGAGCATCCTCAATCGGAACTCCAGACTCAACCATCTGATGAACCCAAACTACGGCTGTTGGGTCAGCAAATGCCCACTGATGGACTACAGTTGCTTCATCGATAGACGGTAGAATCAGCCCGTATTCGATCTTGTCGAATAGGGTCATGCGGGATTCGCTAAACCATCGATTGCACCTCGTTGACCAACGCATGAACCTGCCGGCATCTGGGTCATCCAACTCCGCTCGCGTTCGCCCGATCACAATCGCGTTGCGGGGGTTCGCTCCTGTGAACAGGCCCATTCGCCCTGCCCAGTAGCTCGATACCCAGATGTCGGAAAGAACTCCCGAGAGTTGAGAGCGAGAAGCCCGGAACTTCCGGCCGAAGCAGAGGGAGTGCATCACGATCATGGCGAAGCGGCCTTTGTCGTTGACCAGGGTCGTGGCTCGTTCCATGCACAGGGCGTAGAGGTCTGGGCACTTCTCGGTCTTGTAACCGGTCCAGGTGTAATCGGTCACCAAAGACTTCTTGATGTAGGGAGGATTGCCGATCACCACGTCGAAACCGTCGTTTTGCCAGACGCTCGGGAACTCGACGAACCAGTGGAACGGCTGGTGCGATTCGATCCACTGCCCGAAGGAAGTCGTACCACGAACATCGTGCAGCAGTTCGTGGCAACGCTCGCGTGCCTCGTCAAACCGCGCCGTTAGAACTTGTTTCCTGTCCGCGGCATCTGCGTCGTTGACATCCGCCTGATCCGCGACGAACTCCTCGTAGGCCGCAGCCACGTCTTTGGCCAGCGCCTTGATGTCGTCAAGCCTCGCCGCGGCTTCAAGGGTCCCACCCAACCGTTCTTGGAAGTCGTACTCGTCGGCGATGCCGACCAGCAGGTTCCCGCACTTGATGTTGAAGTCGAGGTCAGGCAACGGCTCCAGGTCCTCAACCCGGTCGATCTGAGCGGCGAGCTTCAAGAACAGGCGCAGCTTGGCGATCTCGGGCGCCTCGTGCATCAGGTCCACACCGAACAGATTGCGCAAACAGATCGTCTTGATCAGCCAATAACGCGGGTTCGGGTGAGACTGAGCCTCGGTCAAGAACTCAGGACCCTCCTGCCCGTCGCTCAAGAGTTCCGCAGCGCGCGCCAGAACCTCCGAATACAGCGGCTCGAGCACGTCGATCGCTGCAAACAGGAACGCCCCCGAACCGACCGTCGGATCGCACACCGTCAACGAGCGCAGAACCTCGAAGGCGCTCTGGCACTCGGCGGCGTCGCGCAACTGGCTCATGTAGTCGCGCAACAGGTCCGGCAGCGCCAGATTCTCTGTTATGGCATCGTCAATGCTCCAGGAGCGCGTCGCGTCCGACAACATCTCGAACTGCCTGCCGTAGCGCCCGCGGCGATGCACAACGTCGCACCAGCGCTCGCCGGGCAGCGCCAACTCCTCGCCCGGATCTTCGAGTTCGACATACTCCGCGGGATCGCCGCTGCGTCGCTGCCACGGCCACCCCCCCCCGCGGATCAGGGACGGGGTGGGAGATTCCGTGGCCCAAGCTCTCCCGGATGTAATCGTCGCCAGACCCGCACAGCAGCACCGCCGGATCCTCCAACCCGGCCGATACCAACCGGTCGGCCACCGCGGGCAGGATCGACGACTCGGCCATGTAACCGGTCACGTCCGGTTTGGTGTAGTACGCGCCGCTCTCCTTCTGGCCCTTCTCGGTGAAGTTGATGTACTGCTCGAAGATGTAGCCCAACACGTCCGGGTTGATCTCGTTGCCGCCCGCAGACGGCCGTTCATCGAGATGCCAGCGCCAGCCGTCGAAGAAGTCGAACAACGACTCGAAGGCCTCGTCGGGAATACGGATGTCGTATGACTCCTCGAGTTCGTGAGGCTCGAAAATCCCACCGTTCACGTAAGGCACCGCGCCAAGCAGCAACCGAGTCTCGTCGTCGGCGTAACTCGGATCGGGGCTGCCCAACCCTTCGTGGAACAACGGCAGAAGGAACTGCTTGTAGAAGGCGTAGAACTGCTCCGTGCCATGGACGGCGCGGACCCTGCCCAGGCGTGTGCGCAGGTAGTTCTGGTCGCCGTCCAAGAAGCGCTTCTGCTGGATGAAGTAGATGAACATCAGACGGTTCATCAACACCGACGCATACCAGCGGCGATCCGTATCGGCAGGGATTCCCTCCACCTTGAGAGCGAAGTTCTTGTGGTGCTTTTGAAACTCCCGATAGAAGGACTTCGTGACCTTGTCGGCGTTGAACGAGCGCCGCACCCGGGTGAGCACAGAACTCGAGGTGAGTTGGGATTCCTCCCCAATCTCGAACGTCGCCTGCGAAAGCCGCTGCAACAGAGCGTCCGTCGGCGAATCAACTGGATACCGGTGATCCACGAGCCGGTACCCGACTCCGCTGGGCCGCTGTTCAGGCCACTGCCAAAGATGCTCGTCGGCAGCCGCGAACACCACGAGCTGGTCACGGCTCAGCCGCTTCAACTGACGCACCACCCGATGCTGTTCCGAGCGCTCGGGCAGACCGTTCGGGCAGTCCACAAGCCAGACGATGACACCCCGCTTGTCGGCCACGGGCACCGGACGCAACGCGCTGTCAACCACAGCAACCGGCTGCTTCTGCTCGGGGTTGTCCCAACCCATCCCACGAATGAACAGGGTCTCGAAGTCGCCCTGCGTCAGCAGACTCGACAACTCTCCGTACGGCACGCCGACAACCTATTGCCTGGCCGGCGCAGCGACCAATTCACAGAGCAGACTCCACAACAGCGCACCCTTTGTACCGACGCGGAACGAAGGTTCACTGTCGGGTGGGAAGAGGGCGTTCCCGCGACCCTCGAGACGACGGCTGACCAGATTTCCGAGAATAAACTGAAAGGACAGCTACGAATCGGGGCGATGCTTACAGTTTCGCGCCACAAAATGAAAGGCAATGGCTGATTCTGGGTTTTGTGATGAGTTTATCGGCTGCGCCCAGATCGGCTTGGCGGGCCGAGCGCCTCACGACTCGGCAGCAGAAGACGCCACAACGACGTCGCGGGCTACGTCGGACCAGCGGTCGAGGATGTCGGGGTGGCGGTGCAGTTGGCTCGAGGCGGTGTAGGTCATTATCGAGACGTTCGGGGCGACGTCGCGGTAGCGCTCAACCAGGTTCGCGCCGAGGTTCGACCAGGTGCCCGACACGGTGTAGTGGTCGAGAACATCATCGCTGATCAGCGCGACCATCCCCGCGACGTCACCGCGTCGCTGCAACTCATGGAGTTCATCCGAAAGCCCAACAAACCCGTGGGTCTCGAACACCGGGGAGTAGGTCCTGGTCGAACCATAGAAAGCGATCATCTGGCGGGCGTGTTCACGGGACTCGGCCATCTCCTCGTCGGTGTCGCCCACCGGTGTCATCACCGGGATCTCAAAGGTCACATCGGCGAGCTCACGCCCAGCCCGGTCGACGCCCTCCTGCACCCGGGGCCGCTGAACGTCACGCACATACTCCGCGGAGTTGAACGGATGTATGTGGATCCCGTCACACACCTCACCCGCCATCCGCGACATCCATCCCAGCACCGCAGACACGTAGATCGGCGGGTTGACCACACCGATAGGCCCGGGAGACCACTGCGGCGGCAACAGGGAGAAGGAGTAGTAGTCGCCGTCGAACGACAGCTTCTCCTCGCCCCGAAAGGCCCGAAAGATCGCCTGCAGCGCCTGAACGTACTCTTTCATCCGCGGACCGGGAGGCGCGTAGCTGCTCGAGTAGCGGCGTTCGATATGGGCCTTGACCTGGGTACCCAGACCAAGCGTGAAACGCCCCTCGGTGGCCTCGGCCAACTCCCAGGCCACCGACGCGGTGATCATCGGGCTGCGCGGGAAGGCCACGGCCACAGCGGTTCCGAGCCGGAGCCGTTCAGTCACCAGTCCGGCCGCAGCAGCCGACAGGTAGGCAGTGCGGCCCGACTCGGTCAACCACATCGTGTTGAAACCGGACTTCTCCACGGCCCGGGCATGTCTTTGCATGGCTCGCAGCTCAAGCGCCCCAGACATGATGTCGAGTTTCACAATGCCTCCCTTTGCCGTGCGTTCCGTGCTGTGCCGTTCAGTTGCTGAGCCGTTCCGTGCTGCGGTCCGGCCCTGACCGCCTCCAAAGTAAGGCAACAAACCGCCGATGGAAGCATCGAGAGGCAATCCCCTAGAGTGAGAGCCATGAAGCCCATCAACAAGACTGAACTAGCAGACACTCAAGACGCGGACCCCCAACTCGAAGGACTCCCCGTCTCCAACCTCATCGAGGAGGAACTGCTGGTGGAAGAGATTTCCATAGACGGAATGTGCGGGGTCTATTAGTCCGTGGATTTCGACGCGAATCGTCCCTACCGGCTGCACGAACGTGTGGCCCTTCGACCGGAACCGTTCGGCGCGCTCGCCTACCACTACGACAACCGCCGCCTCAATTTCCTGAGGGCGCCCGAGTTGGTGACGCTCGTCGAGAGCCTCGGGGAACATTGCAGCGTCCGGGAAGCCTTCGAATCAACGGGCATTGAGGATCACCGCTGGCCGTCCTTCGAGAAAGCGCTGGCGTCGCTGGCAGCCTCCGACTTCCTGGTGGCGCTATGACCGCCACGGCTACGCCGCCGCTTTCGTTCGCCGGTGCGCCGACTCCGGACAACCCGGTGTTGTCGCCCGTGAAGCGCAGCGGCCTCGCCGACCAGATGAAAGCGGGGCTCGACGCCCCGATCTGTCTGACCTGGGAGTTGACATACGCCTGCAACCTGCAGTGCATCCACTGCCTCAGTTCATCGGGCAGACGCGACCCCCGCGAGCTCACCACCGAAGAAGCCGAAGCGGTGATCGACGAACTCGAGCGGATGCAGGTCTTCTACATCAACATCGGCGGGGGTGAGCCGACGATCCGCAGCGACTTCTGGCATCTCGTCGACTACGCCACCGACCACGGTGTCGGCGTGAAGTTCTCAACGAACGGCTCCCGAATAGACGCCGCCGTCGCCCGCCGACTCGCGGCCTCCGACTATGTCGACGTGCAGATCTCGATAGACGGCGCAGACGCCGCGACCAACGACGCGGTCCGTGGCGAGGGCTCCTTCGAGGTCGCTCGACAGGCCATGAAGCACCTGCACGATGCAGGTTTCAAGGGCTTCAAGATCTCGGTGGTGATGACCCGTCACAACATCGCCCAAGTCGACGAGTTCGAGGCCATGGCCGCCTCCTTCGATGCCGAGTTGCGGCTCACCCGCTTCCGTCCATCGGGGCGCGGCGCCGACAGCTGGCATGAACTGCATCCCAGCGACGTCCAGCAGCGCCAGCTGTACCGGTGGCTGCTCGACCGCCCTGAGGTGCTCACCGGCGACTCGTTCTTTCACCTGTCCGCCCTCGGTGAACCGCTGCCGGGTCTGAACCTCTGCGGCGCAGGCCGGGTCGTGTGCCTGATCGACCCGGTCGGTGACGTCTACGCCTGCCCCTTCGTGCTCCACGACGAGTTCCGGGCAGGCAGTGTCCGCGCCGAGGGTGGATTTCAGCGGGTCTGGCAACACAGCGAACTGTTCGCCGAGCTTCGTGAGCCGCAATCGGCCGGGGCATGCGCATCGTGCGGCCATTTCGACGCCTGCCAGGGAGGCTGCATGGCCGCCAAGTTCTTCACCGGGATCCCCCTCGACGGACCCGACCCCGAATGCGTCCTGGGCCACGGCGAACCACTCGTCAACGCCGCCGACGCAGCCCGCCCCTCCCCGGCCCTCGACCACTCCCGCCCGTCCCCCGTCAAGTTCCTGGCTCGCAACCACCGCGCCTGAACGCGCAGATTTGGGTGGGGGGCGGTACGGTCACAAACCGTGAGCAACAAGTGGTTTGAGACCGTCGCCATCGCTGAGCAGCGAGCCCGCAAGCGCATCCCCAAGTCGGTCTACGGTGCCCTGGTGGCCGGGGCTGAGGCCGGCGTGTCGATGCGCGACAACACCGCCGCTTTCGACGAACTGGGTTTCCGGCCCGTAACCGCAGGACAGGCGGCAAGCCCCGAGATCGCCGTCAACATCATGGGTCAGCGGTCGGCGATGCCGGTGATGATCTCCCCCACCGGCGTGCAGGCCGTTCATCCACAAGGTGAAGTGGCCGTTGCTCAAGCCGCAGCGAACCGGGGGATCCCGATGGGGCTCAGCTCCTTCGGAGGCAAACCGGTCGAGGAGGTGGTCGCGGCCAACCCGCAGACCTTCTTCCAGATCTACTGGGCGGGAGACCGCGACTTCATGCTCGCACGCATGGAGCGCGCCAGAACCGCCGGGGCGGTGGGTCTGATCCTCACGCTCGACTGGTCGTTCTCCCACGGCCGCGACTGGGGCAGCCCCCACATCCCCCAATCCTTCGCCCCAAAGGAGATCCTGCCGCACGCCTTCGAGTTGCTGGCGAAACCGGCGTGGGCCTGGTCGTGGCTGCGCCAAGGCACGATTCCTCGGCTTCGGGTCCCGAACTTCGCCGGTGTCGACGAACGAGCGCCTCTGTTCTTCGAGGCGTACGGCACCTGGATGACGACACCCCCACCGACCTGGGAGGACGTTGGGTGGTTGCGTTCTGAGTGGGACGGCCCGTTCATGGTCAAGGGAATCGCCAGAGCCGACGAAGCCCGCCGAGCGGTCGATGCGGGCGCCACAGCCGTCTCGGTGTCGAACCACGGCGGCAACAATGTCGACAGCGCCCCCGCCTCGATCCGGGTGCTTCAGGAGATCGCGGGCGCGGTCGGCGGCGAGATCGAAGTCGTTCTCGACGGCGGAATCCGGCGCGGCAGCGATGTCGTCAAGGCCTGTGCCCTCGGCGCCGACGCCGTGCTGATCGGCCGGGCGTACCTGTGGGGTCTGGCAGCCAACGGGCTCCCAGGCGTCGAGAACGTGCTCGACATCCTCAACGCCGGGATCACCGCGACGCTGCGCGGCATCGGCAAGAGCTCGATCACCGAGTTGACTCCCGCAGACGTGGTCGTGCCAACAGGTTTCTCCCCTCCCGAGCTTGGCTGAACCGGCCGAAGCTACGCTTCGCACATGGCCACACTCGGCTCGTCCACTTCACCAGAAATCGCTGCCGGCAGCGCGGCGGCCCCGTTGACCCTTCTCCTTCCCTTGGGATCAACCGAACAGCACGGACCGCACCTTCCGCTCGACACCGACACTCAGATCGCGCAGGCAGTGGCCGACGGGGTGGCCCTCCACCTCGATTCGGTGCGGGTCGCACCCGCGATCAGCATCTCCGCCTCCGACGAGCACCGAGGCTTCGCAGGCACGCTCTCAGTGGGGACCCGGGTGTTGACCGAGATGCTCATCGAGATCGTCGCCAATGCCGGTCCCGAGTTCGGGCGCATCGTGGCAATCAACGGTCACGGCGGCAACGCATATGCACTCCGTGCCGCAACCGAAGTCTGTAAGGCCCGGGGACGGGCACTCGAAGTCTGGTCGGTGCGACTCCCCGGCGCCGACGCGCACGCCGGGCGGACCGAGACCTCGCTGATGCTGGCCATCGCCGAGGATCTTGTCCGCCTCGACCTGGCCGAACCGGGAGCCGCCGAGCCAATCGAGGAGCTGCTCCCCAAGATGATCGAAGGCGGGGTTCGCGAAGTGTCGGCCAACGGTGTGCTCGGCGACCCCACCGGCGCCAACGCAGCCGAGGGAACCCGACTCCTGTCCGGACTGATCGACGACGCCGTGCACCAACTGACCAGCAGCTAACCCGGAATTGCGGGCAACTGGCGTCGGACAAGCTAGACAAGGTGCCATGAACCGACCTGTCGCCCTTGTCACCGGTGCAGCCCGCGGAATAGGCGCAGCGACCGTCGCCCGACTCGTTGCCGACGGTTGGTCGGTGGTCGCTGTCGACATCTGCGGCGACGTCCCGAACATCGAGTATGCGCTCGCCTCCCCGGACGAGCTTGCCGCGGTCGGAGCCGGAGGTGGCGGCCATGTCCTGACCATGCAGGTCGACGTGCGAGACCAGGTTGCGCTCCACGACGCGGCCGAAGCAGCCGTCGAGCACTTCGGTCGTCTCGACGCCGCGGTCGCGGTGGCGGGCGTGTTCAAGGCCCGCACCCCACTCTGGGAGGTCAGCGACGCCGAATGGGAGACGATCACCGACATCGACCTGACCGGCGTGTTCCAGACGGCCCGAGCGGCGATTCCCCGGATCTTGGCGTCGCCGGAGCCCAGGCGGGGCCGTTTCGTGGCTGTGTCGTCGTCCGCCGGAACCATCGGGCTGTCGAGAATGGCGCCTTACGTTGCTGCCAAACACGGAGTCATCGGTCTGGTGAAATCGCTCGCCGTCGATCTGGCAGGTACAGGGGTCACTTCGAATGCAGTGGCGCCCGGTTCAACCCGCACCGCAATCCTGGAGGCGTCAGCCGCCGCGTTCAACACTGACATCGAAGGGTTCGCGGCCCATCAACGGCCGCTCGCAAGACTCGTCGAACCGGCCGAAGTCGCCGACGCGATCTGCTGGCTCTGCTCTGAGGGCGCCGGCGCCGTCACCGGCACCGTCGTGCCCGTCGACGGAGGCATGACCAACACCTTGTAAACGGGGCCAACAGCAGGCAGCAAGCAACTGAGCACCAGCAAGTCCAGCTATCGGTCAGGGTGAAATCAGCCCTTCCTGAGGTCTCGTCCACAGCAGCGACGAGACATGGGCGATCAGCCTGGCTCGAGGCAGCGGCACATGGCCTACTGGTACATCAATGATCACCGGTGCCTGCCGCTCCAATGCCGCGGGAACCAGTCTGTCGGATTTCGCCAGCGAGGTCGACGCTTACTACTGTGCGCGCAATTCACTTGGTCCGAACACGCTTGGAGAATCGACGATGAAGACTCGCGCTGCGGTGCTGTATGGAGCGCATCAACCATGGCAAGTCAAAGAAGTGGAGCTCGATGATCCTCGGCGGGGCGAGATCCTCGTCAAGACCCGTGCGGCCGGTCTCTGCCACTCCGACGAACACATGGTCACTGGTGACCTCGGCTCAGCGGATGCACCGGGCGGCTCCTCCCTGCTGCCTGTCATCGGCGGGCACGAGGGATCCGGCGTGGTGATCGAGGTCGGCCCCGAAGTCACCGATCTGCAAGTGGGCGACCACGTTGCGGTTTCGTTCGTGCCGGCCTGTGGCAAGTGCCGGTGGTGTGCCTCAGGGCAACAGAACCTGTGCGACCTCGGGGCGGGCACGCTCGGCCCGGGCATGGTCACCGACGGGCGGAACGCCCACAAGGGTCCCGACGGAGAGACGATCAACACGATGGCAAAGCTCGGGACCTTCGCCGAGCACATGCTGCTCTGTGAGGATTCAGTCATCAAGGTCGACAAGGACGTGTCTCTGATCGCCGCGGCGCTGGTGAGCTGCGGCGTCGCCACCGGCTACGGTTCGGCTGTCAACCGTGCCGAGGTCTCAGCGGGTGACACTGTGGTGGTCGTCGGCTGCGGCGGGATCGGTTCCAACGCCCTGCAAGGAGCGAAGGCCGCGGGCGCGAAGACGATCGTTGCGGTCGATCCAGCGGAGTTCAAGCGCGAGAAGGCGTTCGAGTTCGGGGCGACGCACACGTCTTCGTCGATGGAGGAGGCGATGGAGCTGGTGGGGAGCCTGACCCATGGGGTGATGGCCGACAGCGTGATTCTGTCGCCGAGTGTAGTGACCGGCGATCTGGTGGCGCCTGCCCAGTTTCTGACACGCAAGGGCGGCACCATCGTGATCACCGGCTTGGCCCCGATGGTGCAGATGGACGTGCAGCTGAACCTCTTCGAGTTCGCCATGATGAACAAGCAGCTGCGAGGCACGATCTACGGTTCTGACAGTCCTCGGCGGGCGGTGCCCCATCTGCTGTCGATGTACCAGGCCGGTCAGCTCAAGCTTGATGAGCTGGTCACCCGGACCTACTCGCTCGACGAGATCAACGAGGGCTACCAGGACATGCGCGACGACAAGAACATCCGCGGAGTGATCGTCTTCGACTAGATCGGTGTCCACGGTCGGGACGCAGCGCCGCGGAGTCTCTAGGCTGAAGTGCGACCCATTTGGCTCCAACTCAAAGATGAGAATGCCGGGCTCCGTCGCCGTCTCTCGTAACGGGTTGACGTTTGGGACGAATTACCGGATAATGAAGGTGTCCTCCAGTACTGTGCTGGAGGAAAGACGTGAGTTCCGGAGTGCCAGGCCGAGGGTCCGCCGTAAGGCGGACCGACTAGGACGGGAGCCGGAACTTTCGCATTTTTGTCATCCGTTGCTGATCTCAATGATCCCCGCGGCAGTGAGCCGGTCGAAAGTAACGCTGTTGTTATTCAGCAAGTGTCGGGCCGTGACACCACAGATCGCATCGGCGATCCACAGGAATGGTTCGGCCTTTGACCGCCAGTCGTACCGATACGGTACGCCACCTCTGTCTGCGAAGGTGTCCAACAGAGTTTCACGGTCGCGTTGATCGCTGCTGGCGTCGCCGGACTCAATGATCAGATGTGTGACACCGTCGTCTGCAGCCCGAAGAGCCTGCGCCGCGAGCAAGTCCCGCCGCGCCACAACTTGGCCACGCGGAGCCACCGGGCGCCAGAGCACCGAGGCAACTACCTCCACTTCCTCGAGAAAGGTAACCATCCGTCCGATCGCCGCGGGACCTTCGAGGCGTAGTGAAATGGCGAACGTCGTTCGCCGATAACCCCGATGATGCGATCTTGGACCGTAGGCCAGTCAAAGACCACGGCAGCAGTGACGATGTAGTAGACACCAGCGCCAGCAGGTGGAGACGATTCGTCGATGACAGCTAGGACATCACCCTGGATCGGTTGGCCGTCACTGAGTGCTTTCATCGGACGATCCTTCTGCGTCGGGGTTGCTGGAGTCGACCCATCGGGCCAAAGGGCGCCTGCAATGTGTGGCGATGTTCGGTTGTAAAGCCTGTTGGAGACAACGGTGCGGTCTTGGCGCGAGTGTCAACGCTTAGCAATTCTCGGGTGCGGAGGCCGGACATACCTCGCTGGGCCGTATCGGCTGAGACGCCGTACCAGTCTGGAACTTTCTCGACTGGCAACCAGAACGAATCATTCAAGCTCAACGAAATCAAAAGCATCGCCAGCTCGGGAACGCTCAACTCCCTGATCCAACGTCGCTCGTCGATGGGTCCAAACCGCCACAGCGCCACAGGTACCTTGAAGTAATCATCGCTGTGATCCGTCCGGGTGTTCTTGTCGCCGGGATGGGTGTACTCCTGTCCCGATCCATCTTCTCGGAGCAGCCTGATCTGGGCCATTCGGTTGTAGCGGCTTCTTTCTATGAGTCCGTGGTCTTCCAACCGGCGCCATGCTTTGGAAACACCACCGGTCGCGCTCTTGGAATTGGGCAACTCGTTGCCCAAAGCACGCGCCCAAACCGGGGCTGGTAGTGCCGTGTCCCATGGTTCGGACGACGTTTTTAGTACCGCGGTCAAGTACAAGCGAAGTCCGAGCGAGTCTCCTGCCCTGACGAGGTCGGCTAGCTTCGACCCACAGGCTGCACCGTCCGGTGTAACCTGTTGCAGAAAAGTCTTACGGAGGGGAGCATGGTCCCGACCAGAATCATCTGCGATGGCATCCATCGTTTGGTTGGCGGTAGCAGGTGGCTCGTCGCTTACACTTCTCATAGCCTCGACCATACAACTAAGGCTCTTGAGGTCCACCTTATCGGCAGCTCTATAACACCTGAACCAATCCTATCGAATCGTCTTTAGAGCGGTTACTATGTGAGATCCGTTTCAGAGTTCACGTCGGAAGTACCACCTGCTAGCTCCTGTACAGGTCCGAGCGGATCACCGTGCCAGCTTGGTTACGAATGCTCAAGACTTAATGGCTAACGACGCAAGTATGAAATCGACCTGATTTCTGATGTCGAGGAGAGACTATCCGTGGCGTGAGTTTGTCTGGGATTCTCTTCAGACGAGTCTGGTCGCAGCGGAGCCCAGACCGTAGGGTGGGGTTATGAGTTCTGCGCCGTTCGACCGGATTCCGGTGGTCGATCTCGGGCCGTTGTCGGATGCGCCGCAGTTTTCGGAGGCGCGGCGGGAGCTGGCGGAGGAACTGTGCCGGATCTGTCATGAGGTCGGCTTCCTCCTGGTTGTCAACCACGGCGTGAGCGACGGGTTGTGTGACGACGTGTTCGAGATGATGCACCTCTTCTTCGCGCTGCCCGACGACACCAAGGCGCTGATCGACAAGACCAGGTCACGCCATTTCCGGGGATGGGAGCCGGTGGGGGCCGAGTACACCAACAACCGACCCGACATCCGCGAACAGATCGACTGGTGGAGCGAGTGGCCCGCCCACCCCGAAGACGCCGAACCCAACTATCTGCGTCTGCTGGGGCCCAACCAGTGGCTGCCCGATGAAGCCCTGGCCGGACAGCGAACCCTTGCCATTCAGTGGTTCGAAGAGCTGGGTGCGCTGGCTGACAGGCTTCTGAGCGCCCTGTCGTCGGGTCTGGGGCTGCCCGAGGACCACATGAGGCACTACTTCGGGGACCACCCGATGTCGCTGTCGAAGTTCATCCACTATCCACCCACCCCTGAAGGCGGCGCCGGGGTCAACGCACACCACGACACCGGTTTCTTGACCGTGCTCGCACCAGGTCCGACCGCCGGCCTGCAGGTGCAGAACCAGGCCGGCGAGTGGATCGATGTTCCGTTCGTGGAGGGGTCGTTCGTCATCAACCTCGGGGAGATGCTGCAGGCCATGACCGGCAACTATCTGGTGGCGACCGCGCACCGGGTGATCACCACCTGCGAACGCTACTCAGCGGGCTACTTCCATGGTCCGTCGCTGGACGCCTCACTGGCCCCGCTCCCTCTCGACGACCGCTTCGCGGCTGCGGTGGCAGCGAGTCCCCACCACACGAGCGCCGGGTTCATGGCGCTCAAGGAGGAGACCGAGGCCGGCGTCGGTGACATTGCCGGCAACTACCGCCCCTCCACCTACGGCGAGCAGCTCTGGAACTATTTCTCGCGCAGCTACCCCGAGAACATGGCCCACCACTACGGCTGAAGCTCCGTAACCTCGTCCGCTGTCTCGGCTGGGAATCAGCTCAGACGCCCCCATCAGCAAAGTCACTAACGGAGGAGTGGGAAAGATCATCCAGAAGCAGCACAGCACGATTCTCATTGGGTACTCAGCTATGTGTGTGGTACATTCGATGCATGGATGGGATACACACAGTCGTAATGGGAGACCGCGGACGAATCGTCGTTCCCGCCGAGGTCCGCGAGAACGAGCAACTGGCGGAGGGGACACCGCTGGTGATGCTGCCCACCTCGGGGGGGTTGGTGCTGATGACCCGGGAGCAGCTGCGCAGACGTGTGCAGGCAGAATTGAAGGGCCTCGATCTTGTTGGCGAACTTCTGGCAGAACGTAGGCGTGCATCAGAACGGGAGGACCAGGAGTGAGCATGGTTCTCGACGCCTCGGCCATCCTGGCGTTCCTCCAGATAGAGGACGGCGCCGAGGAAGTGGCTGCGGCCTTGGAAGCAGGTTCAATATGCGGTGCTGCCAACTGGTCGGAGGTAGCCCAGAAGGTGCTCCGCTCGGGCCGCGACTGGGATCTGGCGCGTGCGCTGCTGCAAAGCTACGGCCTCAGAGTCGAACCCGTCGTCGTGGCCGACGCGGAGTGGGCCGCCCGTCGCTGGACACGCAGCGGAGGGCTGTCGCTGGCAGACCGGTTGTGTCTGGCGCTGGCCGACCGTATTGACGCCGATGTGCTGACCGCCGACCGTCACTGGGGATCGTCCGGCTCAATCAAACAGATCCGCTGAGCCACCGAATCCACAACTCCGACAAAACAACTAATAGATATCGGGTATAACTACTAATAGCTAGGAGATTCGCCACTGTACCACGCTTGCGCTGTCCGCATTGTTTCTATGATATGTGATGGGTTTACAGGGATCGCTGTCACACTCTGTGTCTAAGGTTGTGTCATGGAATCAGTCCCCGCCCCTAGTCTCTTGGACCCCGCTGTTGGTACCGGTCGCTGCGGTGCTGTCGGGTCGGTCTGTGTGGGGCGCGTTGATGAGGTGGGGTTGTCTGATGAGGCGTTGCGGTCACATCTGAAGGTTTTGGGCCGTACGGAGTCTCGGTTGACTGCGATGAAGTCCCGGGTGCTCGCTGAGTTGAGCCGCCGTCACAGCAGAGGTGACGCGCAGCGTCTGGTTCGTGACGAGTTGCAGGCTTCCAAGCGTGAGGCCAAACGCGATGTCGAGACCGCGGTTCGGCTGGCAGAGTTGCCGGCGACGAGCGAGGCGCTGGGGTCCGGGGAGATTCCTGTGGGTCATGCCCGGTTGATTGCCCGCGCTTCTGGTGAGAGCCCGATTGATGAGGGGTTGCTTGTCCAAGCAGCCAACAGCGAGCCGTTTGATGAGTTCGCTCAGACTGTGAAACGTCATCAACAAGAGGCGGCTGACGACGACGGTCAGGCCTTGTTGGATCGTCAACGCTCCAAGCGCAAAGCCCGCATCTTCGAATCGGCTGATTCTGGGATGTTCGTGCTGTCAGGTGAGTTCGATCAGATCACCGGGGCACGTATCGCCACCGCGTTGACCGCCAAGGAACGGCAGCTGTGGCATCGCGAGGATCCGAAGGCTCGGTGTACACCGCAGCAGCGGATGGCTGACGCGTTGGCCGAGCTGATCTGCCAACCAGCCGGTGACGGCAAGTCTGCGGGCACTGACCTGTTGGTGATCGCTGACTTCGATGTGCTCAAACAACAACTCGACAACCCCCGTTTGGCTGACGGGTCGCCGATTCCGATCGTTGAGCTGCACCGCCTGGCGTTGGAGGCGAACCTGTTGCCTTCGATCTTTGACACCAAAGCCCAAGACATGTGGCTCGGGCGCCGGTTGCGCACCGCGACTGAGGCTCAACGGATCGCGTTGATCGCACGCGACCAGCACTGCATCGGCTGTGGCGCCAACCCCTTGTGGTGCCGCGCGCACCACATTGTGTGGTGGTCGAAGAACGGGGAGCCTGTCAGGTCCTCTGTGTAAGGGGGGTGGTTTGAGATAGTTGTCTGGGGCTGTTCGGCTCCGGGTTTACCGAAAGGACCATTGTGAGTGATATTCATCGAAACGAAGTGCCGGGTTTGCCGGTTGAGGCGGTGCCTCTGGTGTCTGAGGAGGTGTTGGATTCTCTGATGGAGAGGGTTCATGCCTCCGGCACCGATCTGTTGGGGCCTGACGGGTTGTTGTCGCAGGTGACCAAGGCGGTGTTGGAGCGTGCTTTGGCTGAGGAGTTGTCGGATCATCTCGGTTATGAGCGCGGCGACCCGGTGGGGGTCGGGTCTGGGAACTCTCGTAACGGGTCCACCCCCAAGCGTTTGCACACTGATGCGGGGACTGTGGATCTGGAGGTGCCCCGGGACCGTGAGGGCAGTTTCGAGCCGCGGATCGTGGCTAAGCCTGAATCCACCGATTGGGGACTGTGGGGTGGGTTGGTGGTGGTGTGATTCGTCCTGGGTTTGGTAGTGCCTGTTTTTGTTGAGTCGCGGCCTGAATCGCACTGGGTTTGGTGTGTTGGGGCGTGTTGGGTTCAGGGTTTGGGGTTGGGTTTGGTTGGTGGCGCTGGGTGTGTGCTGGAGGGCGCCGGGTTCCTTCGGGGGTTGGGGTTTAGCCGGAGGGTCCGGGCAGGTTTCGTAGTTTGGTGAGGGTGGTTGTGAATTGGGTTTGCCACCGCCAGCGGGCGGGGTATCGCAGGGTGGGTGTGCCGGATCGGTTGGCGATTACGGCGGGTAGGGCGGTGAGGCGGGTGCGGCGGGTTTGGTTGGTGGTGGGTGGTGTGTTGGTGAGGATGGCGGTCCAGTGGCCGATGTTGTGCGCGAGTGCTGCGCAGGCGAGCCATGCACAGTTCGCGGGGTAGTGCCCGGAGGGGACGTGGTTGAGCCCGGAGCCTTCTTTGAGGTCGCGGATGGTGAGCTCGACGACTGCGTGGTTGCGGTGGAACTGGTCAGCGGCGACGGTGCCGAGGTCGTCTCTGTTGGTGATGAAGGCGTGGTGCCGCCAGTTGGGCCACAGCCGTTGCTGGGCTGTGTCGGCGAGGCGGGTGCGGCGCACCACCAAACGGACGCTGCGTTTTTGTTTGCCGCGGCCGGTGACATAGACGGTTTCGGCGACCTGGGCGTGGCCGCTGTCGGGGTAGTCGATATCGATCCAGGCTTTGTCGGGGATCGCCTCGATAGCTGCGCGAACAGCAGAGTTGAGCGACACGGTGATCGACCATTTCACGTTGTGGGTGTTGAGACGGTCGATCAGTTTCCAAGACCAGAACCCCGAATCGGCGCGTACCGTGACCGGCCCGTGAGCACCCGCGCGTTTGAGGTTGGCTACGAGCTCGTCGACGAAACGCAGAACCCCTCGCGATGACGAAGCGGAGCCTTTGCGCAGCCGCGCCCCGAGCACCTCAGAGGTCCCGGCACGCACAGCCAGCAGCGGGTGGTAACCCAACACTTTGGTGTAACCGTATCTGGCGCCGTGCTTGAGTCTGCCGTGCACCTCACAGATCGTGGAGTCCAGGTCAACCACCAACGGGCCTGAACCGGGGCCTGCACCGAGCCGCCAGGCCGCCGCTAAAGCACGCGAGGCCACCGCTTCGAGCTGGCGGACGTGACCAAACGTGAAGCTCCGCAGAAACGTTCCCACCGTCGACGGCGCCGCGGGGGCGAACCCCAACACCGCGGCGGTGCGCCCGGCGCGCAGAACGTCGACATGGTCGATATGGGTCCCACCCGCCAGCATCGCTGCCACCAGAGTCAGGACCTTGCGGGCCGGGTTCGGCGAACCAGTGTCCACCCACCGGTTGATCAACCCCCACAGACCCAAACGAGTCATCAACGTGGCAGCCAGAACCAGACCCGCGTTCGCGACCAGGCCCCCATGATCAAACGTTGTTGCCAACCGGTCCAACCTGCGCGATGATACAGACACGAAAAGTGCCTCCTGTTTTGTGGTGAAAGTGACTATTTGTCATCACAATCATCGCAGACCAGGAGGCCTTTTCCGCGGACGCGCCCACACCAACAACCCAACCCCACCGGTGGATCCAGGCTAAGGGCCAGACGCGTCTCGACGGGTTCAACGACCGGATCGTCGCCTTGTACGCCAGGGGCATGACCGTTCGTGATGTTCAGGCCCACCTCCAAGAGATTTACGGGGTGGAGGTGTCCCATGACCTGATCAGCCGTGTGACTGACGGGGTTTGGGAGGAGCTCGACGCGTGGCGGTCCAGACCGCTGGACTCGGTGTATCCGGTGGTGTTCATCGACGCGTTGATGATCAAGATCAGAGACGGTCATGTAGCCAACCGGCCCGTGTATCTCGCTGTTGGCATAGACGTCGAGGGCCGTAAAGACATTCTCGGCATCTGGATCGGCGACTCCGACGGAGAAGGATCCAAATACTGGGCCGGGGTGCTCGCAGAGCTCACCAACCGGGGCGTGGCCGACGTGTTGATCGTCGTGTGCGACGGCCTCAAAGGCCTGCCAGACGCCATCGAGGCGGCCTGGCCCAAAGCCACAGTGCAGACCTGTGTGGTGCATCTGCTGCGGGCCTCTGGCCGCTACGCCTCCTGGAAACACCGCCGAGAGGTCTCAGCAGGGCTCAAAGCCGTGTACACCGCCCCCAGCGCAGACGCCGCCCGAACAGCCCTCGACGACTTCGAGGCCGGCATCGGAGCCCGCTACCCAGCTATCGTGGCGCTGTGGCGCAACCGATGGGAACAGTTCATCCCGTTCCTCGACTTCCCCCCAGAGGTCCGCCGGGTGATCTACACCACCAACATGATCGAGTCGGTCAACTACCAACTCCGTAAAGTCACCCGCAACCGAGGACACTTCCCCAACGAACGAGCAGCGCTCAAACTGCTGTACCTCGCCATCAGAAACATCAACACCAAAAGAGGAGGACCACAAGGAACAAACACCCCAGGATGGACAGCCTGCATCAACCAGCTCGCCATCCGCTACCCAGGCCGACTACCACTCGGCTAACATGACCACCACCACCCCGCCTTACACAGAGCATCTGACACCTCCAGAACGGGCCGACGGACCTCGACAACCTCGCACTGGTATGCGACGGCTGCCACCACAAGATCCACGACGACGGCTGGCAGGTGTACCAAGACCCCGACACCGGCAAATACCACCTCAAACCCCCCAACCCCGCCGACCCGACACGGACCACCGCGACCCGCACAGCCACAACAACCAAACCGAGCAGGGCCGAGAGTCCACCCCCCGAGAGACCACCCCCCGAGAGCAACCCAACCACCGCGACCGACGCCGCCCGCCCAAACAACACCGAACCACCCGAACAGAACAGTTCCTAACGTCGCTCCCCAACCGGGGCCTGCACGGAGTGCGCCTAGGAGTCCGGGGTTTGCCTGTGCATGGACTGGAGTGCGTCTGCAATGTCTTCAACACTCAGGGTGCTCGCCGCCACGGCTATGACCAGGTCGTACACGTCGTCGTCTGCGGCGGTGCTGACGCTGGATTCGTTGAGTTCCAAGAACACCGCGGTCGCGAGCCAGCCAAGTCGCTTGTTGCCGTCGATGAGCGGACGGTTGTTGACAATTGAATGCAGCAGCGCACC
>CAXXNK020000002.1:0-38518 GCA_963662455.3 Acidimicrobiales bacterium
CGAGATACTCGTCGGCACGGGCGGTTGGGGGCTGTTCGGCGGCACCGGCGGCAACGGCGCGTACACCTTCCACCTGCTGATGGGCATGTTCGGAGCGGCCCTGACCGCGGCCTACATGACCCGCTGCGTGTATCTGACGTTCCACGGCGAGTACCGCGGCGGCCACCACGACGAACACGGTGCTGACGCACACGGCCACGAAGCCCATGGCGACCCGCACGAGTCCGGTCCGCGCATCCTGGTGCCGCTCTACATCCTGTCGGGACTGGCCATCGTGGCCGGTTTCGCCAACCTCCCGGGCGGGTTCCAGCTCGTGCCCGACTCATGGACCGAACGATTCGGCCACTACGTGGAACCGGTGGGATCTTCCTACTTCCCGCCGATCAGCCACGCGACCCCGAGCTGGTCGCTGGCAGTGGTGGCGAGTCTCGTGGCTCTCGTTGGTGCGGTCGTGGCGGTCTACTACTACTTCGTGAAGGTCGACCGTCTGTCCAACGGAACGAACCAGTCGCTCACCGGACTGCCCGACGGCCTCTCCAGTTCCAACGGCCTGGCGGGCGCCGGCCACAGGGTGCTCGTCAACAAGTACTACCTCGACCATCTCTATGAGCGGGTCATCGTCGCCTTCACCAAGGGTCCGCTGGCCCGGGCCGCTTACTGGGTCAACCAGAGTGTGATCGACCGCACAGTCGACAAGGCCGGGGAGAACGCGGTGCTCGTCGGCCGCGGGCTCTACGACGTGGTCGATCAAAGCGTCATAGACGGCTTCGTCGACGGTTCTGGCCGGGCATCGGACGCCACCGGTGAGGAGCTCCGGCACATCAACTCCGGCAAGGTCCAGAACTACGCCGCAATCCTCTTCGCAATGGCGGCACTGCTCGCCGGCGTCTTCTTGATCATCTTCGCTCTCTAACCCGGGAATCTTTTCAACATGGACACAATCACCGACACCAACTGGTTGCTCACAGCCTTAGTCTTCGCTCCGGTCGCCGGGGCGTTGATCATGCTCCTGATCCCCCAGCAGGACGAGCACACCCACAAACAGGTGGCCCTGCTCACTTCGCTGGTCACCCTGGGGCTCGCCGCCTTCCTGCTGATCGACTTCCGCTACGGCGATGCCGGGCGGTTGCAGTACTTCGTGGACACCGAATGGATCGAAGCGATCCACGCGGGTTACACGATCGGCGTCGACGGCATGTCGCTGCCGCTGATCGCGCTCACCGCCCTGATCATGCCGCTGGTGTTCGTCTACTCCTGGAACCACATCCCCGAACCGGGCAATGCCAAGGCTTTCCTGATCCTGTCGCTCATCTTGGAAACAGGGATGATCGGCACGTTCGTCGCCCAGGACCTGGTCCTCTTCTTCGTCTTCTTCGAGGTCGTGCTGCTGCCGATGTTCTTCATGATCGCGGTCTGGGGCGGCGAGAACCGACGCTACGCCTCGTTGAAGTTCTTCCTGTTCACCCTGTTCGGCTCGGCGTTGATGCTGCTGTCGTTCCTAGCTCTGTTCTTCCTCACCGACGCGGGCACCTTCTCCATGCTGGTGCTGACCGAGAACGCCGGTGCGGGGATAGCGCGGGGCACGCAGCTGCTGGTCTTCGGGGGCATGTTCCTCGGCTTCGGGGTGAAGGTGCCGATGTTCCCGTTCCACACCTGGCTGCCCGACGCCCACACCGAGGCGCCGACCCAGGGCTCGGTGATCCTGGCTGCGGTGCTGTTGAAGCTCGGCACGTACGGCTTCATCCGCATCGCCATCCCGATGCTGCCCGAGGCCGCGGAGGCGTGGGCGCCATGGATCGGCCTGCTGGCGGTGGTAGGCATCATCTACGGCGCGCTCGGCTGTCTGGCCCAGACCGACATGAAACGCCTGATCGCGTTCTCTTCGGTAGCGCACATGGGTTTCGTGATGCTCGGCATCGCCACGCTGACCGACTTCGGAATCAACGCCGCGATCTTCGGAATGGTCGCCCACGGGCTGATCACCGGGATGCTGTTCTTCATTGCGGGGTCGGTGAAGGAGCGCTATCACACCCTGGAGATCAAACGACTCGGCGGGATGCTCGTCCAGGCCCCCCGCTTGGGCTGGATTCTGGGGTTCGTGTCGATGGCGTCGCTCGGCCTGCCCGGTCTCGCCGGGTTCTGGGGGGAGTTCCCGGCGATCCTCGCCGCCTACAACCCCGCCGGGGGACTCTCCGAGGAGGTTTTCCGAAGCTACATGGTCGTGGCGGCCATCGGCACGGTGCTCGCGGCCGGCTACCTGTTGTGGCTGCTGCAGCGCACGGCGATGGGTGAGCCGCCCGCCGAGTTCGCCGACGATCCCAATATCACCGACGTGTCGACGACTGAGTGGATCGCCTGGGCGCCGCTGCTGTTCGGGATCGTGCTGTTCGGCGTTCTACCCGGTTTGATCTTCGAAGTAACGGACCCCGCGGTGGGCCAGTCGCTCCACGACTGCCTCAAGGTGGGTTGCGAGGCGGCTGATTTGGCAGCCTCTTCGGTGGGTGGAGGCTGACAGTGCTCGCTGGTATCGCGCCTGTGCTTGCTGCGGACGGATTCGTTCGGCCGGCGATCGACTGGCACGCGGCCGCGCCCGAACTCACGCTGCTGGGTTTCGGCGCCCTGATCACGATGATCGACGTCGGCTGGCTCGAGCGCGCCCGAAGGATTGCCGCGCCGCTCGCCTCGTTGGCTCTGCTGGCGACGATGGTGCCGATAATCACCCTCGCTCTGGCCGGCGACGACAGGTCGATGTTCAACGGCGGTTTCGTGGTCGACGACTACAGCCTGATCATGAAGGCCACGTTCGTGTTGGCCGGTTATGTGGTGGTGCTTATGTCGACCAATTACATCGCTGAGGGCGACTACTGGGAGAACGAGTACTACGGCCTGCTGCTGAGTTCGATCCTGGGCATGATCCTGATGGCCTCGGCCCGCGACCTCATCTCCATCTTTGTGGCTCTCGAGCTGTTGTCGATCCCGGCCTACATGCTGGCCACCTGGCGCAAACGCGACCTGAAGAGCAACGAGGCCGGTCTCAAGTACTACCTGATGGGCGTATTCGCGTCCGCGGTGATGCTCTACGGCATGTCTCTGCTCTACGGCGCGAGCGGTTCCACACTGCTGGTCGAGATCAATGAGAAAGTCGGACCAGCTACGAATCCGTCGGCTGTGGTGGTGCTCGGCATCATCTTCGTGGTGGTGGGTTTCGCCTTCAAGGTGTCGGCGTTCCCGTTCCACACTTGGGCGCCCGACACCTACGAAGGCGCCCCCACACCGGTCACCGCGTTTATTTCTGTGGCGTCCAAAGCAGCAGGGTTCGTGGCGTTGCTCAATCTGGTATTCGTCGGGTTCATCGACCGCCACGACATCTTCGAACCGCTCATGTGGGCGTTGGCGGCGGCTTCGATGACGGCCGGGAACCTGATCGCTCTGCGCCAGACCAACATTGTGCGCCTGCTCGCCTACTCGGGCGTCGCTCAGGCGGGCTACATGCTGGCGCCGCTGGCCGTGGCGGGAACCGTTCCGGACAAGGCGCTCACTGCCTCTGTCACCTACCTGGTGATCTACGCGGCGATGAACCTCGGTGCGTTCGCGGTGGTGATCGCGGTCGCCCGCAAGACCCGTTCCGCGGAGATCGCCGACTATCGGGGCCTGTTCCATTACGCCCCCGGACTCACCGTTGCTATGACCATCTTCCTGTTCTCGTTGGCGGGCATCCCTCCGCTGGGCGGTTGGATAGCGAAGTTCCGGGTCATGGAGGCGGTCATCGAGGCCGAGACTGCATCGGGCGTGGTGCTGGGCGTCTTCGTGGCCGTCAATTCGGTGATCGCTCTCTACTACTACGCCCGAATCGGCTTCGGCATGTGGGCTGAGGAGGCCCCCGACGGTGATCTGACGCCCGTGTCCGTCCCGATGTCTCTGGGAGTGGCCCTCACCCTGACCGCAGTGATCACCATCGCCATGGGCGTGATTCCGGGCGACATCGTCGGTCGCTTCACCGATGTGAGCCTCCTGGCAGGAAACTGACGCGGGTCATCTGTCGCCTCGCTGGATAGAGTGCGGAAGCCCGCCGCAGGGGTCGGGTGGTTATCGAGGTGGATAGGCTGCGGGTCACCGAGCATCCCCCGAGCACAAGGAGTCTCAGCAATGCATCAGCCCAAGTCTTCAAGGTTTGCAGGAGTCGTCGGAGCCGGGGTCTTCGCGGTGCTTCTGCTAGTCGCAGCGTCCTGTGGTGACGACGACAGCGATTCCTCCTCCGACGCGCCCGCAACCACCACTACTACGACCACCGAGGCACCGGCAACTACCACAACGGCCGCCCCGACGACCACGGCTGCACCGACGACCACGGCTGCACCGACGACTACGACAACCACCACAACGACAACGACGACGGTGCCGCCCAAGGAGATGCTGGATCCGATCCGCCAGACCGCGGAGATACGGCCCCAGGACGACGGTTCGCTGCTCGTCTACACCGAGATCGTCATCGGAGCCACACCCGAGCAGGTCTGGGAAGTGCTGACAGACTTCGACACGATGCCCGATTGGAGCAGCACCTTTCAAGGTGTTGTAGGAGATCTGAGCGACGGCGGCGAGGCCGTGGCCTATTTCACGACCGCCGATGGAACGTTTCCGTTCGCCCATGTGCTCTCCTGGGACGAGGGCCGTTCGTTCAGCTGGTCAGACCCGCTGTTCTTCGCCCCCGGCATCACCGATGACCACCACTACATAATCGACAGCACCGACGGCGAGGCAACGCTGTTCGTGCAAACCGACCAGTTGACCGGCGACGACGAGGCCTTCCCGGCAGCCCTACTGGCCGAGTCGCTCCGCATGCTGTACGACGTGTTCAATGAGGAGTTCAAGGCCGAGGTCGAGAGCCGCTACTGAACCGGGCGCCTTGTCCGGCTGAGCTCGACTGGTCCTGGCCCGTGGCCGCATGGGCTGGGACGCGACCAGGCGGGTGTCGGCACACCGGTCCCGCGCTGTGGTGACTCTCGCTGATCGGCTGCGTCGAAAGATCGCCGAGAACGGGCCGATACCAGTTTCGGAGTATGTCGAAGCGGCGCTGTACGACGACCGCGAGGGCTTCTACCAGTCGGGCGGCCGAGCCGGCCGACGAGGCGATTTTCTAACCTCGCCCGAGGTCGGCCCGCTGTTCGGCGCGGTCGTGGCACGCGCCGTTGATGACTGGTGGCGGGACTTGGGTCGTCCAACGCCGTTCCGTGTATATGAGTGGGGGGCCGGGCCGGGCACGTTGGCCCGCGCGGTGATCGCTGCGGAGCCCGAGGCCGCCCGAGCAGAGGCGTTGACGTGGTATGCGATTGAACGATCCGAAGTGCAACGCGCTCAGCACCCCGAGCACCGGTGGCTGGTCTCCTCCGCGACCGGACCGACCGGACCCGCTGCCGCTGGTGTGGTGATTGCCAATGAGCTGTTGGACAACTTGGGATTCGACCTGTTCAGCAGGCGGGGCGGGAAGTGGTTCGAATTGCGAATCCGTGAGGGCTCCGGTCCCGGTGAGTTCGCCACAGTCGCGGTGCCGGTCACAGGGGCTTCGCCGGTGGCAGAGGAACTCGACACCCTGTTGGGTTCAACCGACACCGAAGGGATGCTGGTCGCAAGACAGGCCGCGGCCTCAGAATGGTTGGCCGACGCTCTCGCTTCGCTGCACACCGGACGCGTCGTGGTGTTCGACTATGGCGCGTCCACTGCAGAACTCGCAGCTCGGGGCGGGTGGCTGCGGACTCATTCAGCACATAGTGGGGGCGATTCGAACCGCTGGCTCAGAGATCCGGGAACGTGCGACATCACTGTCGATGTCGCCTTCGATCAACTCGAGCTGATTCGCAAGGCCGACTCGGTCCGTGCCCAAGCAGAGTTTCTGCGAGCACACGGGATCGATGAACTCGTTGCAAAAGGAGCGCGCCGATGGCAGGAGTCGGCCCATATCGGCGACCTGTCAGCCCTGCGGGCCCGCAGTCGAACCCGGGAAGCCGAAGCCCTCCTAGACCCAACCGGCCTAGGCGCCTTCCGCGCTATGGAATGGTTGATCTGACCCAACTGCGACCGTGGAGATCAGGCTCTGGCCGAGCGAAGAGCTTGTCCCAGCCGATATTGCAACGTTGTAGCAATCTGCTACAGTCCTCTTGGAGGTGCTTCGTGGCTACCAGTTCTCCAATCCGAATTGACGACGATGTGCATGCTTCGGCGAAGCTCGTGGCGCCGGTGATGAGTCGAAGCACTGCGCAGCAGATCGCTCACTGGGCTCGGATCGGCCGTGAACTGGAGACTTCTCAGAGCGTGTCTCAGCGAGCGATTGCCCGGGTTCTCGAATGCGAAAGGTCATACGACGACCTCACCGCCAAGGAACAGGCTGTGATCCGAGCCGAGTGGGTTGAACGCATGGCACAGCGGCGTGAAGCGCTTGACCTGGCCGCTGAGTTCATCGAGCAGGGCCGGTCGTTCGTCGAATTCGATGAGGACGGCAACATCGTCAAGCACGCAGCACGGACCGACGATCGATCAAGTTCCGTCTGACTCTCAGTGTCGGATCCAGTTCTCCACATCGTGGCCGGCCCGAACGGTGCCGGCAAGACGACGTTCTTCGACAGGGTCCTCGCCCCGGTACCGCTGGAGTTCGTCAATGCCGACGAGGTGGCAGCGCACTACTGGCCGGGAGACGAGATGAGTCATGCCTACGAAGCGGCGGAACTCGCCGCGCGGCGGAGGGATGAACTGCTCGAGCATCGGCGATCCTTCGTCACCGAGACTGTCTTCTCCCATCGGTCCAAGGTTGAACTGATTCACCGGGCGGTGGAGAGCGGCTATCTGGTATCGCTTCACGTCATTCTGGTTCCGGAAGACTTGGCGGTAGTCCGGGTCGAGGACCGCGTTGCAAACGGGGGTCATGAGGTTCCTCAGCAGAAGGTGCGGTCTCGATATCGACGGCTCTGGTCCTATGTCCGGCAAGCTGTTGCCCTGTCTTCAGAAGCCCACGGGTATGACAACACCTCAGCGAGGTCACCGTTCAGGCGTCTCGCCGGCTTCCGAAACGGACTGCTCGTCAACGATCCGAGTTGGCCGGTCTGGACACCGTCCGAGTTGACGGCAGAGGTGTGGCAGCGTTGAATTAGCGCTGATAGCGTCGAATCGGCGCTATTGTTTGTTTGTGGCGACTATTCAGATCAAGCAAGTTCCTCCCGATGTCCACCGCAGGCTCAGGATCCGCGCTGCGACGGCGGGGCAGTCATTGCAGCAGTACATGCTTGACGCCGTTTGCAAACAAGCCGATCTTGCGAGCGCGGAGGAGTTGCTCGCCCGCAAACGGGCAGAGGCTCTCGCATTCGGCGAGTTCGACATCGACCCTGAGTTGATCGTGGAGATCATCAGAGCCGATCGCGACTCTCGTTGATTGTCGTCGACGCAAGCGTGGTCGTAGAGGCCGTTGCCGGAACGAGCAGACGGAACCTTGAGCCGCTGCAGCGGATCGCTCGGGACGCATCGCTCGCCCCTCAGGTTCTAGACATCGAAGTGCTGTCCGCTCTGAGGGGGATGCTTCGCCGCGAGGTGATTGTCGAACCGGTTGCTCACAACTCGCTGCGGAACCTCGCCCATCTGCCGATCAGGCGGGTCTCGCACGAGCCGCTATTGGAACGATGTTGGGAACTCCGGGACAACCTCACTGTCTACGATGCCTGCTACGTGGCCTTGGCAGAGGTGACGGGGGCGACTTTGCTGACCCGTGACCGGCGCCTTGCGGCCGCCCCCGGTGTTCGATGTGAGATCGATCTTCTCGTCTGACTCGAGGCCGGGCGGTTTCTCAGCGCCAGCCGGTGGCTATGTGTTCCAGCCACCATCGGGTGGCGTTGTCGATGTGGTTGGAGAGGTTGGAATAGTCCCACCAAGCTTAGCGGCCGAGCGGATTGACCCCGCACACGGCCGCGACCGAACGAGGCCGTGGCCCGAGCGGCCCGTGAGCGCAGCGAACAAGAGCGGGAGACAACTGCTGCCGGCGCAACCCCCTACCCGATCCGCGCACGTCCTTAGACCTCTATCGGCCACTTCACCGTCGACTCGACCTCCACCCTCAACTCGCTCGGCGTGTCGACGCCACAGCTAGCATACGCGCCGCGCGCAAATGCTTCCGCGTTAGGATTCGGCCATGGGACGACCGAAACGGCGAGGCGGAAGTCGAGTAACCCCCAAGAAGAAGCGGATACTGTACGACGACACGCTCGGCGCCGATTTCGAGTTCCGAGATCGCGACTACCACTACGAGGTCCAGGCCCAGTTCCCCGATGACGACGAGTACCGCGACGACGAGTACCGCGACGACAAGGACCGCGGGTTCGAGTTGGACATTCTGACCCGCGACGCCGAGCACGTCCTTGAGCAGTTCTCTGCCTCGGGCACGGTCGACATGAACGAGGCCGACTACTGGAGTTCCTGCACCCAGTCCGCGATCGTGAGCACGCGCTGGCCCGGCGGGTTGGATCCGTCGGCGGTGCTGGCGCACGCTGAGCGTGACCGCGGCCCGGCGGGCGCCGTGTTGGCAGCAGCGGTCGCAGTCTACGGTTCGCCGGACGCCAGGCCTCTGGCCCGTGACGCAATGCGCCGCATCCGCGAGTCGCATACCGATGTGCCGGCCTGGACCGAGATGCTCGGCAAGGCGGAGCCGCTGCGGGCGACCAGCACTACCGACCGGTGGGGCGAGGAGTGCGAGGTGTGCATCGACTACCGGCGCCCCGACGGGACCGAGCACGGAGTGTCGGTCCGCATCGAGCCGTTCTGCTTGGGCATTGCGACGCGGTTCACTTTCGGCGAGCCCAGCACGCAGCGCGCTGTATCCGGCAGTAAGGACCAGATCGTCGAGGAGTTGAGCCTCGCTGACGCGCGGGCGATCGTCGCCACCGGCCTTCAAGCGCGCAGTGGGTTCGGAATCGACGAGGTCGGCTTGATCGGCGACCTCGACGAAGACCTGTGGGCACTGCTGGAGCAGCGGCTGGCGCTGCTGCCCGAAGGGGGGAGTGCACCGGACGCGTCGACCCTCAGCGTCGACGAAGGGGCTGCCCACTTCGCCGACTTCGTCTCGCACGGCCTGCGTCTGGGAGAGCAACCAGACGAGATGCACGACCTGGGGCACGCGATGCTCGGATTCGCCATGGTATGCCGTGACCGTGACATCCTGCGATGGACCCCGCCGAGGGTGGCCGTGTTCCTCGATGACTGGCTTCCCGAGCACGGGTTCTTCTGCACAGTCTGCGACGAGTCCCACGAGCACCCGCCTGACGAGGAGTGGTTCAGAACCGTCAAGTCGGCATTCCCCCGCTGGCTGCGATACGCCGGCGGGCGCCGAGGCCTGCCCGACGGCGTCCTCGAAGAGAACCTGGCCGCGGCCCGCCGCCCGTTGAAGCGGATGCGCCGCCGCGCAACCCGCTCGCCCGTGCGGCCGATCCCCCAACTCCCGAGTCGCTGAGTCCCGATCAACAACAAGTCATCGGGATTGAACCGTGGGTCCGAAGACGCCCGGTTTCGCGAGGATTGGGGTCAACGCCAGCCGGAGGCTATGTGTTCGAGCCACCATTTCGGGGCGTTGTCGATGAGGTTGGAGAGGTTGGAGTAGTCCCACCAGCGCTGGATCAGGCCCTCATCGGTGAGTTCCATCACTGAGGTGAAGGGGTGGACGATGCGTTCACCGGTGTGGAAGACCCATTCCTCGGCGTGTTCGGTCACCACGAAGTGGTCCTCGGCGATCATGCGACCCTCGACATGGTTGTGTTCCTGCACAGGGTCGAGACCGAGGTACAGGCGGGCCACGATCTGATCGGGTCCGTGGGCGCCGCCCATGGATTCGCCCGTACCGGTATCGACATAGTTGGCCGTGTCGGTGAAGAACGAGGCGACCGCATCCCAGTCGTGTGAGTAGAGGGCGTCCCAGTAGCGGGAGACGGTCCCCTTGTTGCGTTCCTGAATGGTCTCGGTTTGTTCAGTGCTCACCGTGTGTTCTCCTCGGGTCGGACTGAGCGTGTCCCAGTCCGACCCGAAGAGTAGGGCCCAACGGCGGGGGTTGCCTATTGGGCCGACCTAGTCGTCTGTATCGTCGGAGGTGTCGAGGTCGTCTGAGTCCGGGTCGTCCCATTGGCGCGGGTAGCGCTTGCGGATGCGGCGCACGATCAGCCATGCGGCCAGGGCGACGAAGGGCACGAAGGGCAGGACCGTGCCGAGGATGATCAGCAGGATCGAGCCCAGCGTGGTGAGCTTGGACCAGCCTGAGGAGAACGAGTCGGAGAACCCGGGAAGCGGGTCTTCAACGCTGGCCTCCAGGTACACGTTGCCGAAGACCTGCAGCTCAACCTCTTGGTTCTGAGGCGACAGGGAGGCCGCGGGGACTGCCGTGGCGACCACCTCGACCTCCCGGCCCCGACTGACGTTGATCCGACGGACGAAACCATCGGTGGCCTCGAGTTCGGCCACAGCAACAATGGACTCGCCGGGGTCGAGGGCGTTGAGGTCTCCGCTGCGCACGGTCAGGTCGTCGATCCGGAACCTGAAAGTCGGGACATTGATGTCGATGTCGGTGAGCACATCGTCGCCGGTGTTGCGAACCTCGATGCACAGAACCGCATCGTCGTTGGCCTCGATAGTCAGATCGGAGAACCCGGGGCAGGCGTCGTCCTCGTCTTCGCCGAGCCACACCACCATGTCGATGGCGGCGTCGGGGACGTCTTCACGAATCTCGTTGAGGGTGACGGTGATAGTGGCGAGACTCACCTGATTCTCGAGTGTTCTGAGCCGGCCCTTGAGCTGTTCGAGGAGTGTCTCGCGCTCGAGCAGCTGCTGTTCGAGTTCGACGATGCCCTTGATTTCTGCGGCGTTGCTGATGAGGGCTCTGACTCGTTCAACGCTCAACTCTGCAGTCGTGATCCGGCTCTGCAGGTCGACGATCCTCTCGGTCACGTCGTCGGTTTGAATCGACTGGTGCTCGACTTCACCCACGCCTTCCAGCGCGCGCATCGCCCTGTCGAAGTCCTCTGGGTAGACCTTGTACGTGAGTACTGTCTGTGGCCTTGCGCCGGAGACGGTGTTCTGCCCGAACAGGAATCCGCCGACCTCCGCGATCGCTTCGTTGGCCGTGGCAGTCGCTGCGGGCACATCCTCCACGCGGATATTGATCTCTGCGGTGTAGATGATCTGGCGGCCGATGCTGATGGGGGAGACCTCGGGAACAGCCAGTCCCTCGCCTGCGCCGACTGCGGAATCGTCGTCCATGGCATCGTCGCTGTCGGATTCGAAGGCCATCATGTCGCCGTCGGAGTCGACGGTGTCGGCGGGCTCGTCCGATTCCATGTAGTCGCCTTCTTCGGCCATGTCGCCGTCGTCGCTCATGGAGTCGTCCCCGGAGTCTTCGGCAACTCCGGCGTCGGCATACGAGGTGGCGTCGCCGGCGTCGTCGCCGTTGACGATTCCGCATGCGCTGAGCAGCAGGATGAACCCGAGCAGGGCAACGGCCCAACGTGTTGAGCGTTTCGTGGGTCTGGTCACTTTGAATCCCCTGTCTGTTTGGATCCGCCTGTTGCCGGATCTGACTGTTGAGTGAGACGGTCGTGCTCTCTGGTTGGTTCCCGTGTTTCGCGATCGACGCGGGTTCGTCACACAATCGCAGCATTCGAGCAGCATTCGAACTCGGGGCTGGGCTCGTCTATGAGCGCACGGGTGTGCGTCGGTAAGGTCGGGCCATGACGAGCAGAGACATCCACATCCGCACCTGTCATCTCTGCGAGGCGATGTGCGGCCTTGAACTCCATGTTGAGGACGGTGAGGTGAAGCTGATCCGCCCGAACCGCGACGACGTCTGGTCCAAGGGGCACATCTGTCCCAAGGGCACCACTCTCGGTCACCTCCATACTGATCCCGACCGGCTCCGTGTGCCTCTGGTCCGCAACGCCGCAGGTGAGCATGTAGAGGCGAGTTGGGACGAGGCGTTCGCGAGGGCCGAGGAGTTGATGTCGGGCGTGATCGCAGAGCACGGCAAGGGGGCTGTCACGATCTATATCGGCAACCCGGCCGCCCACAACTATTCGATCAGTCGCTACACCGGTCTGATGATGGGGCTCGCCGATCTGCCCGGGCCGATCTATTCGGCGGGCACCGTCGACCAGTGGCCCAAGAACGTCACCTGTTGGACGATGTACGGCCACCCTTGGCGCATCCCGGCACCGGATCTCCCAAACACGGACTTCATAGTCGTGCAGGGCGCGAACCCCCACGCCAGCCAGGGTTCGCTGCTTGCGTGTCCCGATGTGTTGGGAGAGCTCGACAAGGTCCGTGAGCGCGGCAAGGTCGTGGTGATCGACCCGCGCCGCACCGGCACGGTCAAACATGCAGACCAATGGCTGCCGATCTATCCGGGGACCGACGCGGCGCTGCAGTTGGCGGTGGTGCAGGTGCTGTTCGAGGAGGGACTCGTTGATCTGGGCCATCTCAGCGACAAGCTGCGCAACGTCGACGTGGTTGAGCGAGTGGCCCGCGACTTCACACCCGAACGGGTCGCTGCCGCCTGCGGCGTGACCGCGGCTGAGATCCGCACCCTGGCTCGGGAGTTCGCAGCAGCGGATCGGGCCTGCTGGTATGCCCGAATCGGCACCTGCAACCAGGAGTTCGGGACGCTGGCGTCGTGGTTGCCCGACGTGATCAACGCCCTCACCGGCAATCTCGACTCCGAAGGCGGACTGATGTGGGGCAAGCCGATCGCCTGGTCGGCGACTCTCGCGCCGCGTGATCAGCCGATCGAGTTCGGCAAGTTCCACAGTCGTGTGCGGGGCGCTCCGGAGATCATGGGGCAGTTCCCGGTGTCTTGCATGGCCGAGGAGATCGCCACCCCGGGTGAGGGCCAGCTGAAGGCCCTGGTGACGGTGGCCGGCAACCCGGTGATTTCAGCACCCGATTCAGGCAAGCTCGACGAGGCTTTGCCGATGCTCGACTGCATGATCGCTATTGACAACGCTTTGAACGAGACCACTCGGCACGCTGATGTGATCCTGCCGGGGTTGTCGCCTCTCGAACAGCCCCACTACGACGAACTGCTGTGGTCTTGGGCGGTGCGTTCGGCCGGGAAGTGGTCACCGGCGCTGTTCGAGCCGGAAGATGGCCGCCCCGAAGAGTGGGAGGTGATGATCCGGGTGGGGGCGATGATGGCGGGCATTCCCCAGGAGCACGTTGATATCAAGGCCATCGACGACGGTTTCTTCTCGGCGTTTGCGCAGATGGGGGGCGCTGATCCGGAGGTGGCTTTGGCGGCTTGCCCCGATCCTGGTCCGGAGCGTCTCAACGACAACGCGATCCGTACGGGTCCCTGGGGGGACCACTACGGGAAGTACCCCGACGGTCTGACCCTGGCGCATTTGAAGGACGAACCCAACGGCATCGACATGGGGCCGATGGTCCCCCGCATCGACGAGGTCGTCTGTCATCCCGACGGCAAGGTCGACCTGGCCCCCGAGTACGTGATCGCCGATCTAGGTCGTCTCGAGGAACGAATCGACCGCGAGAACGATGGGCTGTTGTTGATCAGCCGCCGTCATGTCCGTTCCAACAACTCTTGGATGCACAACGTGAGCGTGCTGGTCAAAGGAAAGGATCGCTGCACGCTGTTGATCCATCCGGACGACGCGGCCGCAAGTGGCGTGACGGACGGCTCTGTGGCTCGGGTCTCGTCGACCGCCGGCGAGGTGGAGGTGCCGGTGGAGGTGAGCGATGAGATGATGCCCGGGGTGGTGTCGCTGCCTCACGGTTGGGGGCACGACAAACCCGGAACACGCATGTCGATCGCCCGTGAACACGCCGGGGTCAACAACAACCTGCTGGCGCCGGGCACGTTTGTCGACGTCCCCTCGGGCAACGCCGCAGTCAACGGCATTCCCGTAGAGGTCGTGCCGGCCTGAGGCCCCGCAAAGCGGCGGAGGATTCGAGCACGGACAGCTGATAATGCGGGGCCGGGGCCTGAGCAGCCCGGTGAGCGCAGCGAACCAAGAGCGGGAAACAACGTTCTGCAACTCGAAGACCCACATCTTGATGTGCGCTGTCAAACTCGCTGCCGGTGGCGCCGGGAGTCCGTAGACTCTTTGGTGCATGGAAGCGACTTCGACAACCGACGATGCAGCCGCCGTGCTCTCCGCCATCGTCATGGACAGCGATGTCGCCGGTGCGCTCTGGGCGGCGGTCGACAGCGGCCGCATCGACGATCTGGTGCCCGAAATCCCGCTGCTGCGCATGGAACAGGACCCGATCCATCGCCACAAGGATGTGTTGGCCCACACGATCGCGGTCGTTGCCAAGACACCCGACGATGAGATAGTGCGTCTAGCGGCACTCTTCCATGATATTGCCAAGCCCAAGACCCGCAGCTTCGAACACGGTGGCGTCACTTTCAGGCATCACGAAGCCGTCGGCGCCCGCATGACCCGCAAACGCATGACCGAACTCGGCTACCCCGAACAGGTGGTGGAGGAGGTGAGCGAACTTGTCAGGTTGAGTGGTCGCTTCAAGGGCTACACGGACGGCTGGTCTGACGCTGCTGTGCGTCGCTATGCCCGTGAGGCCGGTCCACTGCTGGGACGGCTCAACGCCTTGATCCGATCCGACTGCACCACCCGCAACCGGCACAAGGTCGAAGAATTGCAGCGATCGATCGACGAACTCGAGTCTCGGATCGCCGACCTCGCCCATCAAGAACGCAAAGCCGCGGAAAGGCCCCAGCTCGACGGCGCCACAGTCATGGAACACCTCGGTGTCGGCCCAGGCCGACATGTCGGCGACGTTCTCCGGTGGCTGCTCGAGTTGAAGCGTTCCGAGGGCGTCCTGGATGACGAAGAGATCTTCTCCCGCCTCGACCAGTGGTGGGAACAGAACCGCGCCCGCTACTTCTAGCCTCATAATTCAGGGGACCGCCGCAGAGACCGCCGGGTAGCCTGAACGGCATGGATATCGGAATCGTAGGGGCGACCGGTCAGGTCGGTGGGGTGGTCCTCACCGTGCTCGCGGAACGGGATTTTCCGATCGACACGTTGAGGCTGTTCGCATCGTCACGTTCCGCGGGGACCAGCATCGACTTCAAGGGCCGCCCGGTCGTTGTTGAAGAGGCGCTGACCGCTGACTACTCAGGGCTCGACATCGTCATCTTCTCTGCTGGTGCCACAGTGAGCCGTGAGCTGGCGCCGAAGGTTGCAGCCCAGGGCGCGACGGTGATCGACAACTCGTCTGCCTGGCGCATGGACCCTGAGGTGCCGCTGGTCGTGCCGGAGGTCAACGCTGAGGCGCTGGGTGCGATCCCCAAGGGGATTGTCGCCAACCCGAACTGCACCACCATGGCTGCGATGCCGGTCATGAAGCCGTTGGCCGACGAGGCCGGCCTTGAGGCGATGGTGATCTCGACCTACCAGGCCGTGTCGGGGGCGGGTCTGTCGGGGGTGTGTGAGCTTGACGACCAGGTCCAGAAGGTTGGAACCGCTGGCCCTGAACTCACCTACGACGGTGCTGCGGCGCCCCTCGAAGCGGGCGACAACTTCAGCCAGCCGATCGCCTTCAACGTCCTGCCCCTGGCGGGTGCGCTTGTTGACGACGGTGCCAATGAGACCAACGAGGAGCAGAAGCTGCGCGACGAGAGCCGCAAGATCCTCGACATTCCTGACCTGGCAGTGTCGGGTACCTGTGTGCGGGTTCCGGTGTTCACCGGGCACAGCCTCTCGATCAACGCCCGTTTCACCTCGCCGATCACCCCCGAACGAGCCTGCGAACTGCTCGCCTCCGCCCCGGGCGTGGTGCTCGACGAAGTGCCGACACCATTGAAGGCCGCCGGCGCGGACCCCTCATTCGTCGGCCGAATCCGCCGCGACCCGACCGTCGACAACGGTCTGGCCCTGTTCGTCTGTGGTGACAATCTGCGCAAAGGCGCAGCCTTGAACACCGTGCAGATCGCCGAATCACTCCTCGCCCAAGGTCTCATCGCCGCCTGAGCGGTGCAACCCTTAGGGTTGAGGGCTGAGAAACCGAGGAAACTGGAAGGCGAGACACGATGGATGTTCGAGAGGCGCTGTACACGACCAGGGCGATGAGGCGGGTAAAGCCCGACCCGGTCCCAGAGGAGATCCAGTTGCGCATACTCGATGCCGCGATCCGGGCGCCGAGCGGAGGCAACAGTCAGGGATGGCGCTTCCTGATTGTGGACGACTCTGAACAGATCGCCAAGATCGGTGCGCTCTACTCGGACTGCATCGACATGCTGTGGGACACGATCTACAAGGACCAGGTCGCCGAGGCGGCAGCCGGAGAGACCGCCGAAGCCCAACAGTTCTCACGGATCATCAAGTCGGTGACCTGGGCACAGAAGAACTTCGCCGCCTACCCGCTGCTGCTGTTCGCCTTCGACAAGTTCGACACGACCGGCGGATCGATCTTCCCAGCTGTGTGGAGCGCCATGCTGGCCGCCCGAGCCGAAGGTGTGGGCTCGTCGCTGACCAGCGTGCTGCTGTTCAAGAACGACGAGACCCTCGAAGTGCTCGACGTGCCCAAGGACCAGGGGTGGCGGATGGCCTGCTGTGTGCCCATGGGCTATCCGCTGGGCAAGTGGGGTGCCGCGGCCCGACTGCCCGCACACGAAGTGTCGTACCGCAACACCTGGGGAACCCCCCTAGGCGCAGAGATCAACGACCCCCTCTGGCCCTAGAAGCCCCAACTGGTCAGTCCCAGAGCCAGCGGGTGGCGCATTTTGAGAACTCCTCGGGGGTCTCGATCATCCCGAAGGCACGTTCGGGGATCACCTCGAACGCAACGCCGCCGTGTACGGCCTCCATCATCTCCTCGGCGGAGAAGTTCTCGTCGCAGTACTTCTTCGCCCAAGCAACGGCCAGTGCCTCGGCATCGTTGCCTGCCACACGCACCGCACGTCCCTCCAAGGAAACGCACTCGACGCTGTCGGTCGTGGTGACGACGACCCGATCGTTGGCCTCGATGTTGCGAACCTTGCGTGCCCCGGAGTCACAGCACATCCCGAAACGCTCCCGCTCCGGCATCCAGACGCCCCACACGGGCATCGAATGGGGCCGGCCCTCGGCGTCGGCAGTCACGAACCAGAAGTTGCGTTCGACGAGCAGGCGCTGCTCCGCCCATGACCAGTCCAGCAACCCGTCAGGGTCTTCGGTCACCCCATAACCAGCCATCTCGGGACGTGTACTGCGAGGCACCCCAAAAAGTCTATAACCGCTATGGTCGCGGCGGGGCTGCGGGTGGGGCAGAATAACGGGCCATGCCAGGTTCGGTGAGTCGTTGGATTCTTGGTGTTGACACAGGCGGCACGTACACCGACGCGGTCGTCTACGACGAGGGCTCGAACGCCGTGCTCGCCAAAGCCAAGGCACCGACCACACACGACGATCTCGCCGTGGGAATCGGCCAGGCGATCGAACGGGTGCTGGCCGCCGGACCAGTCGACCCGGGCTCTGTCAGCTTCGTGTCGCTGTCGAGCACGCTGGCAACCAATGCGCTGGTCGAAGGCAAGGGCAGCCCGGCAGCTCTGGTGATGATCGGATTCGAGGAGGCCGTGCTCGACCGGGGCGGCCTGCGAGAGGCCATCGGCGGCGACTCGGTTGTGATGGTGGCGGGAGGGCACACACCACACGGCGCCGAAGCTGCACCGCTCGATACCGAGGCGCTCGCCGCCGCGGTCACAGAGATCGCACCTTCAGTCGATGGTTTCGCGGTCACGTCGCAGTTCAGCGTCCGCAACGCCGACCACGAGGTCGCCGCCCGCGACCTGATCCGGGACCGGACCGGCCTGCCCGTCACCTGCAGCCACGAACTGGCCGACGCACTCGACGGCCCCAAACGGTCAGTCACGGCCCTGCTCAACGCGCGCATGATCGCGCTGATCGACGAACTCGTCTCGACCACCACAGACGTGTTGGCCGACCAGGGGGTTGATGCTCCGATCATGATGGTGCGCGGCAACGGCTCGCTGGTGTCGGCGGACTTCGTGCGGGAACGCCCCGTGGAGACGATCCTGTCGGGACCCGCAGCGAGCCTGCTGGGCGCAGCGCACCTCGTCGGCGCATCAGACGCCATCATCTCCGACATCGGCGGCACCACGACCGACGTCGCGGCTCTGCGCGACGGACGGTTCGACTTGGGCGCCGGGGGCGCGACGGTCGGTGGACACCGAACCATGGTTGAAGCGGTGGCCATGGCGACTCATGGACTAGGCGGCGACAGCGAGGTGCTGTTGGCGGATCGTGCGTTCGGGGCCGACCTGGTGGTCGGGCCCCGGCGGGTCGTTCCTCTGGTGGTCACAGCCCAGAACCACGGTGAGTTCCTGCTGTCGCAGCTGCGGCGCCAGCTCAATGCCGAGACGCTTCCCCAACAGTGGAGCTCGGTCTTCCTGGCGCTGACCGCGAAAGCCGCACAGGGTTCGAGCGACCGCGGCGAACGTCAGCTGATGGAGCGGATCGGCGACGGTATTGTTGCCGCGGACACCGTCGTTGAGGGCAGCCGGGATGCTCTGGCGCTGCGACGGTTGGGGGCCCGTGGGCTGTTGCGTATGTCGGCCTTCACGCCCACAGACGCCAGCCACGTGCTCGGTACGCAGACGACGCACGACCCAGCGGTAGCACATGCCGCTGCGGAAGTGTGGTCCCGGCGTTGCGATCACCGCGGCGAGCCGATCGTCGAGGACCCCGGAGCATTCGCTGAGGCTGTGGTGAAGCGGCTGGTACGGCAATCCGCTGAGAAGCTGCTGGCCACGGCGTTCGCGAGCGACGGCCTGCAGGAGACTGCTGCCACCTCAGAGGTTGTGGCCGCGGCGCTCGACGGCAAGCCTCGCACGTCCAGACTGGCAGTCGGGCTGGGGGTTCCGTTGGTCGGGCTCGGCGCCCCGGCCGCCACCTACTACCCGGCTATCGGTGAACTGCTCGGCACCGAAGTCGAGATTCCCGAACATACGGACGTGGCGAATGCGATCGGTGCCGCTGTGGGCAAGGTTCGTCTGCGTCGCCGTGTGACTGTCTCCTCACCGCGCAGAGGGCTCTACAGAGTTCACATCGGAGCGGAGCCGGACTCGTTCTTCGACCTCGAACCGGCCAAGCAGTCCGCCATTGACCAGGCGATCTCAGCAGTAGCGGAGGCGATGGCTGCCGCGGGTGCGCCCGAGTTCGAACTGGAGACCGACTGGGATGAGAAGTCTGTTGACGTCGGCGGCCGCAAGCTCTTCGTGGAAGGCGTCGCCTCCGTGGTCGGCACCGGTCGCCCCCAACTCGATTGACCCTGCGCGGCCTACGCTCTGTATATGGCATCAGACGCGGCACTCGAGAGCGAACTCATCAACAGGGTCACCTGGAAGATTCCCAATGCGTTGGCGTTGGTCGGGTCGAGAGCGGGCGACGAACGCAACGGCATGACCACGAGTTGGATCACTCAGCTCTCGATGGAACCGGTGTTGATCGGCATCGGCGTCGACAACACTGCGGTCACCCATCGGCTCATCAGCGACGGAGGCTCGTTCACCGTCAACCTCTGGGACTCAGACGACACCCGGGTCTTCGTCAAGTTCTCGAAACCCGCCCGCGACGACGGCGACACGCTCAACGATCGGCCCGTTCGTTCAGGACGCACCGGGGCGCCGATCTTCACCGAGGCGATTGCTTGGATGGACTGCGAAGTCCGCCATGCGATCGACCTGGGCACCCACACTCTGTTCGTCGGTGAACTCGTCGACGCCGCAATCGTGGACGACGCCAAGCGCTCCGCTTCCATGAACGACACCCGCATGAAATACGGTGGCGTAAGGCGACACTGACCACCAGAACCCCAGCGGAGTCGCAGGAAGGTTGATGCTGATGCGAGACAACGATCCGATGCAACGCTGGGTTGTCGTGGCTTGTCTGGTGACGATCCTCTATTCGGCGGGGATCGGCGTGGTTCGGTTCGTCGGGTCCGAAGGAGAGCCGGGGAGCCTGCGCATCGCGGTGTCGCTTGTCGCTCCGTTCGTGGTCGCGGCTCTGGTGGCGCTGCTGGCGCACTCCTCGGGTCGGGGACGGTTCGTCCTGGCGGCAGGTGCTGGGATCATTCCGGCCGCGGTGATCTCGGTCGTCTCGCTCCCGCTGTGGATCCCGGCGCTGTTCCTGGCTGTCGCCGGCTGGCGTCAGATTGACCGGACCGAGCCGGGTCCTGTGTCTGAGATGGTTTCGAGCGTGGTTGTCACCGTTGGAATCTTCGCGGCGATGATCGCTCTGCTGGTTCAGCGCGATCCGCTCGAATGGTTGGACGGGACGGTCGATCAATACTCCAACAACACCATCACCGCATCCGAATCGCTGCTGTCGGCCACGATCCTTGGTCTGGTCGTCATCGTCGCTCTGGTGGCGGCGCGTCCGCCCGTGGTCGACCCTGGCGGTCCAGAGGATCCCGGCAGCTCAGAGGACCCCGACGGCTGAGAGTCCGGACCATGGGCGCGCAACGAATCCGCAGCCGCCTCAACGGTGCCGCGGAGGCGGCGCTGCGACCTTACCGGCGGTTGACGTCGCGGCGGGTGGACATGCTGTTGTTCGTCGCGGTGGTCATCGCCGCGCTCAGCGGGCTGGCGTCGTGGGGGGTGGGCACCGGCTGGGCGCGCTGGGTGACCGTCGTGCACGGCCTGGCCGGTCTGAGCCTGCTGGCGTTGGCTCCTGCCAAGATCAGCGGATCGGTGCGGACCGGGTTGCGCCGTCGACGGGCCGGCAGATGGCTCTCGATACTGCTGGGCTTGCTGGTGACGGCGACGGTCGTGCTCGGTGTGCTGCATTCCACAGGCCTCTGGTACGGGGTCGGCTACTGGTCGGCGCTGTGGACCCATGTGCTGGCAGCCGCAGTGTTGGCCGTGCTGGTGATCTGGCACATTGTCAGCCGCACGGGTCGGCCGAGGATCGCAGATCTCGACCGACGGGCTGTCGCCGGGGGAGGCGTCGCACTGGTGGCCGCTGCTGCGGTGTACGGTGTTCAGGAGGTGGCGGTCGGCGGGAACCGGCGCTTCACCGGTTCGCACGAGACCGCCTCGTTCTCCCCGTTGCAGATGCCGACGGTGACCTGGCTCAACGACCGAGCTCCCGACGTCGCAGCCCAGCACTGGGAACTCGTAGTTGCCGACGAGCCGGTCCCGATCGAGGATCTGAGGGACCGCGCCCGACTCGTCGAGGCCGACCTCGACTGCACGGGCGGTTGGTGGAGCCGCCAACGTTGGGACGCAGTGCCGCTGTCGGAACTGATGCCGGGTTTGGACGCGCCCACCCTCGAAGTCACGTCGCTGACCGGTTACAGCCGACTGTTCCCCGCCCGTGACGCCGAGAACCTGTATCTGGCGGTCGGTTACGACGGTCAATTCCTGCGGCGGGGCCACGGCGCGCCGGTTCGGCTCGTGGCGCCCGGGCGGCGCGGCTACTGGTGGGTCAAATGGGTCGGTTCCGTGCAACCCGTCGACCGCCGGTGGTGGCTCCAGTCGCCCTTCCCGTTGGAGTGACGACGGCCGACCTCAGCGGGGGTTCCTACCCTGGAACGAGCACGGTTCGTCGTCGTGGGGGCATCGAGACCTGTTGTCTCCCGCTCTTGTGTACTGCGTGTCCGGGCCGCTCGGGCCACGGCCTCGTTGGGACGCGGGCCGTGTGCGGGACCGATCCGCTCGGCCTCTAGGAGGCGGCTTGGCTGCCGCGCCTTTCCCGCATGCGCTGTTTCATGCGGGCGTGTGCTTCGGGGCTGCCGTCGTGGAAAGTCCCGAAGAGCTTGTCGATCGGCACGGGACGGTTGCCGTAGTTGCACTCGAAGTAGCGGTGGTGCAGATGGTGGAAGTAGTCGGCGCCGGGAGCTGTCCGTCCCTCGCGCCGGCCGACCTCGAAGCGTTCGAAGCCGGAGTGCGAGACCGCCGGCGACACGCCGTTGAACAGACCGTTGAGGATCACGATGAACGGGTGGGCGGGCACGACCCACCAGAGCAGGAACACGGTGAAATAGATCACATGCTCGAGCGGGTGCATGGAGATGCCGCTCCAAGGTCCGGTGTTGACGTTGCGGTGGTGCAGGTAGTGGGCGTGGTCGTAGAACCAGCGCACATGCAGGAGCCGATGGTTGAGGTAGAAGTGGGTGACGGACCACAGGAACACCCCCACCGTCAGCAGGCCCAGATACGGCCACGCCGAGTCCCACTGAGCGGAGGCGACCCAGCCGTTGGCGTAGGCCCACAGGGTGAGCGACTCGTACAGCGTCCAGATCGCACAGCCGCTGCCGAGGCTCCAGAACATGTTGTCACGGGTCTGGTCGGTCCACAGGAACGAGCGGTTGGTGGTGCTGAGCCAACGCTGGTTGTACTTGTAGCGCTGCTGTTGGGCCCGCCGGGCGTACAGGAACAGGTGGAGTGAGCCTGCTACCAGCGTCAACAGCACGACGTTGCGCAGGTAGACCTCCAGCATCCACCTCGGGTGCAGCGCCGCCATCCGTTCCATCGACGGGGTGAGGTAGTTCCAGGTCAGAGCCGCCAGGGCGACCCAGAAGACCCCGTACGGGAGCATCACCGGAGTGAGCAGATAGCGCAGCGTTGCTACCGGCCGCGGCGGCCAGTCGAGGATCGGCGACACCGTGATCGGCACAGCCGGTTCGTAGCCATTGCGTTCGGGACCGCGCCCTGCGCTGATCGTCGGGGACCTGTCCGCCATCGGCGTGCGACCTCCTCAGCAGTTTCTCACTCGGGCCATGATGGCCTGCTCGACCAGAACCGAATCGTACACCCTGCGTCAAGGCGCAAGCGCGACCGTTCAATGGTGGATTCTCGGCAGCGAATTCTCGGCGACCGCGGTGGCAGGGACGGGGACAGTGGCGGACTCTCGGCGGTCGGCGGTGGATCTCAGCGACCGGTAGCGGCCGGGACCGGCGCGGTGGTGAACTCCATGACGTCGTCGTCGACCGGTTGGCGGCCGATGAACTTGCGGTCCCGGAGGTAGTTCTGGGTGTTGAGCCAGGGTTCCCGGTCGCCTTGGCGGGGAAGCAGATGCATCGCCCGTCTGATGTAGCCCGCCGGGAAGTCGTCGATGAACGGGCGCGGCACCATGTCGTGATCGGTCGGGCGCAGCCGCGGCGTGCACTGTGTGGTTCCTGTCTCGCGCATGTGGTTGAGCAGGCGACACAAATAGGCGGCGTTCAGATCGACTCGCAGCGTCCAAGACGCGTTGACGTATCCGAATGTGGTCACAAGGTTCGGGACATCGGAGAAGGCCATTCCCTTGTAGGTCCAGGTCTCGCCGGGATTGACGGGTCGTCCGTCGACTTCGAGCCTGACTTGACCCAGTGCAACAAGGTTCAGTCCGGTGGCTGTGACGACGATGTCAGCTTCAAGCCCCGTACCGGACTCGAGCAGGACCCCTTTTTCTGTGAAGGTGTTGATCGTGTCGGTCACCACTGAAGCCGACCCGTTCTTGATCGCTTTGTAGAGGTCGCCGTTGGGAATGAGGCAAAGCCTTTGGTCCCAGGGGTTGTATTCGGGGGTGAAGTGCCTGTCGATGTCGTAGTCGGGTCCGAGAGCTTGACGGGCAGCACCAAGCAGCCGGTCCTTAAGGCGTTCTGGTTTCGTCCGTGACATTCTGTAGATGAGATGTGTCCGGACGATGTTCTTCCAACGCGTCAACCAATAGGCGACTCGTTTTGGCAGTACTTGTTTGAGCCGCCGGTTTATCGGGTCGATGTCGGGTGCGGGGGCCATATAGGTCGGTGAGCGCTGCAGCATGGTGATGTGCGCGGTGTCGACGGCCATTGCCGGCACCAGTGTCGCCGCGGTTGCTCCTGAGCCGATGACGACCACCCGCTTGCCTGCGTAGTCGAGGTCTTCAGGCCAGGCCTGCGGGTGGATGATCTCGCCCTCGAAACGTTCAATGCCTCGAAATTCGGGGGTGAACCCTTTGTCATATGAGTAGTAGCCCGAGCACATGTCCAAGAAGTTGGCCGTCATTGTGCTGTGCTCACCGGTGTCGGTGTGTTCGATCCCGACTGTCCAACACTGCTCGGCGCTCGACCATGACGCTCGGCGCACGCGCCGGTTGAAGTGGATGCGGCGACCGAGGTCGTGCTCCTCGACGGTCTCGTTGAGATAGTCGAGGATGGCGGGGCCTTCGGCGATCCACTTGTCGGCGGTCCACGGTTTGAAGCTGTAGCCGAGGGTGTGCATGTCGCTGTCGGACCGCACGCCCGGGTACCGGAACAGGTCCCAGGTTCCGCCGATGTCCGGGCGCCCCTCGAGGATCATGAACGTCCGGTCCGGGCATTGTTTCTGCAGGTAGTACCCCGCCCCGATCCCAGATATCCCCGCCCCCACGACAAGCACGTCTGTGTGGTCGCCGGGCACGTTGCTTTCGCCGGGCACGTTGTTGTTGCCGGGCACAGCCGGAGCCGCGTGAGTCGAAGCCGTTTCGCTTGCGCCGGGCGTGCTTGACTTCTGCGAGTCTGTGTTGCCGGGGGTGGGGGGAGAACTGTCGTTCACAGGATCAAGTATGGCTGGACGCGCGGGTCAGTCCTCGAAGAGGTGGTACATGGCGGCTGTTGCGCCGCACATCATCTCGACGCGGTCCGAACGCTCCACGGACGCTACGAACTTCAGGCCGTCGTCGGCCAACCAGCGGCCGCCTTCGCCGAGCGCGTCGAGGGCCGGGGCAACAACCGTACGAGGATCCACGGGCGGGCCTCCCATTCGGTCATAGTCGGGGCCTGAGGACCGGAAAGCGGGGGTGTCCATGCTCGGAGCGACGATGGCCAAGGTGTCGACTCCGGAGCCCTTCAGTTCCCAGCCGATCGCCTCGATGAGGTTGATTGAGAAGGCCTTGGTTGCGCTGTAGAGACCCACGCAGGCGGTGCCGGACAGGGCAGACCCCGAACTGGTGACGACGAATCCCCCTCGCTTGCGTTCGGCCATGGCCGGCAGAGCCCATGCAGCCAGATCGACGGTTGCCCCGCAGTTGACGTCGAGGGTCTTGCGGCGCATCTCTGCGTCCATGTCGAGGAAGGGGCGGACATAGGAGACTCCGGCGTTGGCAATCGCGATCCCGATCTCGAGTCCGGCGGTCTGCTCGGTGAGCACGTCGACCCACCCGGGGTCGCCCACGTCGGCGATCACCGTGCGAGTCTCACCGCCGAGACCAGCGGCGACATCGACGACTCCCGGTGAGACGTCGACCATCACAACCCCGACGCCCCGAGCGATCAACTCCTCGGTGTACGCCAGACCAACGCCGGCTCCCGCACCGGTGACCACACCCCACGGCCCATACTTCTCAGCAAAGTCTGTCATCCCCCAACCTTGCCAGAGCCCACCCCAATCCGTCGAAACGAGCACTGGGGCCTGGGGAATCCAGCGCTCATATGCAGCCACGGAGTCTTGCGTGCATGACCGAGTTCGATTTGACGCTGAAGTCTTTGCAGCAATTCCGGAACCCATTCGGTTGCGGCTTCTCTATCCGAGGAAGTGGTATAGCGCGGCAAGCGTTGTGATCTGTGCGCATCGTTCGCTCAACGCGTTTAGTGGCTCATCGAGAGTCTCACGGCTGACCCCCGCAAGGAGGAGAGTGATCAACGCGATCCTCTCGAAACCGCGGGCTGCGGACTCCAAAGAGATGGCGAAAGCGGGCGCTGTAAGCGTAGGAAAAATGTCCCGACGGATGTGCCAATTGGAGATCGGAGTAGCGTGCACGAACTGCGATAGGACGCTGTACATCGCAGGGGCAGATCGGACCTCAGACGCGTTCGAGTAGCCGAGATTCAGCAATTCTGTGATAGCCGGGAGAGATGGGGTCCCGTGTTCAGGGACGGGGATTTCTGTAGCTGGTCCGAGGAGGTCGTTGATCAGGTTTTGCGGCACTCCGTCGGATTGGAGGCTCTTTGAGATCTTGTCTCGGTGATGCGCGCCATCATTCACCAGTGTCTTCAGGGCTTGGCCTGGGGATGCGGTGTCTGCGCTGTGTAGAAGCCATTCCCATCTTGCGCCGTCCTCAAGCAACATGCGTGCGGCTATTGGCATCAGCGCCTTACCGAGAGTTCCCTCTAGGCCTCCTCGAATAATCTGAATGTTTGACAACGAGAGTCGGAAGCTCTGCAGTGGAAGCCACGCATCAGATGTCTTTGGCCATGCCGTTTGGGATGTGACAACCGCGACGAGGTTGTCGGCAGCATCCAGGAATTCCAGACCCAGATTCGTCAGATCGTCGGTTGCCGAGAACATCTGATGGACGGATGCTGTGACGCTCAGTGGCGGCGTCTGCTTGGAGTGAGCCGGTCGACCCGGTCGACTTGCTGCATCTAGTGCATCCTCGCGTTAGTGGTGTTGCTGTGTTAGGGTTGGGTTATGACTTTGCCGAAGGTTTTAGAAGTGTCGGATGCGGATCGGGTGGTGTTGGAGGCGCGGGTTGCTGCGTCTACTACGCCGCTGCGTGACTGGCAGCGGGCCAAGGTGGTGCTTTTGGCCTCTGAGGGGTTGTCGTCGCCGGTGATCGGAGAGGTGGTGGACCTCAACCGCAACCAGGTGGACGTGTGGCGGCGCCGTTACCGTGCGGAGGGTCTGTGTGGGTTGTTGGACAAGCCGCGGTCGGGCCGGCCGCGGGTGTATGGGCCTGTTGAGAGGCTGGCTTTGGTCAAGACGATCACGACGCGCCCGCCTGAGGCGGGTCAGCTCGGCGGGCGCAGGCTCAAGGCCCGCATGTCGATGCCCGAGGTCGGCCGGATCCTGCGCGAGGACAAAGGTATCGCCATCTCAGACTCGCAGGTGTGGCGGATCTGCAAGTCCATGGACTTCAAGCCTTGGCAGGTCCGGTCGTGGATGACCTCCCATGACCCCGATTTCGACGACAAGGCCGCCGACATCTGCGGGCTCTATCTGCAGCCGCCGCAGAACTGGGCGGTGTTCAGCGTCGATGAGAAGACCGGGATACAGGCCAAAAGCCGGACTAACCCCACCCGCGCAGCGCAAGCCGCGGCACAGCCCGCGTCGGTGGCGAGCCCCAAGGGGCGGCCTGCCCAACAGGAGTTCGAGTACCGCCGCAACGGCACCGCCTCGCTGTTCGCCGCGTTCGAGTGCGCCACCGGCGAAGTCCTCGCCGCGCCCACAGACTCGATCCGCTCAGACAACTTTGTGGCGTTCCTCGCCGAACTCGACTCTGTAGTCCCCGCACACCTCGAACTGCACTGCATCGTCGACAACCTCGCCACCCACGGAACCCCCGCAGTCGAAGAGTTCCTCGACGCCCACCACCGCGTGTTCCTACACCGCACCCCCACCCACGCCTCCTGGCTCAACCAGATCGAGATGTGGTTCTCCATCCTCACCCGACAACTCCTCGACACCGCCGAGTTCAACCACACCAGCGAAATCGCCGGAGCAATCCTCGACTACGTCAACGACTACAACAACAGGGCCAAACCCTTCAAATGGACATACCACCCCAACCAACAACAGCCACAAAACTAACGCGCGTGACCACTAGTGTTTGCAATGGAAGGCCGTGTACTCCCGAAGCGGCGGTGGCAACAACGTTGAACTGAGCGGCCACAGCGTACAGTTGCGCCTCATCCTGCGCGAGAGCGTGCACCACCGCTGTAGCGCCAGCGGCTGCCAGGTGTATGACTATTGAGGCGAGGCGATCTGGTAAGTGCAGATCGGGCTGATCCGCGAGGATCGCTGCTCCCACATAATTCCCGTGGGCCATCACAGAGAGGATCCGATAGGCAGACGACAACCCAGCAAACTGCAGTGGTTCCAGGACTGCGCTGTCCAGGCCGTATCCGATCCGCCGTACCGCATCATACGGTTTGTTGGGAATAGCGGGACCTGCCGGGACATTGAGCACCGCGCTGGGCGGCAAGAGCCACCCGAGCCAAACCCGGTCGCCGAGTTCTTCAGCGGTTCGCGATAGTTCATGGTACTCGTGTGCGGCCCAATAGTCAAGACCATCCGTCCCAACACCCGTGGCGATCGCCCAGTCCCAGTATGCGGCCTGCTCGATCAAACCGCGAGCCAGCGTGGCTGCCAATGCTCCGCCACCCTGATCTCGGACCAGGGAATTTACCGATCCAAGGCGGTACCAGGCCGAATCAGCAATCCCCTGCAGTTGCAAGTCGGAGATGCCCTCAACCACAGGGTCTAGTACCTCGACGAGCACTTCGGACTCTCGAACAAGTTTCTGAATGGTCATCTAGACTCGAAGTGTCTCTGTTTGATGGGAGTCTGTGGTATGGCGGAACTGGGCAACAGGCGGTTCATTGAGTGGTGTCACCGGTTTTGGAACCCCTGTGCACATCGGTTGCAGGCGGCCCCGATTGTGCTCGGAGGCAGACTGGGCTGGTTAGTTGTTGGATTCTCGAGCGGTGGTCCCCCGGTGTCGGATCCACTGAGAGGGACTTGCCTCTCAGAGTGAAGACGATGGAGCCTGCGCAATGATCGGGTTTCACCGGATCTGGGTTGCAGTGGAAAGTTGCCTGGGTGCACATGAGGCGGCAGCCGTATGACGCAGCTGCCATCAGTGTTGAGATGTTTGGGTGCGTCTTCCGACGACCCGAACTGATTACGACGTATTTGGGGTTCACTGCGCCGAGAAGCCGGTCGATCAATTTGAGCTTTGCTCCGTGATGAGGAAGCAGAAGTACATCGGCTGATAGCTGAGCACCAGAGGTGAGCAACCAGTTCACAGCCGTGTCGTCTATGTCGCCCGGAATGAGGAACCTGTACTCTCCAACTTGTAGCGCCAAGACAGCACTTGTCCTATTGATCCTATTAGCCGAGCTTCCGAGCAAGGCAGCGTCCAAGACCTTGATGTAAGGCGGTGACAACACCGACCATTCGATCCCTCCGATACTTCCGACTCTGCCCGCAACAGCGTGCTCTGTAGTTCCACCGATCTCGTCGAGTGCTGACAGGATCCCCAGAAGTGCGGTCCTTACTTTGGGTCCCGGTGGAATTGGTCGGGCTACAGGATTCATGTAGAGGGTCGTCGAAGCGTTCCCATATTTTCGAAGAAGTTCATGGATTCCGCCGCAGTGATCGAGATCTTGGTGGGTAACTATGACATCGAACTCTGCAAGGTCTATTTTGTCGAGCACTCTTGCTGCTGGGTCGACACCGGCGTGTGGACAATCAACGATCAGGGCGGACCCCGCATCGATGGTAACAATGGCATCGGCTTGGCCGACATTGAGGAAATGGACTTCCGAAGACATCTCAGGAACCGTAAGTCGTTACTGCGGATTCGAGCTTTCACTCGTGGCCGGGTTTAGGCCGTTGTGCATTCCGAGTGCTAGGTTGTCTGAGAGATGTGCGGACCGATGGAACCGGTAACGCCCTGTGTACGGGTGGCCGGTCAACTCGAATGTCGCATCCTTTTGGAGAAGCCATCCGGGTATGCCTTCGTGCAGATCGACGGTGTAACCGTCATCGGGCCCTCCGAGCACCCATACCTGGACCGATGTGCGTTCGACGCTTAGCACCGTACCGGGGGCCTGACTAAACGGTTCGAGGCGCGCATCTCCAATTTCGCGTTCCACAACCTCGGGGAAACGGACTCTTCCGTCAGGCGCCTTGTATTCGGCCATGACCCGTTGGATCGACGCTTTCATAGCGTCATCCAATTCGAACGCTTGGTACGCCAACAGTTCTGCCTTGTCGACCAGTGATGCGAGGTCCGATGTCGGTTCGGCCATTTGCTCTCCCAGTACCGCGAACAATTTCTCGTAGTGCTGAGTCCATTTGGCTGGCAGTGGGATTTCTTCTAGCAAATCGACACGGATTCGTCCGGTTGTTGAGTGAGAATGAACAAAACACGATGCGATTGATGTGGACAAAAATGCATTGAGCGCCCATATGGTCTGCGGTTTGCCAGAGAGCGTCTGCCATGAGTTGGAAGGGAGGACTCCGGTTGTGTCGAGGATCGGACGTAGCCGCCAAGCGTTGTCCTGAAATCGGTTGGCTTGAACGAGCAGTTTCGGACTGTCATCCAGGATGGTCTCCCATCCATCAGCGAGTCGGAAGTTGTCCCTTGGGTCGGCCACCCAGGTGATCAACTCACGCCCGATGGAACGGTGGATCGGCGCCTTTGTGCCGCGTGCGAGGACGGGTGTACCCTCACCCGAAGGAACGGGACACGGCTTACCAGTTTGCACCTGGCCTGACGTCACAATCGCGACTTTCTCCACGGTGATGCCTGACGCTGCGAGAACGTCGACGGGGCCGCCTGTGAACGCCCGACGTAGTGGAGGGATTTCGGTGGACTGGAACTGCGCGGCACCCCTGTCGAGAAATGACTCCCGGTGCGCCTTGGATGCGGTCACCCAGCGGAACGCAAAGTTCGAGCGCTGGACGGTCCTCAGTTTCTGTGCAAAAACCACTGCGGATGGGTGGCGGGCTTCGCGAAACAGGTCTCTGGGTAGCCTCCACACCTCGAACACGCTGCATCTCCGGTCGACGTCAAGTCGCGACTTCTTGTGCCCAGTTGAGCTCAACCAAGAGGCGGGTAGAATGCACGCCAGCAATCCCCCATCAGCTAGCTGGCCGATGGCACTGTCAAGAAACCGGATTGCCCGCTCGTCATTTGAGCCCAGGGACTGCTGCCAAGGTGGATTAGTCACCCAGATCGTAGGAGGCGACCCAAAGCAGGGGGTTTCCTCAAGGGAATCCCGCTGTTCTATCTGCCATGAGTTCCCCAGGGGCAACGACGAGACTAAGAGAGAGAGCTTCGCGATCTCCACCGCGATCGGTTCAATATCCGCTCCGTACATGTGGGTCTTGAGCCAGTCGTGGGTCGTTCTGGCCGACCATCGGCCTGGCGAAATGTTCTCTAACCGCTCTTGGGCGGCGAGTAGGAGATTGCCCGCCCCGCACGCAGGATCAACGACATACCGATCTTCGGGTGGGATTTCCTCGATCGGCAGATGGTCAAGAATCCGCGATGCAAACCGTTGATCCGTGTGATAGATACCAAATTCACTGCGTAGCTCCGACGTAAGAAAGAGTTCCTCGTAAACAGCGTTGATCGTGCGCGCATCGATTGCCGAGTAGTCCACGTTGTCCCCAAGTTCGCGGAGTGTCGATTCAACCAGTTCAGGGTGCTTGCTCTGCCACCTTGCGAGGTTTTCAAAATACTCGCCGTGCCGTGTCAATACACCATCAACGATACGGCCGCCAGTGATGCGCTCTAGCTGGTACTTGTCTCGGACGATTGCCGCGGCAAGGGACTCGATCACGAGTCTTGCTGCGCTCGTAGGCTGAATCTTCTCCTCCAGCGCGTGGTGGAACGAGTGTTTCATCCGCGCACTAATCGAATCCACTGATTTGCTGCGTGCCTCTACGAGCAGCCTCGCATCTATCGGGAACAGCGTCAACTGGCGCATTCCCGCTTTGGCTGCGCGGATTGCCCTCGGAGCAAGTTCGGTTGCCAGCTTGGAACTTCTCAATTCACGAATCTGCGCTGGCGCGATCGGCCCTCGGATTCGGCTTGGCGATTCTCCCGTTGACTTGACTTCATACAAGTCGAGAGTGCCGTTTAACCGCTCGATCAAGGCAAACGGTGTGGCCAACAGACGCGCGGCACTCAGCAACTCACTGATATCGTCTCCAGGGGCGGTGAAGCCAGCTATCGCACTAGTTCGTAGGTCTTGGGGGGCGTCTTGGGTGAACGCCACGACATCGGCGACTACCTTGCTGGCAGGGGAACCTACGCGACGCTGGCACAGCGCTTTCTCATAGCCCAGCTCTCGGAAAGCTTCGGTGAGCCTGTTAGCAGTCATCATCGTGTGGAGGCGCTGACACAAGCCGACTTGCGTTGTCGCGGAGAGTCGGCATCCAGCAACGATAGCAGGTGGTCGAAGTCATTTGATGGTCCCGCGACTGTCGTACTCGCATACCAGGAATGTACGAGTCAGGTGTGACAACGACCGATGAGGGTTTGGGGTTTTCGGAGATGCGCGGCGAGTTGAGCGGTCACCAGTGAGGTTTGCCAGCATAAGGCAACGCTCGGATTCGGTAGCGGGTGAAGCGTCGGAAACGTAGGCGGGTGCGTTGACGTGTCCGGTGAGGTTGTTGCTGCTTAGGTGGGGCCGCTCGACGCAAGTTTTTGAAGCGGGTTGCGATGTCAGTCGTACCGGTTGACGGTCACGAGTGCGTCGTCTGCGACCGAAGAGGCCAAGTGGACCTGTCGGTAACTACAGCAGGGCGAAACCACGCACGGTGTCACGGGCTGCTACTAGCCTGTAGCGCGTTGTGCGAGTTCGACTTCCCCATTCAGCAACGTGACGGACGGTGTAGCCCGGTGACCTCGGAGGCGACTGCAGGTGACTCGGTTGATGACGTTTCGGTGGCCGCGGAGAGAGGCAACCTGGCGCCGGCTGCACGGCCGTTGGACCATGTCAGCCAACCGGTTCTGAATCGGCCTCATGAGGAGCCTTCGCGTCACTGGGAGTTGGCGGAGGACAATACGTCCACGGGAGTGGCGATCGAAGGGAGGCGGCTGAGCCAGGCGCTCGTGATTGTGCCCAAGGAGCGGGGTACGCAGTTGCGGATGCAGGGGACGGGGACCGCGGCGGAGCAGAACGAGCTGGTGAACCGCATCCGTGATGCAGTGTCGGGGTGGAGGAACGCGAACTATCCGGGGGCGACTTCCGCGACGAGACAACTCTTGTGGCATTGGCGTAGCGAGGCCAACGACCCGAGGCTGTTCTTCGCGCAGGTGGAGGCGGCCGAGACCCTCATCTGGCTGACCGAGGCCAACGCAAGCCGGGACAGGGTGCTCGCTGGCGTTCGACGAGACTTGGCGGAGGCGAACCGGGACTACAACAGCGATATCAGCCGTCTCGCGGTGAGGATGGCCACCGGTACGGGGAAGACCGCGGTGATGGGTATGGTCATTGCCTGGCACGCCGTCAACGCGGCCGCGTCGCAGCGCCGTGATGGGCGATACACCACCTGCTTCTTGGCGATCACTCCGGGTCATACTGTCCGCGAGCGTCTCGCGGTGCTGCGTCCGGCGCACCCCGAGAACGTCTATGACGAGATGCGGTTGCTGCCGGAGAGCAAACGCAGCGCGCTGGGAGCGGTCAAGGTCCAGGTGTTGAACTTCCAAGCGTTCCAGCGACGGGACCGGCTGTCTGCTGCGTCGAGCGACGCCAAGAAGCTGCTGCGAGCTGGGAGGACCCCGGAGCTTGAATCCATGTCGGCGGTTCTCGACCGGGTGCTGCGTGGGTTCCCGACGGGGCAGGGCGCACCGAAGGTGTGCGTGCTGAACGACGAAGCTCACCACTGCTATCTGCCCGAAGCCGGTCGGCGCACAGCAGAAGACGACGATGTCAAGGCTGCAGCGATCTGGTTTGGAGCTCTGGAGGGATTACGCGACGCGGAACGGCTCGGCCCGGTCTATGACTTCTCCGCCACGCCGATCTTTATTGAGGGCACTGACCGCCGGGAGCGGATGTTCCCCTGGGTGGTCTCGGACTTCCCGCTGATGGACAGCATCGAATCCGGTCTGGTCAAGATTCCGCAGGTGCCCGTCGATGATGATTCCGCGAGCGAGCGCGTCAAGTGGCGCAACCTCTACGCCAGTACGACTCCCAAGACCGTCAGACGCGGTGCGGTGCCGGCCGAACTGAACCGTGCGCTCACCGCGCTGTACAACAGTTATGAACAGAAGTTCAACCAGTGGATGCATCCGGATGATCCGGACAAGACGATGCCCACACCTCCGGTATTCATCGTGGTGGCCAACAACATCGCCAATGCCAGTGCTGTCGCGGATCACATCGCGGGATGGTCGGAGAAGCGCCCCGATGGCTCACTTGAGCATCACGAGGGAGCCTGTGATCTGTTCGCCAACTACCGTGCCGACGGTCCGACTGAACGCGTCCACACGTTGTTGGTCCATTCCCAGCTTGAGGGAGAGGCCAGCCTCAGCGGAGCCGTCAAGGCACAAGCCGGCCGGTTGAAGCTCCCCGGCGACGACCGTGATGACCGCGACATCGTGCGCGGCGCGTTGAACTCGGTCGGTAGGCCGGGGGGTCTCGGTGAGCACATTCGTTGCGTGGTGTCAGTCCAGATGCTCACGGAGGGATGGGACACCCGCACCGTCACCCACATCCTCGGATACCGGGCGTTCTCCACGCAATTGTTGTGCGAGCAGGTCACGGGCCGTGCTCTGCGACGCTCCAACTATGACAACTACGACGACGAAGGCAGGCTTGTCGCGGAGTATGCAGAGGTCATCGGCGTTCCGTTTGATTTCATGCCGGTCAAACGCCCTGGAGACAGCCCTGAACCGCCGAAACCCCGGTATTGGGTTCACAGCGTCCCTGGACGACGTAACCATCGAATCGAGTTCCCCAACGTGGAGCAGTACCTCACAGAACCCGGAGCCGGCGGGTTCCAGCTGAACCCCGAGCGGGTCATTGAATGGGTGCCGCGCGGAGCCAAAGAAGCTGTGCTGGCAGGGACGGTCGGAGACACCAGGACCATCAGTGCGGAAGCGAACATGCGTGAGCAGCAGACCCGCACCCGGCTCGCTGCCGGGCTCGTGCGACGCTGGAGCCAAAGGATGGCCGACGACGGCGAGGGGTGGCGCGCGCGACGACGGTTGTTGTTCTACGACGCCGTCAGAATCGTCAGGCTCTGGACATTTCTTGCAGAGGTCAACGAATTCCACTACGACGGGCTCGGGTCGAGCAACCTGGACCAGGCCGTCAAGGAGATAGACGACGCGTGCGAGACCACGGACGGCGCACGTCACCGGCTCGTAGCAGCGTTCGCGCATCCGACAGTGTTGGACACTTCCAGCGTCAGGTATGAGACCAGCCTCTCGGATCGCCACATCACCGAGAACTCGGAACTGAACATCGCGGCCTGCCACTCACACTTTGAAAGGGCCTGCGCCAGAGCCCTTGACAAACACCCTGACGTGACCAGCTGGGCACGCAACTTCCGGCTCGATTGGAGCGTTCCCTACTTGTGGGAAGGCACTTGGCACCGATACGAACCCGACTTTGTGGCCCGCCTCTTTGCAGAACACGAGGACGACGACGCTGTGCATCTCATCATCGAGTGCAAAGGCGTGCCCGATGACCAGAGCGAACGCAAGAAACAGTCCATCACGAACCGGTGGATACCGGCGGTGCAGTCATCGCTGCAGTTGCCGATGTGGCTGCGGCGATGGTCGTTCGTGGAACTGGACGAACCCGAGGGCCTCTCCGCTGATCTGAGCGCCGCGGTCAGAGCGGCCCGAGCCGAACATCCGAAGCCCGCCAAGCAAGGAGCAGCGTGATGGCTAAACGAGCCAGCACCAAGACCACCGACCAGTACACGCACCCCTCAGCCAAACGCGTCAACCTGCCGACTGAGCAGACCAGCAAGACGATGAGCGAAACCGACCGTCGCCCGATCCTGTACCAGCCCCAGACCCGTGAGGTGGACGACGAGCCCATCCTTGCGTGGAACCGTCAACCCGCCAACCAAGACGGTCACGCCGCGCATCCGCTGTATGTGCGTGAGAAGGTCCACCCAGCCGCTTTCGTGAAACTGCTCCAAGGCGGCGGCGACCAGCCACAACTCTTCAGCGACTTCAACGGCCTGCCCTCCCCGGACGCCGCCTACGAGTGGTATCAGCACGCAGCCAACTGGTCCAACCGGCTCATACACGGAGAATCCGCCCGAGTGATGGCCTCCCTGCTCGCACGCGAGAACATGACGGGCAAAGTCCAGATGGTCTACTTCGACCCGCCCTACGGGATGGGCTACAAGTCCAACTTCCAGGTATCTATCAATCAGAAGGACAGGACACCCGAATCCGCCGAGGGCCGCCCGCTAGACACTCGTACGATCCGCGCCTTCCGGGACACCTATGAACGCAACATTCACTCCTACTTGGACCTAACCCGCGAGAAACTCATCCTGATGCGCGAACTGTTGGCCGACACGGGTTCGTTGTTCATGCAGATCGGCGACGACAATGTGCTGAGAGTTGGACTGTTGTTGGATGAAGTGTTCGGAGCAGAGAACCGCGTATCTCTCATCCCCTTTGCAACCACGAGCGGCTCATCGTCCAAGACGCTGCCCAGCGTTGCAGATTTCCTGCTTTGGTACGCGAAGGACAAACGACAGTCCAAGTACCACCAACTCTACGAACCGCTCACTCGCGCTGAGAAGGTCGCGCATATGAGTTCTTACGCGATGGTTGAACTTGAAGACGCGAAGACCCGCGCTCTGACTCCCGAAGAGAGGGATGACCCAGATTCGCACTTGCCTGACGGTTCGCGGCTCTATAGCCGCGTGGCACTCACGTCACCTGGTGCCTCAACCACAGGGCGCTCGGACCCGTATTCTTGGAGAGGGCAGGCCTGGACCTGTCCAGCGGGTGAGCAATGGCGTGTATCAATGGAGGGTATGGACCGTCTCGCGGAGCTAAACCGCTTAGACGCTGCCGGGCCGGGTTCTGCGCTCCGTTGGAAGCGATACGAGAACGAGGTTCCTGGGCGGCGCATCAACAACATGTGGCACCAACAGGCCTACGCGTCAGATAAACGCTACGTAGTGCAGACAGCGGACAGCGTGATTGAGCGATGCGTTCTCATGGCCACTGACCCTGGCGACCTTGTGTTCGACCCGACGTGCGGTGGAGCCACTACTGCGATAGCCGCCGAGAAATGGGGGCGGCGTTGGATTACCTGTGACACCTCGCCAGTCGCCGTGTCAATCGCACGCCAACGGCTCTCAACCGCGACCTTCCCCTACTGGACACTGACTGACTCGGTAAACGGCGCGCGCCTAGAAGCACAACTCTCCGGCAAACCTGAGGCTCCGCCACCCGAGGGCGGATGGGGCAACGACCCCGCCCAAGGACTCGTCTACGAACGCGTCCCCCAAGTCTCGGCCGGCGTCTTGGCCTACGACCTTGACCCTGACCCCATCCTGCTTGTGGATCAGCCACGAAAGAAACGCGCTGTGACCCGCGTAACCTCGCCGATGACGGTGGAGAGCGAACAACCTTGGGCGACGGTCATCCCACTGGAAGGTTCCGACGACGAGATGGTGGTCGCTCACGGCTATTTCTCCGAAGCGGTGGAGGCGGCTCTGTTGAACCACACGATCAGCGGAGGACGCGCCAGCGCCGACATGACCATCCGCGCTCTGGAACCGTGGCCGGTCTACTCCGAGTTGCTTGTATGGAAAGCCACTTACACCATTGACGGAGGCGCAGCGGAACATGTTGCTGCGGTCATGGTCGCCGCCGAGGATGTGACCGTGCCCGGCGAGATGATCCGCGAGGCAGCTCGAGAGATAACCGACAGCGACGAGCGAGCCGAAGTGCTGCTGGTGGTCGCGTACGCGTACGCCGCTGACGCTCCAGCGAAGGTCGGCCGCATTACCGTTGCGAGAGCGCAGATGAACCGAGACCTGATGATCCGCGAACTCTCAGCCGAAACCGGTCACGAGGCCTTCGTCATTGTCGGGGAACCTGACATCCGCATCATTGACGACTACCCCGGCGGCCAAATTGCGGTAGAGGTCAGCGGCTACGACACCTTCGACCCAGCCACCGGCAACGCCGCTGATGGAGGTCCAGACGATGTGGCCTGCTGGATGCTCGACACCGACCATGACGGCGAGAGCTTCTACGCCCGACGCATCCATTTCCCGGGAGCTGCCAACGACCGCCAGATCAAGAAACTGCTGAAGGAGTTGGGCAAGAACGCTGACGACATCGAGAAGGAAGCCCTCACCGCGATGCGGTCCGCACCGTTCGACCCGCCCGAGCGAGGACGAATTGCAGTCAAGGTGGTAACCGTCACCGGCATGGAGATGACCGCCACAAGAGAGACGGACAAACCCTAGAAACAGAGGGTTTCAGTCTCTTGTAGTTGATGTCACATCAATCTCAGGTATTGCCACAACAACCAATGTACGATTTATGAATGGCGTGTGTTGTCGCGGCGCAGCGTTACTCTGGACTGGCCACGAGGAAGAGGTCCACTGATGCGAGGGACTCTGTTCGTCCTTCAGATCGCAGCATCAGCGTTCCGCTGCTAGTGGAGATCACCGAATTGCTGGGGAAGATTTTCGACGCCAAGGTTGAACCTTTGGCGCCATCTGAGGATGACGAGTTCCTGAGGGAGGTCTGGCAAGAGGTGGGCGGCGACCTGCACCAAGCCATGCGGGATTACCCCCTGAGCCAAGCCGCGTCCGACGCTGAGTCCTTGCCTGCATCTGCCTAGTGACAGACTTGCCGCTACCCACGAATCCTCGGACACCCCGAGGAGGACTCCGTCTGCCCTGTGCTTGGCGGTTGTGGTCAGGCTGACGCGGCGGGTTCGAGTGGGGCGGTGTCGGTGACACTGAATAGTGGCGGGGTGTCCTGATCACCGTCCCACTGCTGCAGGAGTTGGTCGGCTTCTCGGGCGATCGCCCTAGCATCCAGGTGCTGACCGACCTTTTCGAGAGCGGCCCGCG
>CAXXNK020000003.1:0-50317 GCA_963662455.3 Acidimicrobiales bacterium
GGTCTGGAGCCGACGACGCTCGATGAGGCGCGGGTTCACGTCGACATCGGCCGGTCGAGGTGGATACCGGTGCTCGCCCACATGGTCGCAATGGACGCAACGGACCCGCAACCGCCGCCGGCACGGGGGGCGGGTGTGCAGGTCGATGCGCAGGTTTTGGCGACGGCGCGCAGCAAAGCCGCGCAGACACATGGCGGCGCCAAGCACGTGAACCGTTGGAAACGTGTACTCGAAGCGTTCGGCGACGGCGACTACCCCGGTGTTGAGCCGTTGACCGCAGCCGGGGCGCAGGTGTACGCCAACGTCTGGTCGGCCTGGGATCAAGTCGCCGCGCAACTCAGGCTGATCGAAGCCGCCGCCACGACTGACCCGACACCAGTGATACCACCGGTGATAGTCCCGCCGGCGGTGGTCGTCGCGGCGACGCCTGAGGTGAACATCACGAGTTCTGCCGGCGGCACCGAAGGCGCCACCGTCAGCTTCACGCTCACCGCGTCTCCGGCGCCGGCAGCAGACCTCGACGTGGACGTCAACGTGGTCACTTCCGGTGACTTCGGTTACAGCCCGGCACCGACCAGTGTGACGATCCCAACCGGCGGCACCGCCACCCTCAGCATCACCACCACCGACGACACCACAGACGAGCCCGACGGGACAGTGACACTCACAATCGGCGCGGGCAGCGGCTACACCGTCGGCGCGAACGGATCGGATTCCGTCGACGTGACCGACGACGACGACCCGGTCGCGCCCGTGGTCGTCGTGCCGGACCCGCAGGTGAGCATCACCGCCGGGCAAGGCGTCACCGAAGGCACCGGCGCGTCGTTCACGCTCACCGCGGTCCCCGCACCCGCAACAGCCCTCGACGTCGCCGTCACAATCACCCAAGACGGTGATTATGGTGCTGTCACAGGCCCCCGCACAGTCACAGTCCCGACGGGCGGCAGCGTGTCGTTCACCGTCGCCACCACAGACGACTCGGTTGACGAGTCTGACGGTTCGGTCACCGCCACAGTCAACACCGGCAGCGGCTACACCGTGTTGGCCGGCCAGGGTTCGGGCACGGTCGCGGTCGCGGACAACGACGTGCCGATACCGGTGGTGAGCATCACCGCCGGTACTGGTGTCGCTGAGGGCGGCGACGCGTCGTTCACGCTCACCGCGGTCCCCGCGCCCGCAACAGCCCTCGACGTCGCCGTCACAATCACCCAAGACGGTGATTATGGTGCTGTCACCGGAACACGGACAGTCACAATCCCCACCACAGGCAGCGTGTCGTTCACCGTCGCCACCACAGACGACTCGGTTGACGAGTCTGACGGTTCAGTCACCGCCACAGTCGACGACGACAGCGGCTACACCGTGTCCAACACCCAAGGGGCAGGCACTGTCAGCGTCGCCGACAACGACGACCCGCCGCCGACGAGCGCAGTGTCTGTGTCAGTCGCAGACGCTACAGGCTCCGAAGCCGACTGGGCCGTCGACTTCACAGTCACACTGTCAGAAGCATCCAACGAAGAGGTGCGGGTCCGGTTCACGACCTGGAACTGGTCGGGCCTGACGGGCCGAGCCAAGATCTGGCTCGACTACCAGTCCACCGAACGCACAATAGTGTTCGCACCCGGCCAGACCGAACAAACCGTCACCGTGTGGCTCATCGACGACCACCGACCAGAACCAGACGAATACTTCACCGTCGAACTCACCAACCCCCAAGGCGCCACCATCCAACAAGGCCGAGGTACCGCCACCGGAACCATCACCGACAACGACTAACCCCCCAACTCAATGACACCGGACAACGACTGTGGTTGTCACAGCTAGGTCTCGTAGAGCTTCGAAGTGAGATTCACGAGAGGAGCGAATCTCCATACGGTCTCGATTTACCTGCAACCGGAACCACTCCATGTTGAAGATCGTTATCTCGGGGTCTTGAGGATGGCCTGCTTGTGATTCGAGGTTGGTCAACCCCGATTCTGGAGGCCTCCGAGTGTCTCACCTCGGACCAGATCCGACCTAGATTCCAAAGAGCGAAAACCGCGCCCCACCGAACCAAAGCACTTGAGCGTGCGAAGAACGACCCTGACAATAAAATGGATTGTTGGTGGCGGTTGCTGTCTGCCTAGAGTCGGCGCATGGCAGAAACCAAGCGGCTCGCCGGAAGGCGGGCGATCATAACTGGGGCCAGTCGAGGGATCGGGGCCGGCGCGGCACAGCGTATTGCAGCCGAAGGAGCGTCTGTGGCGCTGGTGGCGCGCACGCTCGACGAGCATCCGACTCTTCCGGGTTCGCTCAACGAAACCGCCGACAAATGCCGACAGTTCGGCGCCGAAGCAGCGTTGATCGTCGCCGATCTCACCGACGAATCAGACCGCGCCAGAGTCGTGCCGGAGGCGACCGAGGCGCTCGGTGGACCGATCGACATCCTGGTCAACAACGCCGCCGGGGCAATCTACCAGCCGATGGAAGACTACCCGTTGAAGCGGCGGCGGCTCATGGTCGAACTCAACGTCCACTGCCCCGTCGATCTCTCCCAAGCGGTGATCCCGTCGATGCGCCAACGCGGCGAGGGGTGGATCATCAACCTCTCGAGCGCAACGTCGAACCATCCCCAGGGTCCGCCCTACGACCTCAGCGGAGTGAAGGGGGTCTACGGCTACTACGGGGCGTCCAAAGCAATGCTCGACCGGGTCACAACCGCGATGGCCTCGGAACTGCACGGCACCGGAATCCGCCTCAACACCGTTGAACCCGCCGCTGCGGTCATGTCCGAGGGCGCCGACAAGATAGTCGGGCACATGCTGTCCGAAGACCAGATCGAGTCGATGGAGGCGATGTGCGAGGCGATCCTCTGGTTGTGCGACTGCGGTGCGGACCACACCGGGGAGATCGAGTCGAGCCTCAGTCTGCTCGAACGGGAGCAGGTCACCGTCATGAGCCTCGACGGCACCCGGCCCCACCCCGGGGGCTATCGCCGGTGAGCGTCGCCGAACTGGCCGAATCCGCCGAACTCGTCGACCTCGCCGTCGCCGTCGACGACCGTGTAGCGGTGCTGACGCTGAACCGGCCCGAGAGCCTCAATGCGTTCTCTTCGGCCATGGGCCGCTCACTCACCGCGGCCCTGCGCGCCTGCGATGCCGACGACGAGGTGCGCTCGGTCGTGATCACCGGCGCGGGAAGGGCGTTCTGCGCCGGTGCCGACTTCTCAGGCGGGGCCGGAGTGTTCGGCACGCCCGACGACACCGATGTCACGGGCAACAAGAAACCCCCCTTCTCCTCTGACCCGCTCGACGACTTCCATCCATGGGACGTCCGTAAACCGGTGATCGCCGCGATCAACGGCCACGCCGTCGGGATCGGCCTGACCATGACCCTGCAGTGCGACATCCGGATAGTCGCCGACGAGGCGAAGCTCGGCATTGTGCAGGTCCGACGGGGAATAATGCCCGACCTCCACTCCCACTGGACACTCCCCCGCCTCGTCGGCTACGCCCGCGCTTCCGAACTGATGCTCACGGGCCGAATGTTCAGCGGTACCCAAGCAGCACAATGGGGTCTGGCGTCGGAGAGCGCTCCGGCGCCCGAGGTGCTCGAACGGGCCACCGAACTTGCCCGCGATCTGGCAACCAACACCGCGCCCCTGTCGGTCGGGGTGTCGAAACGCCTGTTGTGGATGTCTGCGCCGACGCCCGAGGAGATCAACACCTTGGAGCGCGAACTGCACCTTCATCTGATGGGAACCGCTGATTCCAAAGAAGGCGTGATGTCGTTCATGCAGAAACGCGATCCCGACTGGACCTTGAGGATCTCCCAAGACTGGCCGAAGTGGTTCAAATGACGCCGCAGACGTCTCGTACTGCGCTGGTCGTCGGTGGCGGTGATCCGGCTGACTCGGTGGGGGTCGGCCTCGTCGCGGCAGGCTGGAGCCTGCTCCGGTTGGGCGACGATCCATTCAACGACGAAACGGTCGCCGCGGCCTTCCCCACCCTGGAGCACCTGGACCTGGTGGTACACGCCCGCTATCCGGCCCTGTGCCGTCAGCGCCGGGAGTTGACCGATCTGACGGCCGAACAATGGCACGCAGCCTGCGACGAACCACTCGAAGCGGGTATCCGCCTGGCTCGGGCGGCACACGAAACGCTGCGCGCCGCAAGGGGAACGATCGTGTACCTCGTGCCGCTGATGGCCTCGGCCGGCGGCGACGGATTCTCCGCATTCGCCGGAGCAGCCGAGGGGTTGCGCGTGTTGGCCAAATCGCTCGCCAAGACCTGGGGTGAAGACGGCATCCGCGCCCATGCCATCACTCTGGATCCAAGCGCTTTCCTAGCACCGGACGACGCTGCGGGAATGGCCGAGGCCAACTCGCTGCACGACCCTCCCCTCGGGCGAGTCCCCGATCTGGCCAACGAAGTCTCCCTAGTCGTCGATGCCCTCACCAGCGACGCGTTCGGTGTGCTGACCGGCGCTTCCCTGGTGGTTGACGGCGGACTTTGGATGCCCGGATGAGCGGGCTTCTCGAAGACCAGGTGGCGATCGTCACCGGTGCCGGTCAGGGAGTCGGTGAGGGTATTGCCGCTGCTATGGCGCAAGCCGGTGCTCGTGTGATAATCGCCGCTCGCCGATCCGCCAATGGTGAACCTGCGGCGCAGGCGATCCGCGACCGGGGAGGCCGAGCACTGTTCTGCCGCTGCGACGTGACCCGACGCGAAGACTTGGACGCTGCTGTGGCCTTCTCGCTGAAACACTGGGGGCGCCTCGATGCGATGGTCCACAATGCTGTCTCGCCCCCAGGGCCGCCACGCCCGATTCAAGACGTCGACGACGAAACCATCGCATTGCAGATCGCTACGAGCACCACAGCGACCTTCCACTGTGCCCAAGCGGCGTTCGGCGAGCTTCGCGACAATGGCGGGACGCTCATTCTGCTAACTTCGCCGTCGGGCATTGAGGGATCGGGGCATCTGCCTCTCTACGGCGCTGTCAAAGGTGCCCAGCGCGGCCTGCTCAAGAGCCTCGCCCGCGAATGGGGCCCCCACGGGGTGAGGGTCAACGCCATCGCACCCGTGGCGTGGACTCCGGCAATGGACGTAGCCACCGAAGCCAACCCGACACTCGAAGCCCGTCTGATCGGGCGGACCCCGCTCGGCCGCATCGGCGACCCGACCGGCGATATCGGACCGGTGGCCGTGTTCTTGGCATCAGATCTGGCGCGCCACATGACCGGGCAGACTCTGGCTGTCGACGGAGGCCGCTACCTCGGCCTGTAGGCGGTGCCTCTCACCGGACGCAACCGGAGCCGCGGTGCCTCTCACCGGGGGTTCAAGTCAGGGATCGGCGGCGACGCGGATTCCCATGTTGGCGGTACATGTGTCGGGGGTGTTGGACGACCGGGCACCGACGCGGTAACGGTTGCAGTAGGAGTCGTGGCAGAGGAACGACCCGCCTTTGATCACTCTGGAACGCCCCTCGTCGAACCAGTCGGCGCACCACTCCCAAACGTTGCCGGCGGTGTCGTACAACCCGAACCCGTTGGGCGGATAGCTGCCGACGGGCGATGTCGCATACCATCGGTCATCGAGTGTGTTGCTCGACGGGAACGTTCCCTGCCAGATGTTGCACTGGTGGACTCCACCGGGTGTGAGTTCATCACCCCACGCAAACGTTGCCTGTTCAAGTCCACCACGGGCTGCCCGTTCCCATTCGGCTTCTGTGGGGAGCCGGCCCCCCACCCAGGCGGCATATGCCGCCGCCTCGTGCCAGGTCACATGCACGACAGGATGATCACCCAAACCCGCGAGGCCGCTGTGCGGACCGGCCGGGTGCCGCCAGTCCGCTCCCTCGACGACACGCCACCACTCCGCGCCGACCACCCCACGGGTGTCACAGAAGTCGTCGGGCAGCGAGCCTGCGAACACAAACGACCGGCCGTCAGACTCGGCCAGTGTGCTCGACCCCTCGGCGTCTACGAAAGCCGCGAACTCATCGTTGGTGACGAGGTGCGGAGCGATCAGATACCGCTCTGTTGCCACCTCGCGGACCGGTCCCTCGCGGTCAGCGGGGAAACGGCCGTCGGCGGTGCCCATGAGGAACGAACCGGCCGGAATCTCGACCATCTGCGGGAGCGAACCCCCACTGCCGCGGCCACCGGTACCCCGATCACTCGGCTCCACTTCACCGGCACGCGAAGGAGTGCAGCAGGCGTCGTCGGTCACCTTTCAAGTATGGCGTTGGATACCGCTGTGCGTGTCGCCTGATGCGCGCCGGCTAGGACGCGCTCTTCATGGCGTCGCGAGCCCGCTGCTCGGCCACGCGCTTGCGACCGATGATCGGCGTCGTGGGAGCGAAACCCGCGGCCGCCCTCTCCGACTCGCTCTCGCCGCCCCAGAAACCCAGTTCCCGGTTCTTGCGGGCGTAGTCGCGGCACTCGATCAGCGACACACAAGAATTGCAGATTCGTTCCGCTGCGGTCTCACGACGAACCCTCGCCTCAGGACGCTCGGCGAACGGGGCGAAGAACAGATCACTGTGACCACTGCACGCCGGATCGTTCATCCACGCGGTCGACCCGACGGGTCCGGCCAGTTTCTCGGAAAGTTGAGTCATGTCAAGCATAAACACCCGCTTGGATGGAGCCCTTCACCCCATCCGAGGATGCGGCTTGCGGTGCCCCTTTCGGCTAGCGGTTTCAACTTAGGAAACCAGCCGGCGATTGTCGCACGAAGTTCATGATTCTTCGCGGTCGGGGCTATCGCTGAAACAGATAGCCGACTCTTGCCTGATAACGAGCCGGTTTGCGGGTTTGATCCCAATTTCCGACGTCGATCAGGGTCACCCGTCTGTCGGCGACAACACCCGAACGATGTTGATGTACCGGTCCGGGTCGTAGACCGCCGCGGCCAGAGCTATCACATCAGCCAGTTCCAACTGCTGCAGTTCTGCAATGAGACGCTGCGGAGTGGGGAGTTGTTCGTCCGGGGCGTAAGCCCGTCGAGCTAGCGGTCGCATCAGATCTGAATTCCCCAGCCCCGCGTAGTCGAACCCGACGACTGCAACCGCGCTGTCGAAATCGTCAGCGAGGACGTTGCCACCGGCAACATCGGCAAGGATGCGGAAGATCTCGGCTTCAATCTCGTCCATCCGTTCGGGATCACCCGAAGCCGTGAGCGAGGACCGTATGCCCTGTTCGGGGGTGAAGTACGACGAGAGTCCCACCGACACCACGTAGGTGGCACCGATGTCTTCGCGGACGTCGTTGACCAGTCTGGCGTCCAGAATCACTTCGAGCACTTCGAGGGCGACCTCGACAGCCGGGTCTATATCCATCAGCAGCTCGTGGTACAGCTCGAGCGCGGTGGCTTGGGAATCCGGACCGAGTTCCACCTCCTGGCGCACGGCCTCAGCAGGCGCAGACGGGCGACGGTTCACATAGCTGTCCGGTTCTCCCGCAGGCAGAGTTCCCACGTAGGTTCGGGCCAACCGCTCAACTGTCTCGCGGTCGGCGTCGCCGGCAACGACAACCACCAGATCGTCGACGCTGGCGAAGCGCTGCTTGTAGCGTTCGAGCAGAGACTCCGCGGTGAGAGCGTCGAGCGTCTCCTGCGAAGCGACCGGGTTGAACCATTCGAACTCGTCGCCGTAGCGGGCCTGGTTGTATGCCACCCATGCCTTCCAGCCAGGATCGACCTCAGACAGGTTGAGGATTATCTCCCCGACGTTGACGACTTCTGCGAGGGCTTGGTCGTCCACCCGCGGCTCGGTGAACAACAAGTGCATCAACTGGAACATCGTCTCCACGTCCGCGGTGCCGGCGGCGCCAGTCACACCCTGGGTCGTCTCGTCGATGAACGGTTGCGCCGAGGCGCTGATGCCGTCGAGGTAGCGCGACAACTGCGCGGGGCTGAGGTCCCCGAGCCCGCTCTGACGCACCGCCCGGGTGGCCAGCCTGCCGCTCAACATACGGTCTGCCGGTTCGCCGGCGGACCAGCCGCCTTGGGAGACTGCCTGGAGGTTGACCTGGTTCTCGGCAATGTCGGAGCGAACGAACATGACTCGGGCGCCGTTGGCGAAAGTCCACTCGTACGTGTCGCCGAATCTGTTGCCATGGATCTCCGCCGAGCCGTCAAGGAGGTCGAGTTCGCCGGATTCCACCGCGTCGACAGGGTCGGGCACCGTCAGCAACTCATCAACCTCGGGGATCAGCGCAGGAAGCTCGCCGACTTCCGAGCTCGTCACCGCCGCGGCCAATTCCTCGACCGTGGGCAGGTCGGCGGGGTCGGCTGTAACGCCGATCACGAAAAGGCCACTCTGGTCCAGTATGTCTTCGAGACGTTTGCTCAGCTCTTCGGGAGTGATCTCGTCCAGCAGGGCCGTCACCCGTGTCAACCGGTCAGTGGCCGTGCCGATGTCGCTCCCCTGCAGGAAGTGTGAAACGTAGAGGTTGGCGTAGCTGCCGTCCTGGGTAGTGGCAGCAGCTTGAACCCCGAACTCCAATCCCGACTTGATAGCAGTGACCGCCCGAGCAAGGTCCGCCTCGACGAAACCATGGGCCTCGAGGGTCAACATCATCGACCAGAAGTCGTTGAGGGCGGTCTCGAAATCGACGGCTCGCAGGTTGGTGCCGTAGAAGCGCAGACCACGGGTATGGGTGAACGAACTCCAGTGGGTCGGGTCTGTCTGTGACAGCAAACCCTGCTCGTAGGCATCCTGCAGGCGGTTCCCGAGCATGATCGCGATGATCTGCTCCATCCACAACTGTCGTTCGCCTTCAACAGTGTCGCGGTCCCACGACGGAAGGCGGATGTCCAAAGACAGATAGGAGTACCCCTGACCCGGCGAGGCGGCGATGTCATACCTCGGTTCCGGGTCGATTTCTGAGAACGTGTCGGGTGCGGTCGGTTCCTCGCCTTCAGGTATCGCGCCGAAGTGCTCCTCGACCAGATCCTCCAGTGTGTCGAGCGGCAGATGACCGACAGCTATCACCGCCATGTTGGAGGGCACATACCACTTCTCGTAGAAGTCGCGCAGGTCCTGCGCCGTGACCCCCTCGATGCCTTCGGCCGAACCGATCGGCAAGCGGCCCTCATAGGGTGTCCCCGCGTCGTACATGCGGGGGAATGCGACACGCACGACGCCGTCGGCGGTCTCATATCCGAGCCTGTATTCATCGCGCACAACTCCGCGCTCGTCCTCGACGTCGTCGGGGTTGATCGTGGCTGCATGGGCCCACTGCGCCAATACGTCGAACGCGAGGTTCACGGCCTCCTCGTCCTCGGTCCGCAGCGCGAGTTCATAGACGGTCTCGTCGTAGGACGTGTAGGCGTTGATGTCGGGGCCGAACTCGACGCCGATGCTCTGCAGGACATTGGTCAGCTCATTGCCGGGGTACTTCTCGGTGCCGTTGAACAGCATGTGCTCTAAGAAGTGGGCCACACCGCTGCCCGCTTCAGCTTCATTGAGCGAACCGGCGTTCACCGCCAAACGCAGTTCCAGGCTCCGTCCGGGGCTCTCGTTGCAGCGGATGTAGTAGGTCAGGCCGTTGTCCAACGTGCCGATCCGCACCGCCGGGTCCATCGGCAGCAAGCCGTCCTCGGTAGCTGCAGCTTCGACGTCCTCGCATTCGACGACGGTCGGCTCTTCGTCTTCGGTGGGATCGCAGTGTGGGGCTGCGGGGTCGACGGTCACGTCCGGTTCGCCCTTATAGCGGTACAGGAACGTGACCAGCTGGCCACGCGTCGTGTTGGCATCGGGCGCGAAGGTGGTCGGGGAAGTACCGGTGGTGACGCCGGCGTCGGCCATCCAGGACACACTGTCCTGTTGCCAGGGCGCGGCCACATCGCTGAAGCCGTGCTGCGGCGCGGACGGCTCACCTGCCAGACGATGCAGGAACACTGCGGCCTGGCCGCGTTTCAACGTCTCATCAGGAGCAAAGGTAGTTGGGGAAGTACCAGTGGCGATACCAGTGTGGGCCATCCACGAGACCGCATCATTCTGAGACGCGTCGGTCACATCGCTGAACGGATGCGGGTCCCCGGCATCGGGCTGATTCTCCATGGTGTAGATCCACACCGCTGCCTCACCACGCGACACCGGAACATCAGGTCCGAAACAAGGCCCTGAAACACCGGTGATCCCATTGTCGACCGCCCATTGCACCGCATCGGTGTACCAGGTGCCTGCCGGCACGTCGCCATGCCCCGCCACAGCCCCGGCGGGTGACGGTGACCCCGCCAACAACGCTGCCGTCAACGCAACAACCAAACCGGCCCGGCTCAACCCGGCCATCAGACGAGAACATGATTTCAAACGAGAACAATAATGAGGCATAGGCCCGACAATTTACCCCCCTACTTCCCAATTTTCGCACACCAAGTCAGATTGGTCGCAGTGACGGCACCGTGGGCAACTGCGGTGGTTCTGCTCAGGCGACTGTGCCGTTCGCGCGCAGAGAACCGATCTCCGCGGTAGTCAATCCGAGGTCGTCCGCCAGAATCTCATCGGTGTGCTCGCCCAGACGAGGTGCCGGCGCTGGTTCCACAGCAAGTGCTCCGTCGAAAGCCAGCGGCGAACCGGGAGCCAGGTAAGTGCCGATCTGCGGCTGGTCCACTTCCCGAAACAAGCCACCGTCGACCGAACAGCGAGGGTCGTCGTCCACAAGTTGCTTGAACGTCTGGTAGCGACCCCAGCAGACACCCAGTTCATCGAAACGAGCGGTCACCTCGGCAATCGTCCGGCTGGCGATCCAGGGGCGAACAGCGTCCGATACTTCAGCGCGGGCCTCGAAACGATCGCCTTCGTTGCCAAAGTCGAGTCCTCGGGCCTCAGCGATGGCTGACACAGCAGCGGTGGACTCAGTCGCCTCAAGCAGGTTCGACCATTGCTTCGGGCTGATTCCCGCGACGTAAACCTGAGCCCCGTCGGCAGTCGTGAACTCGGCCCCGTAGGCGCCGTAGAGATAATTCCCGAAACGCCCGCGCTCGGTGCCGTTGATCTGCGCCTCGGCGACATGGCCCAGCGCTGCCACCGCCGCAAGAGCCACGTCGCTGAGAGCCAAGCTCATCAAAGTCCCCTCCCCGCTCTGCAAACGGCGGCGGTCGGCGGCCAACAAACCCAGCGCAGCGGTCTGACCACAGATCAGATCCCATGCCGGCAGCACATGATTGACGGGCTCGGACGACCCGGCCGGGCCCGTCACCAGCGGATAACCCATCGCCGCGTTGACCGTGTAGTCGAGCGCGGTGGAGCCGTCGCGGTTGCCGGTCACCGCCAGCATCACCAAATCGGCGCGACGTTTCTGCAGAGCCGAATACGACATCCACCCCCGCGCCGGAAAGTTGGTGAGGAACGTTCCCGAGATACCGATCAACTCGGTCAACAGCTCCTGGGCACGCTCGGAGCGCAGGTCGACCGCGATCGAGCGTTTGCCCTTGTTCAGACCGGCCCAGTACAGCGACTCGCCCTCGGCAGTGAGGGGCCAGCGGCGCGCATCGAGCCCTCCACCGATCTGATCGAAACGAATGACGTCAGCACCGAGTTGAGCCAGCGCCATGCCACCCGAAGGGGCCGCGACGAAAGCCGAGCCCTCGACCGTCCGAAAGCCGTCAAGCGGCGGGATCATCGACTGTCCCGACGTCTTCAACGGCAACCGTCAAGATCATCAACCCATCCAGTTGATCGACTGCAGCTCGCTGTACGCCTCAATACCCCACTTGCCTCGGTCACGACCCACACCACTCATCTTGAAACCGCCGAACGGAGCCTCCATGTGAGGTTGAATCAAGTTGATCCCCACACAGCCCGACTCGAGCTGCGAAGCAATGTTGTAGGCACGCTTCGTGTCGGCCGAGAAGACATAGCTGTAGAGCCCGTAGTCGGAGTCGTTGGCAAGCTGTACTGCCTCTTGTTCGTCGCCGTAGGGCATGACCACGATGACCGGGCCGAAAGCCTCCTCCCGCACCACGTGCATGTCCGGGGTGCAGTCGGCAAGCAGGGTCGGCGCGATGAAATAGCCGGGAAGGTCGGGGCGCTCTCCGCCGCAGACCAGCCTCGCCCCGGCGTCGACCCCGGACGCGATGAACTGCTCGACGCGGTCGCGGTGCATTTCGGTGATCACAGGGCCGACGATCGTGGATCGATCTGTCGGATCACCCACCTTCATGAAACCCGAGAATGTGTTGAGCGTCTCGACCAGTTGGTCGTAGACGTCGCGATGGGCGATCACCCGGGTCGGCGCAGTGCATATCTGGCCTGCGTGGAATCCCCAGACGGTCGCTATCGCTTGCGCAGCGGTGCCCAGATCGGCGTCTTCGGTGACGATTGCGGCCCCCTTGCCTCCAAGCTCCATCAACAGACGCTTCATGGTCTTGCCACCGTTGGACATGATCTTGGCGCCCACCGGGGAGGAACCCGTGAACGAGATCATGTTGACGTCTGTCGAGTCGACCAGGGCGGCGGGCACATCGGGGCCAGAGCCGTTGACGATGTTGATCACACCGGCGGGGAAACCGGCGGCTTGAGCAGCTTCGCCGACCAACAGGATTCCGAGCGGGTCCTGCGGGGCCGGTTTTATGACAGTGGTGCATCCCGCAGCCAACGCCGGGGCGATCTTGCCCGCAACGTTGGTGACAGGAAAGTTGTAGGGCGTGATGGCCGCGACAACACCGACGGGCTGGCGCTTGACTTGGGCGCTCAACAGCCCCGCTGGTCCCAGCGGACTCTCTGCGGTGGGGATCGGCGCCAGGCTCTCGTCGAGATTGATGGGCTTGGCGTAATAACGGAAACGGTCGACTGCGGGTCCTCCGACCTGCAGCGTCTCGGTCGTGCCGATGGTGGCGCCGGTCTCTGCTTGAACCGTTGCGACCCAGTCTGGTGACCGCTTCTCGATCTCTTCACCGAGTCGGCCGATGGCGGCGCAGCGTTCTTCGCGGCCGAGCCTCTTCCAAGCGGGCAGCGCCGCTTTGGCCGCAGCGGCCGCATCGTCCGCCTGCGCGACGCCGGCTTCGGGCGCCCGTCCCACAACTTCGGTGGTGTGCGGGTCGATTATGTCGTAGTGCCCCGCATCGGGTTCGACCCATTCTCCGTTGATCAACAACCGCCAGTCCTTGTCGACATCAATCATGCTCATGGCCCCAAACATTACCTGCGACGTTCCCCACACCCCCAAGAAAGTGCGCGGATTGACCATCGTGGGTACGCCGAGACCTGTTGTCTCCCGCTCTTGTTCGCTGCGCTCACGAGCCGCGAGGCCGCGGGCGGGCCGCTCGGGCTGCGGCCTCGTTCAGTCACGACCGTGTGCGGGATCAATCCGCTCAACCTCAAAGGGTGGCTGCGTCGACGACGTCGCGGCGGGATCAGCGGCGGGCCAGGGTGGTGTTGATGGCTTCAGAGGGGTTGTCGTCGCCGGTGATCGGCGGGGCGGTGGGCTTGAACCGCAAGAAAGCGGGTACTCCTCGGGCCGCCGGCAGATCCTCGAGCCTGTCGGATCCTGTCCCGATGTCGTGAGTCGTGGTGGTCACGTCTAGCCTCATCAACAGTCCAACTTGTCCGATAGCCAGTCTGTTCAGAGGAACCGCAATGCCTGAAGCCGTAATCGTCGCCACCTCCCGCACCCCCATCGGTCGGGCCCACAAGGGCTCTCTCACCGACGCTCGCCCCGACGACATGTCGTCGTTCATCCTCAGCGACGTCATGAGCAAGGCCGGAGTGGAGGCCGCCGACGTAGAGGACGTGATCTGGGGCATCGGCCAACCAGGTGGCGAGGGGGGCTACAACATCGCCCGGGTCATCTCCGCGATGCAGGGCCTCGACATTCCCGGTGTCACCGTCAACCGTTACTGCTCGTCCTCGCTGCAGACGATTCGCATGGCTGCGCACGCGATCAAGGCCGGCGAGGGCGACTGTTTCGTGGCAGGCGGGGTGGAGACTGTCAGCCGCTACCTGCACGGCGCCGCGGATTCCGGCCCTCACAACGAGAAGTTCGCTTCCGCAGAACAACGCAGCGCGGCCCGCACAGGCGAGGGGTCGGCAACCTGGGCCCCGCCCGACGGGCTCCCCGACATCTACATCGCCATGGGCCAGACCGCCGAGAACGTGGTGCAGGCGACCGGGATCAGCCGTCAACGCCAGGACGAATGGGGTGTCAGTTCCCAGAACCGGGCCGAAGCCGCTCTCAACCGCGGCTTCTTCGAGCGTGAGATCACCCCCTACATGCTGCCCGACGGAACAGTGGTCGCCAAAGACGACGGTATCCGCGCCGAGACGACCATCGAGAAGGTGTCGCAGCTCAAGCCGGTGTTCCGGCCCGACGGCACAGTCACCGCAGGCAATGCCTGCCCCCTCAACGACGGTGCGGCCGCGGTGGTCGTCATGAGCGGCACCAGGGCGAAGGCGATGGGCATCGAGCCCATTGCTCGCATCGTCTCGAGCGGCGTGTCGGCGCTGCACCCCGAAATCATGGGGCTCGGACCGATCGACGCATGCCGCCAGGCCATGGGTCGTGCTCAAATGACCATCGACGACATCGACCATGTTGAGATCAATGAGGCGTTCGCCGTGCAGGTTCTAGGCTCGGCCGACGAGCTCGGCATCGACCTCGACGTCCTCAACCCCAACGGTGGAGCTATTGCTCTCGGCCACCCGTTCGGGATGACCGGCAGCCGCATCATGACCACCCTGCTCAACGGCCTCGAAGACTCCGACTCCACCATCGGTATGGAGTCGATGTGCGTCGGCGGCGGTCAGGGAATGGCCATGATCGTCGAACGACTCAACTGAACCGAACTGAACAAGCCGCGCACAGGAGGGCACAACCATGTCAGAGAACGTTGCACTACCGGGAAAGCTCGGTGATCCGGCCCGGACTCTGGGAACAGATCCCCGTGCGGACTCACGCATGGTGGCCGAACTGGCACAGCTGGGGATGGCCGGTGAACCTGAGCCGCTGCCGCTCACCGCTGATGCATCGGCTGCCGAGATCTACGAGTTCACCTCGGTGATCGAACCGGGTTTCGAGATGCTGTTCGACATGATCTACGCCGATCTGCCTGCAGTGGAGGGTGTGGAGTCACGCACCGAAGTCATTACCGGGACTGACGGCAACGACATCAACCTCTACATCCATCAGCCGGCCGGCGGCAGCCGCGGGCCGCGGCCCTGCATTCTGCACATCCACGGCGGGGGCATGGTGATCCTCAAGGCGTCCGGCGCCTCCTACCGGCGCTGGCGCGACGAACTCGCCGCTCTCGACCTCGTGGTCGTCGGCGTGGAGTTCCGCAACGCCGGCGGCGCGCTGGGCCCCCACCCGTTTCCGGCGGGATTGAACGACTGCACCTCGGCGCTGGAGTGGGTCCATGCCAACGCCGAGCCGCTGGGAGTGTCGAAGATCGTGGTGTCCGGCGAGTCCGGCGGCGGGAACCTGACGTTGGCCACGACGCTCAAAGCGAGCCGCGAGGGCCGCCTGCACATGATCGACGGCGTCTACGCGCAGTGCCCCTACATCTCCGGCGCCTACGGGGATCCACCAATGGAATTGACCTCGCTCCACGAGAACGACGGATACTTCCTCGGCAGCGAGATGATGGACATCATGGTGCGCGCCTACGACCCGAGCGGCGAGAACCTCACAAACCCTCTGGCCTGGCCACTGAACGCCGAGATCGACGATCTCGAGGGCCTGCCCCCGCACGTGATCTCGGTGAACGAACTGGATCCTCTGCGAGACGAGGGTCTGGCCTACTTCCGCAAGCTCACGAAGGCGGGTGTGACGGCCAACAGCCGCACGGTCAACGGCACCTGCCACGCCGGCGACGTGATCTTCCGAGGTGCGATCCCCGAGGTGTACGCAGCCTCGGCGCGCGACCTGTCTACCTTCGCACACAACTGTTAGGCGCGCACAACTGTTAGGCGCCGACACCGACTGGGTTCAGTCGGCGGGCCGGTTGATCAGGTGGGTGGCGGCGTTGTCGAAGTGGTCGAACATTGCGTCCCGTATCTCGGGCGGCAATGGACGGTCCGTACCGTCGGCGAGTGTGGCGACGCGAAGCGATGCTGTCATGTGGTTCATCCATGCGTCGCGTTCGGCCATCCCGATGGTGAAGGGCACGTGGCGCATCCTCAGACGGGGATGGCCACGCTGTTCGCTGTAGAGCGCGGGCCCGCCCCAGTACTGCGCCAGGAAGCCGGCGAGGCGCTCGCGGGACGGGCCCATGTCGGCTGGATACATCGGCCGCAGCAGCGCGTCGCTCTCCACCGCGTCGTAGAACCGGTCGACCAACTCGTCGAAGAAGCGCTGCCCACCGACTGCTTCATAGACCGTCGGCGGGGCCGCAACGGCTTCACGCATGGCACCCTTCAAGCTCACCGTTCCCGGCGACACCCAGCGTTGCCGGACCTGCGTCCCAGGGTCCACCCCAGAATCAGGGTCGATCTGCTCAGCCTCAGACGCTCCGTCAACCACCGTCTCAGGCTAGACCCCAGCAACGGCGAAGCGACTCGATCAGTGAGTCGGAGGCTGAGAGCCGTTGCTGGAGTCACCATCACTGCATCGGGTTGCGTGCGTCTGCAGTGGGGAATCTGCGGCTCAGCCACCACCCTCAGAACCAGAGGCGGGCAGCGTTTCCGCCGAGGACGGCCGCTTGCGTGGAAGCGTCGAGGTCGCTGAGCGCACCGCCGACAAGGGTGACCAGTTCGGAGTAGGCACGATCATGCACCTGGGGGTGGTCCGACCCCCAGACGATGCGCTCAGCGCCGAACAGGTCGAGCAGCCGCCGCAGTGCCGAGGAGGGTGGCAGGACAGCAGCGTCGAACACTCCTGTGCTCAGCTTGACGATCAGGTTCTCATGCAAGGCGAGATTCACCAGCGCCTGATCGTCGCCCCCCAGAGACACGAAACCACAGTGGTCGAGAGCTATCTCACAGTCGGGCACCGCCGCGGCAATACGTGCGACCGTCGGCAACTCCTCGGCGAGACAGCAGACGCTCGGGCCGACACCTGCGTAACGGCAGCGCTGCACCAACTCCACGGCTGCATCGCGGTGCAGCCACCGGTCAGGGATCGAGAACAGCCGCAGCCCCGTGGCTCCTTGCGCCACGGTCATGTCCAGCACGCTCCGCGGGTGGGCCACCGTCGAACCCACCGCGACCATCGCCTGCCAGTCGTCCCCGAGCGCCTCAGCCGCTCCAACGATCAGCCTCTCGTCGAAACCGTGCGCGCCCACTGCCTGCACCAGTACGCCACCGGAGACGCCGGCTGCGCGTACTCGTGCCACCACCGCTTCCGGTGAGCAGTCGAGTCGTTCCCACCAGCGGGTGTTGGGGTTGCCCGTCAGGTCGTCCACGCACGTCGCGAGGTCGACGACATGCAGATGCGCGTCCAGCACACGTTCCACGGTCGACACGACAGCATCGGGATTGTCCATGACCGAACCGTACCCGAGGCCCGAGGCCCGACCGTAAGCATTCTAAACCTGAATCCACCGATTGGGGACTGTGGGGTGGGTTGGTGGTGGTGTGATTCGTCCTGGGTTTGGTAGTGCCTGTTTTTGTTGAGTCGCGGCCTGAATCGCACTGGGTTTGGTGTGTTGGGGCGTGTTGGGTTCAGGGTTTGGGGTTGGGTTTGGTTGGTGGCGCTGGGTGTGTGCTGGAGGGCGCCGGGTTCCTTCGGGGGTTGGGGTTTAGCCGGAGGGTCCGGGCAGGTTTCGTAGTTTGGTGAGGGTGGTTGTGAATTGGGTTTGCCACCGCCAGCGGGCGGGGTATCGCAGGGTGGGTGTGCCGGATCGGTTGGCGATTACGGCGGGTAGGGCGGTGAGGCGGGTGCGGCGGGTTTGGTTGGTGGTGGGTGGTGTGTTGGTGAGGATGGCGGTCCAGTGGCCGATGTTGTGCGCGAGTGCTGCGCAGGCGAGCCATGCACAGTTCGCGGGGTAGTGCCCGGAGGGGACGTGGTTGAGCCCGGAGCCTTCTTTGAGGTCGCGGATGGTGAGCTCGACGACTGCGTGGTTGCGGTGGAACTGGTCAGCGGCGACGGTGCCGAGGTCGTCTCTGTTGGTGATGAAGGCGTGGTGCCGCCAGTTGGGCCACAGCCGTTGCTGGGCTGTGTCGGCGAGGCGGGTGCGGCGCACCACCAAACGGACGCTGCGTTTTTGTTTGCCGCGGCCGGTGCTGTAGACGGTTTCGGCGACCTGGGCGTGGCCGCTGTCGGGGTAGTCGATGTCGATCCAGGCTTTGTCGGGGATCGCCTCGATAGCTGCGTTGACAGCAGAGTTGAGCGACACGGTGATCGACCATTTCACGTTGTGGGTGTTGAGACGGTCGATCAGTTTCCAAGACCAGAACCCCGAATCGGCGCGTACCGTGACCGGCCCGTGAGCACCCGCGCGTCGCAGGTTGGCTACGAGCTCGTCGACGAAACGCAGAACCCCTCGCGATGACGAAGCGGAGCCTTTGCGCAGCCGCGCCCCGAGCACCTCAGAGGTCCCGGCACGCACAGCCAGCAACGGGTGGTAACCCAACACTTTGGTGTAACCGTATCTGGCGCCGTGCTTGAGTCTGCCGTGCACCTCACAGATCGTGGAGTCCAGATCAACCACCAACGGGCCTGAACCGGGGCCTGCACCGAGCCGCCAGGCCGCCGCTAAAGCACGCGAGGCCACCGCTTCGAGCTGGCGGACGTGACCAAACGTGAAGCTCCGCAGAAACGTTCCCACCGTCGACGGCGCCGCCGGGGCGAACCCCAACACCGCGGCGGTGCGCCCGGCGCGCAGAACGTCGACATGATCGATATGGGTCCCACCCGCCAGCATCGCCGCCACCAGAGTCAAAACCTTGCGGGCCGGGTTCGGCGAACCAGTGTCCACCCACCGGTTGATCAACCCCCACAAACCCAAACGAGTCATCAACGTGGCAGCCAGAACCAGACCCGCGTTCGCGACCAGGCCCCCATGATCAAACGTTGTTGCCAACCGGTCCAACCTGCGCGATGATACAGACACGAAAAGTGCCTCCTGTTTTTGTGACGAAAGTGACTATTTGTCATCACAATCATCGCAGATCAGGAGGCTTTTTCCGCGGACGCGCCCACACCAACAACCCAACCCCACCGGTGGATCCAGGCTAAAGGCGCCGGAACTCGTGAGTGCCTTCTGACTGATACTCCAGATCGGGTCCGTCTGGGCCCGAGAGGTCTCGCAGCCCCCTGCCCGACAGGCCCTCCCGTGAGTGTTCCCCATTTGTGGTACACTCTCGGGTCGACACAGGAGGGTGCAGCATGGCCAAAACCGAAATGATCCGGGCTCGTGTGGAGCCGGATCTGAAGGTGCAAGCCGAGCGCGTCCTTCGCGAACTCGGCTTGTCGGCCACCGACGCGATCACCCTGTTCTACAAGCAGGTGGTCCTGCGCCAGGGTGTTCCTTTTGATCTCAGCATCCCCAACTCTGAAACCGTCGAAGCCCTGCACCAGGCGAGGGAGCCTGATGAATTGACCGAGTATCCGGGCATCGACGAACTCAAGGCCACCCTGTAGCCCCGGTGACTGTCCGGACAACGAATCGCTTCAAGAAGGACCTCAAACGCGCAGAGTCGAGCGGCAAGGACCTCGACAAATTATGGGTCGTGCTGGAGACTCTGCTGGCAGGTTGCGGATTGCAATCCCGTCACCGGCAGCACCGCCTGTCCGGCGAGTGGTCGGACTTCTGGGAATGCCACATCGAACCCGACTGGCTGCTGATCCGGGAGAGCAGTGAGCATGCGCTCGTGCCAGTCCGTACGGGTACCCACAGCGATCTCTTCGGTTGACCGTCAGACGCTGGCGCTTGCACCACATGAGACCATGACACCGACAGCCGGCCCGGCAAGGTTGCTCAACAGACCGTTAGCATTCTCAAGGTGCCAGAACTCGAGGGTGCCTTCTGACTGAAACTCCAGATCGGGTCCGATTGGGTCCGACAGGTCTCGCAGCCCGGTTCGTCCGCTCGGATCTGGGGCGCGGTTTCGTCGCGTTCCGCTACCCGGCCTACCGCTGGATCTACGGCAGCTTCGTGATCCAGCAGATCGGCTTCTGGATGAGCCACGTCACCCTGCAGGGGCTGGTCGAGGAGCGCAGCGACGGCGACACCCTGGCGATCACCGCCCTGTTCGCGGCACTGTTCGCTCCTGCATTGTTCGTCGGCCCGTTCGGTGGCGTGCTCGCTGACCGTGTCGAGCGCAAACTGGTGGTCACCTCGTCGTACTATGCGTCCGGGGCCTCCGCCGCCGGTTTGGCGCTGCTCGCCTGGATCAGCAGCGCTCCCCCGCTGTGGGCGATCTACGCTCTGGCGTTCGTTCTGGGGACGACGTTCTCGCTGCTCGGACCGTCCGCCGGCGCGCTGGTGGTCAACTCGGTGTCGAGCGATGCGGTGCAGAGCGCCATCTCGTTGCAGGCCGCGGTTCAGAACCTGACCCGAGTGGTGGGCCCGATCATGGCCGTTGAAGTCATCGGTTCCGGACGCTTCCATATCGGCTTCAGCGGTTTCGCGGTGGCATCAGCGTTGGCCGGGCTGATGATCACCAGAGTCGCTGTCGACGCACACGACGTGGAAATGGACGGTCTGGGAGTGCTGGCACGGATCCGCGACGGGTTCCGGCATGCCCGCGAACGAAGACCGGCCCTGCTGGCCGTCTCCACGACCGCGGTGACATCCATATTCGGGGTCGCCCATACGGCTCTGGTTCCGAGCTTCACCCGAGAGGTCCTCGAATTGGAGGCCGGACAGTTCGCCAAGATCGTTGCAGCCACAGGCGTCGGGGCCATAGTCGGAGCGTTGACCGTCGGTTACAGCAAGGTCGAACCGAGTCTTCGACGGGCCGCGATATCGCTGCTGGTATACGGCGTCTGCCTTGTCGGGTTCACCTCCGCTGAACAACTCAATACGGCAATGGCCTGGCAGTTGGGGGTCGGGTTCTGCTATTTCACCACCATGACCACACTGCAGACACTGTTGCAGCAGCTCGTGTCCGACTCGGCGCGGGGCCGGGTCATGTCGCTGTTCGTCATCTCCTGGGGTGGCGTGGTCTGGATCGGTACGCTCATTCTCGGGAGCATGGCGGACTCCGACGGCCTGAACCTCGGCGTGAGGCCGACTCTGCTGGCAACCTCGGGCGTACTGATCAGCTACGGTCTGGTGGTCACCTGGATCTCCAAGGGGATGCCTACCGGCTCGAACTACCCCGACTAGTGGTCTCGCGCGTTAGTTGTGTTGCTGTTGTTGGTTGGGGTGGTATGTCCATTTGAAGGGTTTGGCCCTGTTGTTGTAGTCGTTGACGTAGTCGTGGATTGCTCCGGCGATTTCGCTGGTGTGGTTGAACTCGGCGGTGTCGAGGAGTTGTCGGGTGAGGATGGAGAACCACATCTCGATCTGGTTGAGCCAGGAGGCGTGGGTGGGGGTGCGGTGTAGGAACACGCGGTGGTGGGCGTCGAGGAACTCTTCGACTGCGGGGGTTCCGTGGGTGGCGAGGTTGTCGACGATGCAGTGCAGTTCGAGGTGTGCGGGGACTACAGAGTCGAGTTCGGCGAGGAACGCCACAAAGTTGTCTGAGCGGATCGAGTCTGTGGGCGCGGCGAGGACTTCGCCGGTGGCGCACTCGAACGCGGCGAACAGCGAGGCGGTGCCGTTGCGGCGGTACTCGAACTCCTGTTGGGCAGGCCGCCCCTTGGGGCTCGCCACCGACGCGGGCTGTGCCGCGGCTTGCGCTGCGCGGGTGGGGTTAGTCCGGCTTTTGGCCTGTATCCCGGTCTTCTCATCGACGCTGAACACCGCCCAGTTCTGCGGCGGCTGCAGATAGAGCCCGCAGATGTCGGCGGCCTTGTCGTCGAAATCGGGGTCATGGGAGGTCATCCACGACCGGACCTGCCAAGGCTTGAAGTCCATGGACTTGCAGATCCGCCACACCTGCGAGTCTGAGATGGCGATACCTTTGTCCTCGCGCAGGATCCGGCCGACCTCGGGCATCGACATGCGGGCCTTGAGCCTGCGCCCGCCGAGCTGACCCGCCTCAGGCGGGCGCGTCGTGATCGTCTTGACCAAAGCCAGCCTCTCAACAGGCCCATACACCCGCGGCCGGCCCGACCGCGGCTTGTCCAACAACCCACACAGACCCTCCGCACGGTAACGGCGCCGCCACACGTCCACCTGGTTGCGGTTGAGGTCCACCACCTCTCCGATCACCGGCGACGACAACCCCTCAGAGGCCATCAACACCACCTTGGCCCGCTGCCAGTCACGCAGCGGCGTAGTAGACGCAGCAACCCGCGCCTCCAACACCACCCGATCCGCATCCGACACTTCTAAAACCTTCGGCAAAGTCATAACCCGACCCTAACACAGCAACACCACTAACGCGAGGATGCACTAGTCAGATTACCCCTCCCGAGGGACCGCCGCTATGCGTCGCCAGCAGGTCTCCGCGGAAGAGCGACACCTATGCCCAGGTGGCCCTCAATACGAGCCAGGCGCTCTAGAACCGCTGCCAAACCGCCCCTCAACTCGTCGCCGAGGCTCTTGTGTTCGGCGCGCAACTCGTCGCCGAGGCTCTTGTGTTCGGCGCGCAACTCGTCGGCGAAGCTCTTGTTCTCGGCGCGCAACTCGTCGGCGAAGCTCTTGTTCTCGGCGCGCAACTCCTCGCGTGTGTCGTGGTTGAGTCGAACCATAAGCTCACGAGTCTTGACGTTCTCTTCACGGGCTCTGGTGTTTTCACGGAACTGATACCAGGAATTGCCGAGAATCGCTACGAACATCGACGACATCATCGTAAGCAGGGCTGCATACATGCTCAACACCATAGCGCATTCAACGGGGTCGCAACCTGAATATATGGAAAATAATCAAATAAAATTAAATAGATTGAAAGAGCCTGTATAGCGAATGCCCCGACTAGTCCGATTGCCCCTCTGCAGGGCACGCGCGTAGGGTACGGCCATGGAACTCATCGATCCGCGTCCGCTCGACGTCCTCGACGGTGACTTCTATGTCAATGACCCCTACCCGCGCTACGGCTGGCTCCGCGAGCACTCTCCGCTGCTCTGGGACGACGTCAACGAACTGTGGGTGGTGACCCGCTATGACGACATCGTCGAGATCGAGAAGAACAAGACGGTCTTCATCAGTTCCGACAAGGTGAAGGGCGGCTCCCGGCCAAACATCCCGGGAGACAATTCGATCATCAACCTCGACGACCCGCTTCATCAGACCCGACGGATGTTGGTCGCCCGTCGCTTCACTCCGCGTGCGGTGCGCAGCTGGGAGGACCATGTGACCGACACCGTCGACGAACTGCTCGACGCCGCCCTCGCCAAGGGGCAGGCCGAGATCGTGGGCGAGCTCGCGGCGCCGCTGCCCGCCATGATGATCGGCCTGCTGCTGGGTTTCCCCGACGAGCTGTGGCCCAAGCTGCAGCACTGGTCCGAGACGACGATCGCGCTCGGCGGCGGCCCCCGCTACGCGAACGACGAAGGGTTCGAATCGGCCTTGGATTTCGCTGTTGCGGCTTCGCAACTCTACGAGGACCGCAAGGGCTGCCCGGCCGACGACGTCATGTCGCGTTGGGTCTCTGTCGAGCAGGAGAACGACGGGGAGGTCGGCGGTGCACCTTTCGGGCACGACCAGATCCTCTCGGACTGTCTGCTGGTGCTCGACGGTGGAGCGGAGACCACCCGCACCGTGATCGCCCGGACCCTGCTGGCGCTGGCCGACCACCCCGAGCAGTGGCAGGCGCTCCAGGCGGGCGCCGACATGACAGTCGCCACCGAGGAGTTCATCCGCTGGGTCACCCCGATCCACAACATGTGCCGGGTGGCCGCACAGGACTACGAGATGCACGGCCAGACCATCTCCGCAGGCCGGCAGGTGGTGCTCGCCTACACCGCAGCCAACCGTGATCCAGCGCAGTTCGACGATCCCGAGTCGTTCGATGTGACCCGCACCCCGAACCACCACGTCGCCTTCGGTTTCGGAACACACTTCTGTCTGGGGGCTTCGTTGGCCCGCCTGGAGATCCAGACCTTCTTCGAACGCTTGGTGGCGAGGGTCTCAGATCTCAGACGGATACCGGAGCTGCCTCATGTCGAGATGCCCAACGCCTTCGTCTTCGGTCTCAAGGAGGCCCACATGGCCTTCACGCTGAAGTAGGCGTGAGTGCCTCTGCCGAACCACCGTGATTTCGAGGGCATGCCTACCGTTTCCGACTGCCGCGACTAGTCTCGCTTCTTGATCGGTCCAACAATTCTCTTGAGGCTCAGAGTGCCAGTATCAGCGGTTGACTTCGGGTTGTCGGGTCGTGTCACAGGGTGCCTCTACGTTCTGCTTCGGAACCCCACGCGCAGCATTGGGCTGCGCCGACGACGGTGGAGGAGAGTGCCTTGCCACGACTGAACTTCAAAGGGAGAGTGTTCGTTGAGAACCACCATCTGGCCGTGCCCTTCCACGAGTTGTTGCCCGTTCGCGGGAAGGGGCTGAGCAAGAAGGCGAGTCTGCGCGACAACCTGATCGTCCACGGTGACAACCTCGCGGCCCTGAAGGCCCTGCTGCCCACCTATCACGGCAAGGTGAAGTGCATCTACATCGATCCGCCCTACAACACAGGCAAGGAGGGCTGGGCGTACAACGACCGCGTGAACTCGCCTCTCATGCAGGACTGGCTCGGGCGGGTGGTAGACCGCGACGACCTGACCCGCCACGACAAGTGGTGCTGCATGATGCTGCCCCGCCTCAAACTCCTGCGGGAACTGCTTCGCGAAGATGGCGCGATCTTCGTGTCGGTCGATGACAACGAGGTGCACCACCTGAGCTGCCTGATGGACGAGGTGTTCGGCGAGCACAACCGCGTGGGGCAGATCGTCTGGCACGGCTCTACCGACAACAACCCGACGAACATCGCCACCGAGCACGAGTACATCGTCTGCTACGCCGCCAACAAGACCGAGCTCGAGGAAGTGTGGAAGTCGGCGAGCTTTGGTCCCAAGGCCGCGCTACAGCGTGTCGGAACCGAACTTCTCGAAACTCATCCGCAGTTGGAGGAGTGCCAACGAGAGTATTCACGATGGCTAAAGGACCACAAAACACAGGTAAAACCCCTCGACGACTACAAGTTCATCGACGAAGGGGGCGTCTTTGCCGGCAGCCGCAGCGTCCACAACCCGGGACGGGAAGGCTACCGCTACGACGTACCCCATCCGGTGACGGCAAAACCGTGTAAGCAGCCGCTCATGGGCTATCGATTTCCGCCCTCCACCATGGAGCGGCTGCTGGCGGAAGATCGCGTGATATTCGGGACGGACGAGTCGAAGATCATAGAGATCAAGGCGTACGTCGACGACTATGAGGCCAAGCTTGGCAGCGTCATCCAAGGCATCGACGCGCGTCGTGGGGCGAACGAGATTCGACGAATCTTCCCGGACAACCCTCAGATATTCAAGAACCCCAAACCTTCCACGCTGATCGCTGAGTTGCTCGCTTTCGCCACCGACTCAGACTCCATCGTCCTCGATTCCTTCGCTGGATCCGGCACCACCGCCCACGCGGTCCTTGCCCAGAATCGCGACGACGGCGGCAACCGGCGCTTCATTCTCGTCGAGTGCGAGGACTACGCCGACAGCCTCACCGCGGAGCGGGTAAGACGCGTCATCAACGGCATTCCGGCAGCGAACGACGACGCTCTCGCGGCTGGATTCGGCGGCACCTTCAGCTACTTCGAACTCGGGCGACCCATGCGCCAAGAGTCCCTCCTCGACGGCTCCCACCTGCCGTCTTGGGAGAAGCTCGCCTCATATGTCTTCTTCACCGCGACCGGTCAGGAGTTCGACCCGGGCGATACCGACCGGGAGACTGGCTTCGTGGGACACACCGCGTCTCACGACGTCTTCCTCTTCTACGAGCCCGACGTCGAAAGGCTCAAGAGTCTCGCACTCTCGCTGTCAGAAGCACGCGCCATGCCTGACGGACCACGACGGAAGCTCGTCTTCGCTCCGACCAAGTATCTCGACCGCGAGTTCCTCCACCAGTACCGGATCGACTTCCAACAGCTTCCATTCCAGATATACGAAGCGATCGAGAGGCTGGAGCGGTGATCCTCAAGGACTACCAGCAGCGGGCCCTAGCGACGGTTCGACGCTTCCTTGAACAGCTAGCGGCATCCCGGGAGAACGACGCGGCAGCGCGCCGTGAGAACTCAGAATGGGGATTCGACTGGGTGGAGCGGGCGTGGTCCAAGACCGAGGTTGGGCGGCCCTACTACGCCCGACGCAACGGGCTCGGCGAACAACTCCCCTCCTTCTGTCTCAAGATCCCGACCGGCGGCGGCAAGACTCTGCTCGCTGCGCGGGTCATTGACCTCGTCAATTCGCACTTCCGGCAGAGTCGGCGCGGCCTGGTCCTGTGGATCGTTCCGACGACGCAGATCTACAACCAGACGCTCAAGGCGCTCAAGGACCGAGACCACCCCTACCGCCAGCAACTCGACCTCTCATCGGGCCAACGCACGCTCGTCCTTGAGAAGACCACAGCCTTCGGTCCCCGCGATGTTGCCGAGAACCTGTGCGTCCTTCTGTTGATGCTGCCCTCAGCCAACCGCCAGACCAAAGAGACACTGCGGATGTTCCGCGACAGCGGAGGTTTCGACCGGTTCTTCCCGGCTGACGATGATCCCGTCGCGCATGCCGAGCTCCTTGACGACTTCCCGAACCTGGACACATTCGAAGCAGCCGGACTGTGGGGGCGGTACGTCAAGACGTCGCTCGGCAACACGGTGCGGGTGCTTCGACCGCTGATCATCCTCGACGAAGGGCACAAGGCTTACAGCGCCAACGCCAAAGCAACTCTGGAGGGGTTCAACCCAGCCATGATCGTCGAACTGTCGGCCACGCCGGCCAAAGATGCGAACGTGCTCGTGGAAATCCTGGGCCGCGAGCTGAACGCGGAGGAGATGATCAAGCTGGATCTGCACATCCGCAACAAGGCGAGCAGCGACTGGCGCGACACGCTGCTGGAGTCCGTCGAACAGCGCGAGCAACTGGAAGCCGCGGCTCGGAGCCATGAGGCGGACTCCGGGACGTACATACGGCCCATATGCGTGGTTCAGGTGGAGCGAACCGGCAGGGAGCAGCGCAAGGCCGGATACGTCCATACCGAAGATGTGCGAGAGTACCTGTTGCAGCACCCCGGTATCGCCCCGGAACAAATCGCCGTCAAGACGAGTTCAACCGACGAACTCAAAGAGGTGGAGGATCTCGGCGGGCTGATGTCACGCGACTGCCCGATCCGCTTCATCATCACCAAGCAGGCACTCCAGGAAGGTTGGGACTGCTCCTTCGCGTATGTCCTGAGCATCCTCGCCAACCCGACTTCAAGAACCGGGCTGACACAGCTTGTGGGACGGATCCTGCGTCAACCCTACGCATGCAAGACGGGGGTTGCCGCCCTCGACGAAAGCTACGTGTTCTGCTACAGCCGGCGCGGAGCGGACGTGCTGAAGGAGGTGAGACGGGGGTTCGGCCTGGAGGGCTTGCACGGCCTCGAAGGGAGAGTCATCGACGACACGCGCGAAAGCGGGTCGGGCTCCAGCGGCCGCACGATCACCACACAGCAGCAAGCGCCTTTTCGAGACGCGGCGCGCCGGTTGGTACTGCCGGCGTTCATGATCAAGGACAACGGCGAGTGGCGGCTGGTGCATTACGAGGCGGACATCCTCTCCCGAGTGCCGTGGGACGGAATCGACCTGTCACCGCTGGACGCCTTAACGTTGACCGAAGGGCGCTCGGGCGACCACCTCTTAAGGGCGAATCTGGAGCCGGAGGACGACACGCGCTCCGAACACGGACCGGGTGGAGTCTCCGAGGGACACGACCGTGTTCAGACCAGCGACCCGGTCGACTACTTCTTCGCGGCGAGCCACCTCCTAGACGTTGTTCCCAACCCGTGGCATGGACGGGAACTGGCAAGGCAAGCCTTCGAGGGTTTGCTCAGTCGCTACCCCGCTTCGCAGGTGGCAGCAAATCACGCCTTCGTGCTCGAGGAGTTGCGGCGGCAAGTGGAGATCGAACGAGACCGCCTGTCGCAGGAGACCTTCGAGGCTCTTCTTGAATCAAGGGACATACGCTTCCTGGTAGTCAGTGAGGACCTCGGTTTCAACCGCCTTCCGGAGCAGATTGAAGTGCCCGAGGCCAAGCATGCGAACCGCGACGACGGTGTCCCCTACCAGTACAACCTCTTTGACGTCACCACCGAGGACGATCTCAACCAGTTCGAGAACACGGTCGCGACTTATCTTGACCAGCAGGCGCGACTCTTCTTCTGGTATCGAAACCGTTCCCGCAAGGACTATTTCGTGCAGGGCTGGAAACCGCGCCGAATCTACGCCGACTTCATCGTGACGCTGCGGAGCGACGAGCCCGGAGCAGAGGACGACATCAGCCAAGTCTTCGTGGTCGAGACGAAAGGCGCCCACCTCAAAGCATCTGAGGACACAAAATACAAGCGGTCCGTGTTCGACGTGTGCAACGATCACGCCCGCGAGGCCGATTGGGCAGAACTGGAACCGATAATGAAAAATAAGGCGATGCGCTTCGAAGTCGTCGACGAGGACGAATGGAAGGCACGACTCAACGAAATGCTGTTCTCAGGAACAGCACAAGCCCAGTCCGAACAACAACAAGGAGCGATCGATGTCTGATCTGTTCAGTTATGCCGGGAAACGGGTCGTGCTCACGGGTGGCACGACGGGGGTCGGGGCGGCGGCTGTGGAACTGCTCGCCGAGGCGGGTTGTGACGACCTGACCGTGCTCGACATCGCCGAGCCGACAGGACCAGCCACCCGCTACATCCCCACCGACATGTCGGAGCCGGCCTCTGTCGACAGCGCCGTGGCCGACGTCGGCGGCGGCGTCGACGTGCTGTTCAACAACGCCGGAGTGGCCGCAACCCACGCCGCCGACTTCGTGATCCGGGTCAACTATCTGGGCCTTCGCCGGCTCACCGAGGGCCTGCTCCCCACCATGAACAGCGGAGGGGCGATCGTCAACACCGCCTCCATAGCGGGACAGGGCTGGCCCGAGAACCTGGCTGAGATCTCCGAGTTGATCGCCATCGACGACTGGGACGGAGCGCTCGGGTGGCTCGCCGACAACGATGAACTGGTCGGCGCCGACTCCTACGGCTTCTCCAAGCAGCTCGCACAGGTGTGGACGATGCACAGCTCGGCCCGCACCCGCAACGAGTTCGGGGTGCGCACCAACTCGGTGTGCCCGGGTCCGATCGACACGCCTCTGATGGACGACTTCATCAAGACCATGACCGAGCAGGTCATCCAATGGACCATCGACCAGACCGGCGGCGCCATGCTCACCGCCGACGACATCGCCCGCACGCTGGTCATGCTGGGCAGCGACGCCTCAGTCGCCATGAACGGCCACAACACGATCGCCGACAACGGTTTCAGCGCCTTCCTGACCACCGGACAGGTCGACTTCTCCGGCCTGGGGTAGCCCGCGCTGCCAACCGAAACCTGGGCATCGGACATGGCCGTGCCCGCCCCGGGCACTCTGTACAGACCATATAAGTGCAGGTCAAAGCACATTTTGAAGATTGGCGATCTGAGGCTTGTCCCCAGTGTTATACCACACTCCGACGGTCAAAGCCCCGAAAGTGGGAGCCTGCGGTAGGACAGTTCGTCGTTGGAGACGATGTGGCGGCGACTAGCCAGTAGTAGACGCTGCGGAGTGTGAGCCTGTATCCGGCGGTGGTGTTGGTGTCGAGTATCTCAGCGACATGTCCGATCAGTTCGGCTTTCTCGGGTGTTGGTGATCGCTTCGACTTGTCTTTCACTGCGGGCTCTGCGATGTGTGTGGATGCCCCGGTCAGTCCACCGGTTGACATTGCGGTTTCGACTCGTTCGACTCGCTGCTCGACCCGTTCCACACGCGTCTCAACAGCCCCGACCCGAACGTTCAAGCCCTGCACGGCCGTTTCGATGCGGCCCGGCTGGGCCTGGATCCGCCGCTGCTCTGAGACGATGATCCGTTGACCGGCCGCAAGGGCTTCGAGCAGTTCATGCAGGCTGTCGTTGTTGAGTGCTTTTTCCTGAGGCATCTGTGTCTCCTGGCCGTGTAGTGTTCTGTTCGGGCGGCTGCTGTTGACTGTCCGGACACCCGCAGGTTCCGCAACCAGCGCACTGCGCGGTAGGTTCATGCAACAGTCGGGCGGTTACCGGCATGCCGTCATAGACATAGAACTGTGCGTCGAAACCGCACATCACAGCACGGACAACCGACATGAACTGTCATTACTGCAAGAAAGACTCAGGCCACGCCGGTTCGTGCCACCTGTTGTGTTGCGACAGGTCCCGTCCGCTGTGAGCCCGGAACCCGCACAGGACCACAACACGCCAACCCACGACCCCGGCCTCGACAACCCCGCCGAACGGCCGTTGGAAACCGAACGCCGGTTGCGGCAGATGCTGCAAGGCAAACGGCTCGTAGGAGAACTCGACCTTTCACCGGACGGGTCCGCATACGAAATGGCGGAACAAGTGTTCAGCCGTGTGAACGCTTCAGGCAATTTCTGGGCCGGCCGCTATTCCGCATCCGTCGCTGTGTTCCTTGTAGCCAACGGTGCCCGCTGCTACGACGACGGGACTTTCTGGCCCAACATTGAAGGTCTCGACGCGTCAGGAGGCCTGGATCGTTCCAGGTTCGGGCAAGCCTTCGAAGCTGCTGTCCGCGAACTCAAACTGGAAGATTTCAGCGAAACACTGCAGGCCGGCAAATGGTTGCGGTATGTCACACCGATTCTGCTTCACGGAGGTATCCCTGCGAGCTGCGCCGGTGACGCCGCACAGCTCGTCTTGTCGGACTTGCAGCAAGGAGTGCATGACGGCGCCGAACTGGTCGAGGGCATTCTGGGTTCCCCGACCCGCCGTGCACAGCTCGACAAGCCGTTGGAGAGATTTTTCGTGTTCGGCGGCGAATTCGCCCTGGACATTGTGGAACGCATGATCACGGCCGTGTTCGACATCAACACGATCGGCCGTGACGACGCACAACAGTTGGTGCCTGAACTGGCCCGAGACCTCGGCCTGCCAGCGTATCTGCTGCACGCTTTGATCGCCGGTGAGCCCATAGGGAACACTGTGCGCCGCCGCCGGCCACGCCCGACGGTCCGTATCGACCGGTTCTCCTGCGCCGGCCCGTATGTGACGTTCCCGCCGGTCCCGGACACAGGCGTGTGGCTGCTGTCAGACTGGTCAACGACTCGCTACGCAGCGTCACAGCACGACGAACGCGACGTGGCTCTGGTTCCATCGCCGAGAGGGTGGACAACCGCCCTCCGAACAACCAGCAGCGAAACCAGAACCCGTTTCGCCGGCCATCCGAACGCCGCCGCCTACATTTTCGGACCCGACGGCGTGCTGGCCCGGGACCAGGAACGAATCCGGGGCGATGTGGCGCTGCTGCTGGTCGCTGACGGCATAGCTGTTGTTCGCAGCGACGGCACGCCGGTCACGCTCGCCGAAGAGCTGCCGTTCCGCGCCGAGCCATGGGCCGGGTGGCACCTGCTGAGCCTGGACCTGTCCCGCACGGACGCGCTGGTTTTGAGCGACATCAGCGGACACACGCACGTCCGGTTGCCTGTGGTTCGTGCAGCGCAGAGTCCTGCGATCACTGCACAGCCGGTCGCTGCAGTGACCGGCCCGGCGGGATGCGCAGTGTACGCCGACGTTCCGTGCGTGACAGAGCCGCAAGGCACGGCGCCGTCAACGTGGCGTGTGCGCTGGCGCGACGACAACGACACCACCCCGCCTGCGACGGCTGTGCTGGCCGACCTTCCACGCACAGACCAAGGGCGTTCGCTGGCGTCGAGACTGCCCGATCGGCCCTCCTGCAGCGGGGTGTTGGAGGTCGCAGGCCCGCTGGGGAGCGACATGCGACAGCGTATGGCTGTGGTCCGCGGCCTCCGCGTGACGGCGCCGGACCGTGTTTTCGGCCCCGACGAAACCGTCGAAGTCGCGGTTGACGCTGCCTGCGTCATTGCATGCCCCGACGGTTCCGCCGGGCGTTCCGTCACGGTCTGTTTCGGCCCGGGCGTCGACCGGGTCGAACTGTCCGCAGACGGGATGCCTTTCACGGTCACGATCCCCAGACTGTCATGGGCGACAAGTTTCCGAGGAGAACCCGCACCCGCATTAGGCAGGGACTGTCAGCAGATCGGGTTTGACCAGATCGAAACGGGAGAGGCGGCGTCTCTGCTGGTACGCTGCGGCAGACCCGCCAAAGTCGTCTTAGAGTTGCACGGTCAAGGACTGGTTCAGCGGGAAGAGGTATATGCCGGCGAGCTGGGCCGGTGGGCGTTCCCACTGTCGTTGTTCCGCGACTCGGTTGCTGTGTCGGGTCTCGCATCCATGCCTTTGAGACTGGCCGTTGACGGCCTCTGCGTAGACGTTGCGCGTGTGGCAGCCCGCCACGAAGTTTCGAACCTTCAGGTCGATGTCGCAGACACTGATGGTTGCGGCACCTTGGTCGGGGTGACGTGGGACGAGAACCGGCGTTTCCGGAACCGTCAGGTGCGGTTGTGGTCGCAGCATCGGATCTGGGAACAGCCGATCTGCGAGGACGTCCCAGATGATGCGGACGGCGTGGCCGCCTGCGTGTTTGAGGTGCCCCCAGGACCGTACCTGTTAGAGGTCGCTGTCAGCGACGACTGGGTTGCGCCTCAGCGCCCGGCACCCGGCTCGGTCCCTGTCGAAGAAGTCGCCATAGGGTCTGCTCAGGACGCACAGCGGCATCGTCGGTCGTTGCGCCTTACGGTCGCCCGGGAAGCGTTGGAGCTTGCTGTTGCGGGCGACCCGCGAGCCGGCCAATTCACCGCCGACACCGTCTCGGCTGCACGCAGCGAACTCCGGGATGCGCTGTCCAGCGGCCCGGCCGTACCGTTCGAAACACTCACACGCCTTGTGCGGCTGGCGGTGTTGCCAGAATCCATGCTGGGGGAGATGCTGACGGAAGACCTGATCGGTACCCTGCCCGACACTCACGTACTGAAGCTCGCTTTGGCAATGCTGTCTGTGCCTTCCCGGTCCGTTGTGCCTCCCGGAAAAGTCGAGGCCCTGTGGGAGTCTGAGCCGTTGATTGCTGCGGTGGTCGACTGCGACCATGCCGCTCACAGCGCCTCGCGATGGAAGCATTTCGCTGGTTGGACACCGGGCACCGGCACTGACGGGATATGGCAGCCGCCGGAGCCGGTCAGCAAACCCCTTGACGAGCTGTCGCCGGACAGGTTGGCAGCGTTAGCTGACGCTCTGCCGCCGGCAGGGTCGCTTCCGTTGGAGTTCGGCGGGTACCGGGCCGCCGCGCTCGAAATGCTGGCGAACACGTGGCAGGGGCGCGAACAGTTGAACGACTGGATGTCCGCACATGCCCGGACAACCACTTACACGCAGCGGCTGAGCCTTGAACAGAACCGGCAGGTTGACTCGTTGGAACCAGATTCGCGGACGCCTGGCTGGTTCAAGTTCCCTGCGAGGCTTCAGACAGCAGCGTTCCAGCTCACCGACGAGTTCTCTGACCAGACGGAGCTTGACGCAGCAGCGCAGGCGCTTCTGGATGCTGCCGAACTGGCCCCGCTGCTGACAAGGCGCTGCGTGTTAACAACGGCCGCGTTGCGCGCCGTACCCCGAACCTGAAAGATACATGATGACAGCCCGCCAACTGAACCAGCACACCGCCGGGGACTTGTTCGAACCTGTCGAAGCGGCCCGAACCATACGCGAATCATACGTTCGCTATCTGAAAGCACGTTACGCTCCCGCTGACGACGCTCTGCGGGCAGATCTGCATGATGCTTTGGACAGCGGTTTCCGAAGCACCCGAGGGCCGTTCCTGCAGGCAACACCCGCATATCGGAAAGGCATGTCTGTCCAAGACCTCGTCTCGGAGGGCCTGCTGCATACCCGTATGCAGGAACTGGACTCTGACGTTCTGCCATACGACCGCCCCTTGTACAAGCATCAGGAAACGGCTCTGCGCAAAGCCGTTGCCGGACGCAACCTGATTGTGGCGACCGGAACAGGTTCCGGCAAGACCGAGTGTTATCTGCTGCCTGTTCTGGAGCATCTGCTACGAGAAGCCGAATCGGGAACGCTGAACAGTCCGGGCGTGCGGGCGATGCTGCTGTACCCTATGAACGCTCTGGCCAATGACCAGATGGGTCGCATCCGTGCCCTGGTGCGGCCTTTCCCGGAGATCACGTTCGGCCGCTACACCGGCGCCACCCCGTATCGGCGCAGCGAAGGCGAACAGCAGCACCGGACAGAGTACGGCTGCGACCCGGACCCGGGCGAGCTGGTTTCCCGGGACCAGATGCGCGAAACACCGCCGCATATTCTGCTCACCAACTACGCGATGCTCGAATATCTGCTGTTGCGTCCCGACGACACGTCCTTCTTCGACGGCCCGACAGGGGATCATTGGCGCTTCGTGGTTCTCGACGAGATACACACATACAACGGTGCCAAAGGCGCTGAGATTGCGATGCTGCTGCGCCGGGTCCGGGACCGTGTCAACAGCAGCGACCGGGGCCGGCTTCGCTTGTTCGGTACATCAGCGACTTTGGGTTCCGGCAGCGACGCCCCCGAACGTGTCGCAGAGTACGCCACGGAGCTGTTCGACGAACCCGTCGAGTACGACAGTGCTGACAGCCGCTGTCAGGACGTTGTCACACCGACCGTGGAAGAACCAGCACCCCCGAAAGACACGTGGGTAGCCCCAGAGGGTGCTTTCGCCGTGTTCCAGCAGGCGTTGTCGTCCGGCACCGCGGACCCGGCTGTGCTGAAGCTGGTGCCTGCGCATGTGCTGGCCCGCGGCTCTGCCACCGCCGATGCGGGCATCGGCTCTGTCGTGGCGCTTGCGGACGCTCTCAGATCGGAACGTTACGTACTCAGGCTCGCCGAACTGCTGCGCAGCGGCCCGCGCGACCTTGCGGAACCGGCTGCGTCCCCGACAGGGCTGACCGAAAAAGTGTTCGACGACTCTGGCCGTGCCGCCGAGCTTTCTCCGCTGGTCGCAGTATGCACCAACACGTATGCCGACGTCCCGCCGATAGTCCCGGCCCGCTACCATTTCATGCTGAGAGCCCTTGAAGGCGCGTTCCTGTGCAAATCACCGAAACATCCGGTGTCCGAGCCTCGGGTGCGTCTTGACAGGCACAGCACATGCCCCGCCTGCGAGAGGCACGGCGTCGTTTCGCAGATGTTCGAGTTCGGGGTCTGTCACCGCTGCTCTGCAGAGTTCCTGATCGGTGACACAGCAGCGCAGGACGATGCGGGTCCTTTGTGCGTCGTTCAGGCACCTGAGCACCGCCGAGATCTCATATATCTGCTGATAGGGGAGCAGACCGAGCTAGACGACGAAGACGAGTCCGCTGTGGTGGACGACTCCGATGTGACAGCTGTGCTGGACCGCCGCCGGTTGTGCACCGGCTGCGGCAGCCTCAGCGAAGCTCTCGAACAGCAGTGCTGCTGCGACGACGCCGTGAACGCATCGGTGGTTGTCACCTGCGCTAAACCGAAACGAGGGCAGCCTCTGCGTCGCTGCCCCGCATGCTCCGGCCGGCGGAACACGAGCGTTGTTCTCAGGTTCGTCACCGGTCACGACGCACCGGCAGCTGTAGTCGCGACATCGCTGTATCAGAGCCTGCCGTCGGAGGAGCCGGCGCAGGGCCGAGTGCCCGACGTCGGGGAGGGCCGCAAACTTCTCTCATTCTCCGACAGCCGCCAAGAAGCCGCCTTTTTTGCGTCGTATCTGGACCGCACCTACGCACGCGCGATGCAGCGCCGCCTGATCTGGAAAGCTCTCGACCGGAACCGCGCCGACGATCTCCGTTTCGAGGATCTTGTCCCGCTGGTCCGAGAACTCGCCGAGGACAGCTTGGTGATCAACCCCGACGACAGCAGCAACGACAAGAACAGTCAGGTGCGCCGCTGGTTGATGGCGGAGATTCTGGCAACTGACCGCCGCCAGAGCCTTGACGGTGTCGGCCTCGCAGAGATCGCCGTCGTCGTGCCGCGCGGCGTCACTGTGCCGCCGATTTTCCGGAAGCTCGGTTTCAGCGACGAGGAAGCGTTCGACATCGCGGCGGTGCTGCTCGAATCGGTGCGCCGCCAGGCCGCTGTGCATCTCCCGACCGGTATCGACATAGAGGATCCGGTGTTCGGCCCTCGCAACGTTGTCACAGCTGTGCGCAGAGAACACAGCGACTACAGCGTGATGGCGTGGCTTCCGACCCGCGGCATGAACACACGGCTCGACTATCTGACCAAACTCTTCGAACAGAGAGGCATCGCAGAGGACTCCCGGGAAGTGCTCGCCGGGATATGGCATTGGTTCACCGACGCCGACAAAGCCTGGTCGGGCGTGCTGAGCCCGATATCTGCCCGCCATCACGGCACCGTCTTCAAACTCGACCCGAAGCGGATCAGGTTCGTCCCGGCGTCCGACAGCCACAGCGCCTTCGAATGCTCCAGGTGCCGTCAGCTCGCGTGGCGCAGCGTGAGCGGTGTCTGCCCTGCATGGCGCTGCGACGGTACGTTGGAACCAGTCAGGGTCGAAGGCCGCCCCTCAGACGAACATTACCGGCACCGTTACCTGAGTCTGAAACCTTCAGGGATGCGTGTCGAGGAGCACACGGGCCAGCTGTCCACGGACCGGGCGAAACGGTTCCAGCAGGACTTCATCGCCGGAACACTCAACACGTTGAGCTGCACAACCACGTTCGAACTCGGCGTCGACCTCGGCGATGTCAAAGCCGTGCTGATGCGCAACGTTCCGCCGACACCCGCCAACTATGTGCAGCGCGCGGGCCGGGCCGGGCGGCGGGCGTCGACACCGGCGCTGGTAGTCACGTTCGCCCGCCGCCGCGCCCACGACCTCTACCATTTCCAGAAGCCGATGCGCCTGATCGAAGGCAACGTCGACGTCCCGGTCGTTTCGCTGCAGAACTCGCTCATTGTTCGACGCCACATTCATGCCGCAGCTTTCGCGGCGTTCGAACGCATGCATGCGGACAACGGCGGTGAGCCCCACGGCAACGTCGGCTCGTTCTTCAACGCGTCCGACGGCGGCAAAGCAACAGTCGACGTTTTCGCCGACTGGTTGCAGACATGCCCGCCGGAACTTGCTGCTGCTGTCGCCCGCATCACCCCCGCAAAGGTCGCCGTCGAGCTGTTGGGCGAAACAGGCTGGCAATGGGTGCATGACCTCGTCAACGTGTCGAACGAACCCGGCCGGGAGCATTTCGGATGGCTGCGACGGGCAGCTGACGAGGCCTTGTCGGAGCTGGCCGAACTGGATGCGGAGATCGACGCCACTATGCAGAGGATGCAGGACTTGCACGCCGAGGGCCGCACCGCTCAGGCGCAGGCGCAGAACAACCGCCTGTCCGGCCTGTACAGAACCAAAAGCACCCTTAACAGCAAACGCCTCATCGATTTTCTGGCTTCCCGTGTGGTCCTGCCCAAATACGGGTTCCCGGTCGATGTGGTCACATTGGACGTGTGGCAGGACAGCTCGAAAGGGTCCACCGACGTAGAACTATCACGCGATTTGACGCTGGGTATCACCGATTACGCCCCAGGCTCCAAAGTCATAGCCAACAAAGCTGTTTGGGAGTCTGTCGGGTTGCGGATACTGCCCGGCAAGGCCCTTGTCGACCGCCGCTACTCCAGATGCGGCTGCGGGCGTTTCCGGACACGCATAGACACCGGCGCCGAACCAGTCGACCACACCGGACATTGCGATGCTTGCGGTTCGACGGTTAATGAACACAAGTTCGTGGTACCACAGTTCGGGTTCATCGGCCGTCAAAGCGACGAACCGCCCGGGGACACGCAACCGCCCAAAGCGGGCTTCTCCCGAGTGTTTTTCAGCGACTATGACGGGGACCCTCCGAGCGTCGAAGAGGTCCCGGTCAGCAACACTGTTGTGCAGGTCCGGTTCAGCAGGCAGGGCCGCATCACAGCGATCAATGCTGGCATCGCCGACCGCGGTTTTCGGATATGCATGTCTTGCGGCCGTACCGAACCGACTGTTGCTGCTGGGAAAGCTAAAGTGCCAGCTCCGCATATGCGCCCCGGCACAAGCAGAGAATGCAACGGCCTGCTCAGTGTGAGACATCTTGGCCACAGCTTCTTGACGGACGTGGTCGAGCTCGACTTGATGTCGGCTGTGCCCCGCTCACAACAGCGCGACCTCAGCCTCGACCTGGATGACACAGCCCACAGCGCAGCCCTCAGCGTGCTTTACGCTGTTCTTGCTGCGACCCCGGCGTTGGGTATCCCGTCTGGAGATGTCAACGGAGTTCTTGGCCCGGCCAACAGCGCCGGCCGTGCCCCGTTGATCGTTTTCGACACTGTGCCTGGAGGCGCAGGACACGTCAAACGTATTCGGGAAGAACTGCCGAGACTGTTCCGGGCGGCGCTTCGGATCGCGGACGAGTGCCTGTGCGCGTCCGAGACCAGCTGCTACGGCTGTCTTCGCACGTACCGCAACCAGGAAGACCATTATCTGCTGTCACGGGGTGAGGCGGCTTCGGCATTGAAAACGCTCTTGGGCGCTGCGGGCTAGCCTCGGCCGTCCGGCCACGTTCGCGAACGTGCCGGTTCCGGTTCGTTACGGCCGCAGTTGCGCTTTCGGGTCCCGCAGCCGAACCTGTCGTTCTTATCGGTGTCCGCCCGGGAACCGTTTGGCTCCGAGGTCGTCGACGAGGACGAATGGAAGGCGCGACTCAACGAAATGTTATTCGCAGAAACAGCAAGCCCAGTCCGAACAGGAACAAGGTGTAGTTGATGTCTGATCTGTTCAGTTATGCCGGGAAACGGGTCGTGCTCACGGGTGGCACGACGGGGGTCGGGGCGGCGGCTGTGGAACTGCTCGCCGAGGCGGGTTGTGACGACCTGACCGTGCTCGACATCGCCGAGCCGACCGGACCCGCGACCCGCTACATCCCCACCGACATGTCGGAGCCGGCCTCTGTCGACAGCGCCGTGGCCGACGTCGGCGGCGGCGTGGACGTGTTGTTCAACAACGCCGGAGTGGCCGCTACCCACGCCGCCGACTTCGTGATCCGGGTCAACTATCTGGGCCTTCGCCGGCTCACCGAGGGCCTGCTCCCCACCATGACCAGACCTCCGGTCTGCCGCTGCTCGACCTGATCCAGGAGGGCAACCTCGGTCTGATGCACGCCGTCGAGAAGTTCGATTGGCGCAAGGGGTTCAAGTTCTTGACCTACGCGACCTGGTGGATTCGTCAGGCGATCACCCGGGGTATCGCCAACACTGGTCGCACGATCCGCCTGCCGGTGCATGCGGGCGACACTCTGGCGCGCCTGCAGAAGGCGCGGACCCGTCTCGAATTGAAATACGGCCGGCCTGCCACGCTGAGCGAGTTGGCGTTTGAAGTGGAGATGCCTGAGGACAAGGTGACCGAGGCGCTTCGTTTCGCGGCTGAGCCGTTGTCGCTCTCTGAGCCGCTGCGGGAGGACGGCGACGCTGAACTCGGCGATGTGGTTGAGGACCGCGGCGCGGATTCTCCCTTCGAGGTGGCGGCGACGGCTTTGCTGCCCGACGAGATCACGCGTCTGTTGTCTCCGCTCGATGAGCGTGAGCGTGAGATTCTGAAGCTTCGTTTCGGTCTGGACCGCGGCGAGCCTCGAACCCTTGAAGAGGTCGGCGAGCATTTCAACCTGACCCGGGAGCGCATTCGTCAGATCGAGGCCCGAGCGATGTCGAAGCTCCGCCACCCCTCCTCCGACACCGGCGCCCGCAACCTCCTGAGCATCTAACCGCCCGAGCCTGCGCCCGTTGGACTGGCGAGATGTTGTTCGAGGCCGGTGAACAGGTCGAGGACTTCGGTTGCTTCGAAGACCCGGTAACGCTGCCGGCCAACGTTGCGTTGGTGGAGCACCCCCGCGTCCGTAAGGGCGTTGACCGCGTCTGTGGTTCGTGCTTTGGATCGGCCGATCAGCTTGCAGGCCGACTCGACCGTGATGATCGGTACGCCGGGCAGCAAACGCAGAAGAAGGTCGGTACTGGAGTTCGCTCGGACACGTCCGAGATTCGAACGCCAAGTTGTAGTGGTCGAGTTGATGTGTTCGCTGTAAGCCTCGGCGTCTCGACAAGCTCGGTTCGTGGCCGAGGCGAAGGCGACAAGCCACTCGACCGCAGCGTGGCACCGCTCGGGGCTGCCGGGTTCGCTTAGATGGCGGAACCTCATCAGTCCGTTGATGTAGTCGTCGGACCGTGTTGCCAGCACGAGGCTGATTGGTGGCACGAAGTTCGCGGCGAGGCCACGGCGCCGAAGGACGACATGGATCAAGGCTCGGCCGACGCGACCGTTGCCGTCGGCGAAGGGGTGGAGCGTTTCGAACTGTGCGTGCGCGATCGCGGCCTGAACGAGCGGGGAGTGCTCGTCGTCGTTCACATAGTCGAGGAGGTCGTTCATCAACTCCGGGAGGTACTCGGGGGGTGGCGGGACGAAATCGGCGCTGCACGGATTGAAGGAACTACCTCCGATCCAGTTCTGCTCCTCGCGTACGGATCCTCCGAGTTCGGGGTTGGGGGAATTGTCCATCAGGGTGCGGTGAACCGAGAGAAGGTCGTCGAGTTCCAGCGTGCTGGACTTGGTGGCCAGTTCGACGGCTGATTCCATCGCGACGATGTTCCCGATCACTTCGACAGCAACTTGGTCGTCAGAGTTGGCCCCGAGCGCTATGGCTGCTTCGGCGCGGGCAAGTCGATGTGCGGTTGCCTCGAGACCTTCGATCTTGGACGATCCGACCGACTCCGCCCGGAGTAGAAAGCGGGCAAGACCCTCCAGGCTCACATGAGTGGTGCCCTTGTCGTTCAGGTCTCGGACGGCTGTCTCCGCGTCGGCAATATCGGCCGCGACATTGGCTGGGATAGACAGATCCCAGCCGACAACCGGGTCGGTGAGGTACGCGTTGTAGTCGCAACCGAGTCGATCACGTCGACTAGGTCCCTGAAACTGTGCTTCCCATCGCTTCCGCAAGTGTGACGCCATAAGTCCCCTAAGTAACAGTTAACTGATAACCGTAACTTAAATTCAAGCGATATGAACAGAATTTTCGCATCGAAGCAACCACCGAGACCCGTGGGGTCACCTGAGAGCCCCGTCATAACGTCGAAGGGATTGAGCTTGACGCCGACCGAGTGCTGGTTCTGCGAGGCGCAAGTCCAATGATGCCGCGACCTCTCCAAGACCGTCGACTTCCGCGAACAGGCATCGGCGCAGGATGAAACCGATCTCATCGTCTTCGGCCGGTCGACCGGCAGCACCCTTCGGGCGTTCCATACGTCGTGAGCCTCGGTAAGCGTCTGTTCAACCTCGGCATCGCGAAGTGCCTTGTCGACCTCAGCACTCAGGACGGCGACGCTGAACTCGGCGACGTGGTTGAGGACCGCGGCGCGGACTCCCCCTTCGAGGTGGCGGCGACGGCTTTGCTGCCCGACGAGATCACGCGCCTGCTGTCTCCGCTCGATGAGCGTGAGCGTGAGATTCTGAAGCTTCGTTTCGGCCTAGACCGCGGCGAGCCTCGAACCCTTGAAGAGGTCGGCGAGCATTTCAACCTGACCCGGGAGCGCATTCGTCAGATCGAGGCCCGAGCGATGTCGAAGCTCCGCCACCCCTCATCCGACACCGGCGCCCGCGACCTCCTGAGCATTTAGCCGCTCCCGCGCAACACCCCGCCTCGCGGGTTCAGCCGTGGACGGTCATCGAGGTGGCGGCGGCCTCGCGGTTGCGGCTGAAGAATCCGACGTCGATGGGCATGTTGGTGTAGCGGCCCTGCACGACGAGCGGGTCGTTGTCGTGGTCGTGGCCTCCTTCGACCGCGGTTATCAGTTCGGCCATCACATGTCCGGCGACGGGTCCGTTCTTGTACTGGTTGCCGCTGGTGCCGATGGCGACGTAGAACCCGTCGAGGTCGGTTCGGTCATAGATCGGGACCCAGTCGTCGCTGACGTCGTAGAGGTCGACGACGCCCTTCTTCTGGTGGGGGATTCCGAGGCCGGGGATCCGCCGGCCGGCACGCAGCACCTGGGCCTCCCACTGACTGTCGCTGATCCGAGTGTCGTAGTCGTCGGGGTCGACCCACTGCTGTTCGTCGCAGGTCGGGTCGCCGCTGCCGATCAGAATGTGGTTGCCGACCTCGGGCCGGTAGTAGACCCCGGTGTCGTCGTCAGCGGCGGCGGAACCGTGCGCCTCGAAGTCGAACCCCTCCGGCGCGGGCACGTGGTGCACCTCGTGGCGCAGGGCCCGGGTCTTGATCTTCATCGAGTCGTAGACCCCGGCCATCTGGTTGATCACATACGAGTGGGGACCGGCGACGTTCACCACCACCGGCGCGGTGATCGTGGTGCCGTCGTCGAGGGTGACGCCGGCGGCCCGTTGCGGCGAGCGCAGGATGTCGATGACCTGCGACTTGAACCTGAAGCGGGCGCCAGAAGCCTCTGCGGCGCGCTGCAGGTTGTGGACCGACAGTTGCGGGTCGTTCACATACCCGGCCTCCGGCGAGTGGATCGCGCCGCTGAGTCGGGCTTCAGGTTCTTTCCAGAACTCGTCGTCGGACGGCAGTTTGGGCGGTCCGTGGCATCCCTGGTCGAAGATCGGCAGATGCCGGGCGAGGTCGTCGAGGGTCCAGTCCGAAAATGGGATCCCGAGTTCCTGCCACAGGGCTCGCACCCGTTGGGGATGGTCGGTGCTGTCGGTGAGCAGCAACACCTGCCCGCACTGGCGGTACTCGATAAGGCCCAGTTCATCGTCGACGCCGATGTGGTCGCGCCAGTTGAGCCAGTAGTGGAGGCCTTCCCAGGCCAGGACGACCCCTGGCGTGGTGGAGTAGCTGAACCGCACGATCGCACAGGAGTTCAGGGTCGATCCCGCACCGGCGGACCCGGCCTTGTCCACGCACAGCACCCGCCAGCCGCGCCGTGCCAGTTCCAGTGTCGTGGCCGCGCCGATGATGCCGGCGCCGATGACGACCGCGTCGTACCCGGCGCTGCTGTCGGTGCCGGCTGAGTCCGGACTGAGGCTCATCGGGGGATCATACCCATGCAACGATTCCCAGTCCCGCTTCACCATCGGACTTGACCGCTACGACTTGGGAACGGCGAACCCGGTCTACACCCGCCCCGTCTAGCGGCGGAGCAGTTGCTTGACCCGATTCACGGCAGGCGTCCACAGCATTTCGGGCTCGGTGAACCGGCGATGGTTCTCGCCGGGCAGCCCGGTGGGGTCGTAGAAGCTCTTGTCGGTGTTCTTGCGCAGGTTGCTCGTTCGCTTCAGCACCTTGAATGCGGCATAGGCGGTTCCCTTGTGGTTCCAGCCTTGCCGCTGGTAGTTCCAGTTGTCGGGTGCCAACTCCTGAGCTGCTGTGAAGTGCTTTTGGGCCCGTTCGCTGTCGCCGGCAGCCTCGAAGTGCAACGCCAGTTTGAAAGTCGCCTCGGCGAGCAGCTTGTCGTCGTCGACGGGTTTGAGCCGCTCGGCCAGTTCACTGCTCGACCAGACGTGCTCGCTGTCGGCTCCCCGCTCGATCCAGTCGCGGGTCGCGTCGGCGAACGAGTCGTCGCCCATGCGGACCTTGCCCAAGCCGAACCTGATGACCGTCTCTGCGGGGTACACGCCCTCGTTGCTGCGAACGATCTGGCCGTCCTCGTCGATCCAGGCAGCCGCCGGCACGTTCACCCAGCCGAACCGTGAGCTGATCTCGTGGGTCGGGTCGATTATGCACCGGTAGGTCGGCGAGGCCCGGTCGAGCCATTTGTCCACCGCGGCGGGGCCTCCCGAGTCCTGGGCGACGCTGACCAGCTTGAACCGGTCCTGCCCTATCGATTCGTAGAGTTCCTGCCAGACCGGCAGGCTGACACGGCAGCCTCACCACGACGACCAGGTGAACAGCACCACCTTGTGGCCGCGCAACTCCGAGAGCTTGAACTGCTCGCCGTTGCGGTCGGTCGCCTCGAAGTCGGGCGCGACTCCGCACTCCAGCCCGGTCCGACGGACTGCGGGCACGGTGCCGAGGCTCCACACGTCGCCGTCGCGCACGTATTTCTGGCCGACCATGTCGGCGAACTCCGAGTAGTTGAACCACACCCAGTCGTCGGCATCGGCGATCCACTCCTCACGCTTGCTCTCCGGGAGCGGCACGCACAGCTCGCCGAGGCACACGCCCTGCGGCTTCATCTGCCAGCCGGTGGCGTCGGGGAGCTCCCCGAGCCGCACCCACAGGGCCTCCGTGTCGTCGGTGCGCTGGAGGAACCCCTTCGTCTTGCCGTTTGCGATGATGATCACGTTTTCTCCGCGGTAGCCGATCCACCCAGCCGGGCATGCGTTGCGTGTCCCGGCCCTGGTGCTCCCCGACCGTAGTACCCACCCAGTGCCCAGGCCAGTACACCTGCGGCCTCGGCTGTGCTAGGTGCCGATCCTGCGCTCGCGCAGCCTAGTGTGGCATAAGCATGCCACCGCCGTCGATTGCCGCTAGGTCTGATAACGCTGACCAGTATCGGAGAACAGAGCGCTACGACTCTGCGCGGGCGAGCGGGTGACGCCATCGAAGGTCTGGGAATCGGCTGAAATCGGAGTCGGTGGTTACGAAGGTGCAGCCGTGCTCCACTGCTACGGCGGCATGTTGGGCATCGGCGACCAGCTTCCCTGTGGCCCCGGACTGGCGACATATTCTGTAGAAGATCTCCAGATGGTCGGGTCCGGGACCCACGATGCGCGCGGTTGGGCGCTCGACCAGCGCAGACACGAACGCTAGAGACTCCTCGAGAGGGGACGGCTGCTCAAAGATTCTTGGGTTGGTTGAAACGCGAACAAAACCGGACAAGACGAGGACCGATAGAGCAAACGGCTCTGGTCCGGTAGCAAGACGGGTTATCCAGTCCGCGTACTGGGCGTGTTCAGGGACGGAGTCCTCGATATGTGCATAGATCAGCACATTGACATCGGGCAGCAACACCGAACTATCGACTCACGTGCTTGAACTGGGCTTCGTCTTCTTGTGTGTCGAGCGCCCTCGGCCGGTCGAGATCGACTTGCGAGCCGATTTGACCGCCGCGCACGGTAATCAGCCGGAAAGGGGGCTGCTCTGACGGTTCCCCACGTTTGAGAGCATCATCGAGTGTCGCTGCGATAAAGGCGCTCATACTTACGCCACGAGCGTCTGCCTCGCGCCGTACGTGTTTGGCGAGCCGGTCGTCCAGTGAGATCGTCGTCCTCATGATGCTGCAGCATAACATATAAGCATCAGTGCATCACTAGCCAGATATCACAGATAGTTCCAGCTTGATCGTGGACGGCGAAGACCCGGTGGCGGTTGCGACCGAACCGGTAGATCAGTGATCCCGATATGCCGAGATCGTCGCGGTGTACAAGGGTGTTGGGAATCGTTCATTCTTGGACGGTGTGAACGCTGTGAGACGGTGGCGGGGCACTCCCGAGCGAACGAATCGCGGCCAAGGAAGGTTGGACAACAGATCTCCCTAGCGTGTCGTACTTTCGGTCGCGGTTCGCCTCTTACGTGTCGACGTCCTCGAGCCTGCGTCGAACTCGAAGTCCGTCTTCATGTGCCATGCAACCGCAAGAAGAATGATGCACCCGCCCCAGAATGTCTGGACCGCAGGCACTTCTGAGAACCAGAGCCAGACCCAGAGCATCGCGAACGGAATGTCGAGCGAGCCGATGAGCGCGACGGCCGGCGGCGAGATGCGCCGGGTAGACGCGCTGATAGCCAGCATCCGTGGCGCGATGAGTCTCGCGGAATCCCTTGCGTGGGTAGTACTGGATGTTCTCGGTCATCTTTTCGTGGGTGTAGAGGCGGATCTCGTTGAGGCCGATTCGCTGAGCCTCCTGATCGGCAAAGCCCAAGAGGGCACCCCCAACGCCGATGCCCTGCGCCTCGGGGAGAACGGCGATGTTGTCGATGTAGAGGTGGTCCTCCTCTGGCCACATCACGACGAGCCCGACGAGCCGGCCATCGCTGGTGGCGACATGGACGACCTCGCTCTTTATCAGGGCCGCGTAGTCATCGAGCATTGGAGCCGGTGGCTTGCCGATTCGCTTGACGTAGGGGCCGTAGGCCGCGTCGACACAGGCCCGCACACCCGATTCATCTGCTGCTGAAGCGTGTCGGATCCGTACGGCGCAGGTGCTGGTCATGTCATCAGTATTCTCTATCGGAGGTGGACGTCCGCCATCGGTGAGGTTGTTCTATCCTGCTCAGGAGGCGTCATCGTTGTCACTTGACAAGCGTCTGGTACGCGAGCCGTGCGCGGTCGGCGGCGTTTTCGGTCAGGTCTTCCCAAACGGGGTTGTCGGGGTCAGCAAACCCGTCTACTGCGCGTAGTCGTTGGCGGTCTTTCGGTCTCATGTCCATTGTCAATTCGATCGGGTCAGCGACGAGGCTGAGCAGCAGCGCGACATCTCGTTGCTGTGCAGTCGATGCGCCAGTTACGCCGATGGCTTCGGCTTTACAAATGATCGCTCCAAGCAGCGACGGGCGCGGAACGAATCCGTGTAGTTCACCGAATCGCACAGGAAGCAGTTCTGTACGTTCAATGGCTTGAGTGCCACCGGGTACTTCGAGAGTTCTACCTGGTGGTGTAGTGGTCAGATCTGCCCGTTCTCCTAGCCCTTCTGGTGCCAGCACGTCGATGCTGGCAGTGTCTCGTTGATAGCGGTGCGCGATATTGTCGGGCGACACTCCCACGAGCGAGAACCCGAGCGATTCGAGCCTTGTGACGAAGCTCCTGATGCCGCCTGAAACGACTCGCGCGTTGACCACTACATCGATGTCTTGTGAGAAGCGGGTCGGTTCTGCGCCGTTCTCCAGGGCGTGCAGCAGCACCATCTGTCCGCCGATCAGCGTCCACTCCTGCAGCTGTGCGTTCGCCAGTTCCAAGAGTGTTCCCCAGAGAGCGTCGTTGTAGCCGGGATAGCTGGGCAGCGCCAACGGTGGGCGCTGCAACTTGGGACGGTTGTTCATTGGCGCTGCAGCAGTTCGGTGCCCGCACGTCGGGATCGCTCGTCGTCGGACTCCAGCAGGTCCACAGCAACCACCGCTGGAGGTGCGACCGTGGCTCCTTTTGGGAAGGGCCACGTCTGGTCTTCCACGACCCGGAACACGACGTTGGCGCGCTCGGAGCGCTCCTCCATGACAAAACCGTCGCGGATTGCCTGAAGGTCGCTGCTCTTCAGGTAGGCATCGAGAGGTCCAGAACCAACGAGGCCGAGGGCGTGCTCCGGCGAGGCGCTCGCGGCAGTGCGCACAACACCGGGCTGAACAGCTATACGGTCACGCGTCGCAGGATGTGTGTAGAAACTGAGCCTGCGAGCCCTGGAGCGAAGACGATCCAGCAGGTTCGGCAGGCCGACCGCCAATCGACGTTCGGCGCGGCTGCGCTCGTAGGAGTTGCAGCGCGGCTCCATGCCGTCTGCCAACGCAAGAACGGACCATGCGGAGCGGGCGGTCCATGGCCTGTGCGCTGGACGACGAGATACGGCCGCAGCCCGAATGGCTCGTTCCTCGATTACCCATCCACGGCCGACACGATGGCCGTCTAACGTTCCATCAGACAGCATCTGGCGGACCCGCCTCGAGCTCACGCCGAGGTGTTCGGCCGCTTCGGGCACGCTCTTCAACTTCATGCTGCATAACTATACTCTAATTGGAAGTGTTTTGCCGCTCCAGGCGCAAAGGGTCCGACGGCACGCTCGTGACTCACTCCTATGAACTGACCTTCCGCGCTCCTTTCCACCAGGCGTAGTACATTGCTTTGGTTTCAGACACGGGCTTCGTCCCGGCACGGACCATCCGAGAGAAGCCATCGGGCTCCACCACTACGTCCAGTCCTGGCACAGGAACCTATATGTACGCGGACAATGTGGCGATCAACGATGGTCTGCCGCAGCCGGTGCGTTTCGTCCCGGGCGCTGAGCAGCTTCGGCTCGTAGATTCAGACGGACAGGTCCTGACGGTCACCGTGGTAGCCATCGAAGGGCGCTCGTCACTACTCGACTACCGCAGCCCCTAACCGCCAAGTTTCAATGCACCCTGTTCGCTCCATCTCTTGGGTGACTGTGTCTGGCTCTTGGGACTGCCTTGGAGCGGGAAGTTCGCTGCGTCTCGTCAGAAACAGGTACCGGCGACATGGCCGGAAGATGGTTGGGCACCTAGGATCACCGGGGTGTCTGAGACTGTTCATCTGACTATTCCACGCCTGAGGGTCAGGCTCGGGAGAAGATCGACGAGCAGCCCGCGGCTTGTGGGTGGGTTGTGCAGGACTACCGGAGCGCGGCGGTGGGGGTGAGCGTCTACTGCACCGAGAGGACGCCTTCCGAAGCGGTCGAGGCGATCCGAGATCGCCTCGCAGACGAGAACAACAGGTATCGAACAGTAAAACCTCGCAAGCTGATCATGGACACAACCACCTACGGGTACGAAGAAGCCGAAGATTGACCGGTGCACTAGCAGAACGCTTCTCCTTGAGGAACGGCTCGCGCACAGGGTAAACCAGATGCAAGATGCCCAATACTCTATTGATTTCTCCGGCTTGGGTTAGCCCGCTGCAGCGCCGGCGGAGCGTAGGGTTCTCCGTTAGTGACTGACACAGCCGGACTCATCGAACTCGTACCCGACGAACCCGACGCGGAGTCACTGCTCGAGGCCATTCTGGAGTGGGCCTACGAGCGCGGTGTGGAGCCATACCCCCATCAGGAGGACGCCATCCTGTCGCTGTTGGCAGGAGACAACGTGGTGCTGGCCACGCCGACCGGGTCGGGCAAGTCCCTGGTGGCCGTCACCGGCGCTTTCGCAATGCTCGCAGACAACAAGCGAACCGTCTACACCGCGCCTATCAAAGCGTTGGTGAGCGAGAAGTTCTTCGAACTCGTCGCTGAGCTGGGCGCCGACAATGTGGGGATGGTGACCGGCGACGCGGCCGTCAACGCCGATGCACCCGTCGTCGTGTGCACCGCTGAGATCCTCGCCAACCGGGCGCTGCGCGAGGGGCCGAGCCTCGACGTCGACCTGGTGGTGATGGACGAGTTCCACTACTACGGCGACCGCGACCGCGGCTGGGCCTGGCAGGTGCCGTTGCTGGAACTGCCTCATCCGAGTTTTCTGCTGATGTCGGCCACACTCGGCGACACCAGCGACCTGCGGGCCGACCTCAGCACCCGCACAGGCCGAGACACCGTGCTGATCGACCAGGCGCCGCGGCCCGTGCCGCTCGACTTCGAGTATCGTGAGACTCCCCTGCTGGAGACTCTCGCTGATCTCCTGAAGGCCAACAAGACACCCGTCTACATCGTCCACTTCACCCAACGCGAAGCAACCGCACGCGCTCAGAGCCTCACCAGCCTTGATGTGCTCAGCAAAGACGAGAAGGCCGCAGTAACCGATGCCATCGGAGGCTTTCGTTTCGACACTCCGATCGGCAAGGACGTGCAACGATTCGTGAAGGCCGGCATCGGGGTCCACCACGCGGGTCTTCTTCCCAAGTACCGGCTGCTCATAGAGAAGCTCGCCCAGCAGGGTCTGCTCAAACTGATATGCGGCACCGACACGTTGGGGGTCGGTGTCAACGTGCCGATCCGCACCGTGCTGTTCACCCAACTCTGCAAGTACGACGGTCGCAAGGTCCGGGTGCTGTCGGTGCGTGAGTTCAACCAGATCGCGGGTCGGGCCGGCCGTCGGGGTTTCGACACCGCCGGCAGCATCGTCGTGCAGGCCCCCGAGCACGTGGTCGATAACAAACGGGCCGAGGCCAAAGCACTCACAGACCCCAAGAAGAAGAAGAAACTCGTCAAGAAGCGTCCGCCGGAACGCGGCTACGCCCATTGGGACGGCGACACCCTCACCCGACTCAGCGGGGGCACCCCCGAAACGCTCAAGTCGAGCTTCTCGGTGAGCCACGCCATGCTGCTCAACGTGCTCGACCGCCCCGGCGACGGCTGCGCCGCCATGAAACACCTGCTCACCGACAATCACGAACCCCGCAGCGCCCAACGTCGCCACATACGCCGGGCCATTGCGGTGTACCGATCTCTGCTTGAAGCGCAGATCGTCGAACTCGATCCGCTTCGTATCAACATTGATCTACAGGATGACTTCCGTCTCAATCAACCGCTGTCGCTGTTCGTGGTCGAGGCCGTCGAGGCGCTTGATCCAGACGTGGCTGACCACCATCTTCAGGTGCTCAGCCTGGTGGAGTCCGTACTGGAAGATCCGATGGTCGT
>CAXXNK020000004.1:0-48019 GCA_963662455.3 Acidimicrobiales bacterium
GGGTCCCCCCAGCTTGGCGCAGGCTCCAGCGCCACGCCCGGCGGCGGTCCACACCCAGCACCACACAAACACGGTCCAGCGTCCAGCCCGCCTCGACGGCGTCGTCGATCAACCCCAACAGCACAGCCTTGGCGGTCCCATCAACACGGGCGGGAACACCACCGCTCACACCTCAACCCGTTTTTCCCCGCAACACCGCCAACTCCACAGCCTGTTCGACCACAGTACGCCCCAACCGCTCCACCTCCGAGCGCAACGCCGCGGCCTCGGTCGCCTCGGCTTGGGACTGACGCCGCCGGCCAGGCTTGGACGAACCCAACGCCGCTACCGCCCCGTCGCGGGCGACAGCACGCAGCCGGGCGATCACCGACCGGTCCACACCAGCCTCAACAGCCGCCTGGGCCTGAGTGACCTGACCGGTGAGCATCCGCACCCACAAGTCGTACTTCTGCTCTGCTGTCAACAACTTCTTCGGTTTTCTCTGCACAGAACTCATAGGCTGCAGCCTCCCGTCCTAGGACCGCCAACCCTGCCTGACGCTGCTTGAAAAAACTCAGAACCTGTCGCGCGAAGTCAGATGCAACACATGGCCGACGTGTTGATCGTCGTGTGCGACGGCCTCAAAGGCCTGCCAGACGCCATCGAGGCGGCCTGGCCGAAAGCCACAGTGCAGACCTGTGTGGTGCATCTGCTGCGGGCCTCTGGCCGCTACGCCTCCTGGAAACACCGCCGAGAGGTCTCAGCAGGGCTCAAAGCCGGGCCGCAGCATGACCGACAGCGGCTCACCATCATCGGTGACACACAGCATCGGATGGAACCCGAACCCGCCCTTGAAATGCGCCGCCGTGCCGGTCTTGTTCTGCGAATGGACCTCCACCAGCGTCGAGTCGATGTCCAACACCACCGGAGCAGACGACTCCATGTCGCCGCGGCGCTCCCACACAACGCTGCGCACACCAGCCACAGCCGAAGCGAGACCCTCCAACACATCAGGACCCAAACCCCGCAACAGCCGATACAGAGTCGAATCAGACGCCACCTCCCCAAACAGCACCCGCTGAGCACGCAGATGCTCAATATCCGCGCACGCCTCCCCGCCCCCGGCGAGCATCAACAACAAATGAACCAGCACCTTCCCCCGGTCATGGACCGGGGCCCGCTCACCAGTCGCCGGCACCACCGCCGACAACGCCTCCCCCAACCCCAAACCGTCAGCGAAACGCCCCAACGCGAACAAACCCGCATGCGCCGCGACCTGATCACCGCCGCCTGTCACCCTCACATCGCACGTACTGCTAACCTGCATCTCGGAGATGCCCCTTTTCTGTGGAACCGACAAGTGCTAATCAACACACATCGTCCCACACCAAAGGGGCTTTTCCGCGGACGCGAACCCCAACAACCCCAACACTCATGAACGATCAGGGCTAGAGAATACAGGATCTTCGCACTCATAGTGTTGGGGTGTCCGTTGGCGGGTGCGGGTCTGACTGTTTTTCGCTGGCTGCGTGCCTTGCAAACGATCTGTCGGCCTTCACCCGCCAACGGCACGCACCAGTCGGTCCGGGGACGTGACCTAATAGGAGCGTTTGTTCTAGCACCTTGAGTGCACTGTCCGTCATCGCGGCCGGTGACATAGACGGTTTCGGCGACCTGGGCGTGACCGCTGTCGGGGTAGTCGATATCGATCCAGGCTTTGTCGGGGATCGCCTCGATAGCTGCGTTGACAGCAGAGTTGAGCGACACGGTGATCGACCATTTCACGTTGTGGGTGTTGAGACGGTCGATCAGTTTCCAAGACCAGAACCCCGAATCGGCGCGTATCGTGACCGGCCCGTGAGCACCCGCGCGTCGCAGGTTGGCTACGAGCTCGTCGACGAAACGCAGAACCCCTCGCGATGACGAAGCGGAGCCTTTGCGCAGCCGCGCCCCGAGCACCTCAGAGGTCCCGGCACGCACAGCCAGCAGCGGGTGGTAACCCAACACTTTGGTGTAACCGTATCTGGCGCCGTGCTTGAGTCTGTGTGTTGCATCTGACTTCGCGCGACAGGTTCTGAGTTTTTTCAAGCAGCGTCAGGCAGGGTTGGCGGTCCTAGGACGGGAGGCTGCAGCCTATGAGTTCTGTGCAGAGAAAACCGAAGAAGTTGTTGACAGCAGAGCAGAAGTACGACTTGTGGGTGCGGATGCTCACCGGTCAGGTCACTCAGGCCCAGGCGGCTGTTGAGGCTGGTGTGGACCGGTCGGTGATCGCCCGGCTGCGTGCTGTCGCCCGCGACGGGGCGGTAGCGGCGTTGGGTTCGTCCAAGCCTGGCCGGCGGCGTCAGTCCCAAGCCGAGGCGACCGAGGCCGCGGCGTTGCGCTCGGAGGTGGAGCGGTTGGGGCGTACTGTGGTCGAACAGGCTGTGGAGTTGGCGGTGTTGCGGGGAAAAACGGGTTGGGGATGAGCGGTGGTGTTCCCGCCCGTGTTGATGGGACCGCCAAGGCTGTGCTGTTGGGGTTGATCGACGACGCCGTCGAGGCGGGCTGGACGCTGGACCGTGTTTGTGTGGTGCTGGGTGTGGACCGCCGCCGGGCGTGGCGCTGGAGCCTGCGCCAAGCTGGGGGGATCCTTGATGATGCCCGCCCCGGGGGCCGGCCGATCCACAGCCTGCTGGACTTCGAACGCGACGAGATCGTGGCGCTGTTCGACGAGTGGGGGCACATCGACCGGTCGCATCGCAAACTCGCGCACCGCGGCTCCTATCTGCAGCGCGTGTGGGTGTCACCATCGACGGTGGACCGTGTTCTGGCAGGTCACGGCCTTGCTCTGGCCGGCACGCCCCGCCCGGCCCGGACAGTCAAGACGCCGTGGCCGGACTGGTGTGAATGGCGACCCAACCAACTGTGGTGCTTCCACGGAACACAGTTCGGGGCATGTGAACCCGCCAAGCATGTCTACGCGATCGTCGATGTCGTGTCGCGCAAATGGATCGCCACCCACCACACCGCGGCACCGGACTCGGTTGCTGCTCGGGTCCTGTTCGCCAAAGCACTCCAAAACGAAGGACTCCTCGGCGACGAGGCCGCCGCCCAGCTCGACAACCCCCACGCAGAGTTGCCCGACAGCGACGAGATCCCGCTGCTGCTCGCGGTGTCAGACAACGGACCGGAGATGCGCTCAGGCGACACAGCCCGATTCATGGCCCTCTGCTCGATAGCCCAGCACTTCGGGCGGCGGTCCACACCAACCGACCAGGCCTGGATCGAGTCCCTGTTCAGCCACGTCAAAAGCGAGCACCCCCACCTCAAACGCTCGACACCCCCACAGACCTCACCCGAGATCTCGAACGCGTCCGCGGCCACTACAACACGGTGCGGCTCCACGAAGGCATCGGCTACGTAACCCCCCACGACGAACACACCGGCAAAGGCGACCAGATCCGACAAGCACGCCAACACGGACTCCACCAAGCCGACGCGCAACGACGCGCCCAGCACCGAAACCAACCGCTAACATGACCACACAACCACCACCGCACACCCACCGATGCGACTTGAAAAAACCCGCAATTTGTCGCGAAGAGTCAGATACACCTCACTGCCGTGCACCTCACAGATCGTGGAGTCCAGATCAACCACCAACGGGCCTGAACCGGGGCCTGCACCGAGCCGCCAGGCCGCCGCTAAAGCACGCGAGGCCACCGCTTCGAGCTGACGGACGTGACCAAACGTGAAGCTCCGCAGAAACGTTCCCACCGTCGACGGCGCCGCCGGAGCGAACCCCAACACCGCGGCGGTGCGCCCGGCGCGCAACACATCGACATGATCAATATGGGTCCCACCCGCCAGCATCGCTGCCACCAGAGTCAAAACCTTGCGGGCCGGGTTCGGAGAACCAGTGTCCACCCACCGGTTGATCAACCCCCACAAACCCAAACGAGTCATCAACGTCGCAGCCAGAACCAGACCCGCGTTCGCGACCAGACCCCCATGATCAAACGTTGTTGCCAACCGGTCCAACCTGCGCGATGATACAGACACGAAAAGTGCCTCCTGTTTTTGTGACGAAAGTGACTATTTGTCATCACAATCATCGCAGACCAGGAGGCCTTTTCCGCGGACGCGCCCACACCAACAACCCAACCCCACCGGTGGATCCAAGCTTATTATGGCAGAGGATCAACCGGGTGTCATCGGCGGGGTGGACACACATCGCGACGCTCATGTCGCGGCAGCGCTCGACACGGCTGGGCGACTGTTGGCGGTGGCGTCGTTTTCGGCGACACGCATCGGCTACGGGCGACTGTTGAGATGGCTGCGCGGCTGGGGCGAGTTGGGCTGTGTGGGTGTGGAGGGCACCGGCAGCTACGGCGCGGGCCTGGCGCGCTTTCTTCGCGCCGAGGGTGTGGAGGTCAAAGAAGTGATACGCCCGCGCCGTCAGACGCGTCGCGGCGCCAAGTCGGACCCCGCCGATGCTGAGGCGGCTGCGCGTGCTGTGCTCTCAGGCGAAGCGTCGGGACTCCCGAAATCAGCCGACGGTGCGGTGGAGGCGATTCGGATGCTACGTGCCGCTCGCCGCTGCGCGGTCAAGGCCCGCACCTGTGCGATCAACCAACTCAAAGCACTGCTGGTGACCGCCCCCGAGCAGGTCGCGGCCCCGCTGCGAGGCTCAAGGACCGCTGCGTTGACGGCCGCGTGCTGTGGGCTGCGGCCCGGCGGCGGCGAGGCCGTCGCCGCCGCGAAGATGTCGATGCGCTGCTTGGCGCGTCGACACCGGGCGCTCAGCGCTGAGATCTCCGAGCTCGACGCCGAGACCGCCCGACTGTGCGCCAAAGCAAACCCCGCGCGCGGTGTCGGCGCTGACACCGCCGCCGCGTTGCTCATCGCCGCGGGCGACAACCCCCAGCGTCTGCGCAGCGAGGCGTCGTTCGCTGCGCTGTGCGGGGCCTGCCCCGTCGAGGCATCCTCGGGGCGCACCGTGCGCCACCGCCTCAACCGCGGCGGCGACCGACAGGCCAACAACGCACTGTGGCGCATCGCGACGGTCCGGCTCCGCTGCGACCAACAAACCAAGGACTACGCCGCCCGACGCCGCGCCGAGGGCAAGAACGACCGCGAGATCATCCGCTGCCTCAAACACTACACCGCACACGAAATCTACCGGCTGCTCACAGACCCTCCGGTCGTCCCCCACGGAGCCGACCTGCGACAACAACGCCAACCCAACGCAATGACCCTCGACACCGCAGCCGCAGCCCTCAACGCCTGGCCCACTCGCATCTCACACCTCGAACGAGGCCTCATACACGACCGCGACCTCACCCAACGTTACCAACAACACCTCACCCAAATCACGACTTGACAAACATAGGAGCATCGTTTGGGGATGTCTGGGATGACGGTGACGGTAACTTCAGCTGTCCGCTGGAGCGCTTCGATCTTGTGGATCGCAAAGGCCCTGATCTCATCCGCCCTCGTCGCAATCTGTGCATCGTCCCGGACGCGTGTCTGATGAGCCCCACTCCCCCAGTCCCTTATCACCACGCCGTCCGCTGCAGTGTTGTATCGAACCCTATGTGACTTGGCCGCTGTGACCATCTCTACCCAGGATTCAACCTGAAGCCGTTCAAAGGACGCAGTGGAGTTCGAGCGTTCACTGGTTGCCTGATGCGGCTTCCTCTCGATCACAGTTTCCCGAACTGATCGTCGGTCGGGTTGCCCCTCATTCGGTAGATGCCAAGGGCGATCCGTTCGCGACATCATCGAGATACAGGATCTCGCACCGCACCTCGAGTCGCTTCCGCTCTCCAGCCTCCGGTAGGAATGTCTCGGCGATCTCGTCTGGCACTGGAATAAATGTCCTGTCTCGCGAGAGGATCGTCGACGTAACGCGGGGTCCGCCGCCCGACGCCTCTCCAACCAGTCCCGGGCACAGCATGTCGTAGTAGAGCCCGAACTGGCCCGAGTGGTGCTGGAAGACGAACACGACTTTTCGTCCGCCCCAGACGACCTCGGTCGAGTGCGGTTGCAAGAAGAAGTCCCCCTTCTCTTGCTGGACGCGGTCACTGAGTGACAGGAAACACCTGTAACCATTGACTGGAGTCTCGCTCGTCAGGATCCGGGCCGTGGTCGCCTCTTCCCGCCTATCGATAGCTGGCCGAGCCGAGAACGGATCCGGCGAATCGTCGTCGCCTTCCTCGTCCGCCATGTCCTTGACCACTGACGACACCGGCGCTGTTGCTTGCTTGCTCACTTCCACCACGGAGCGTTCAATGTCAGTTAGACGCTGAGCAGCTTCTGTCAGCGTGAGTCGACCGGCTCGAAGCTCCTCCCAGATGTCCTCCAGATCTGCCTTGTCGTCCAACTCGTACTCGAACCACTCGCGGTTGTGGCGCAGATGCCGTAGAAAAGCCTCCGCGCCTTGCCGTGTGCTGCTTGGTACAAGCTTCGAAACCCTTGGGAAGACCGTCGAGCGGATGAAGTCCTTCACAAACGGCGAGAACGCATTGAAGTCATCGCGATACAGCGCCAGAAGAGGTGCGACCGCTGTGGAGTTCGGGTCGAGGTATATCACCACCGGCACCTTAGTTTCGGTCACAAGGAGGGGAAGTTCACCGGACAAAGACCCGAAACGAACTTCCGCCCCTAGGAAGTAGTCCTCCTCCAGGATCCGCGCGATACGGGTCACGAGCGCCGTGTGTGCATAGCTCTGTTCTGTGATCGGCAATTCCTCGGTCACGCGTGGGCTGATATCGACTTCATCCAGACCCGCCGCTCGGAGGTAGCCGATCTCGCAGTCCCGGCGTGGTGACCGGCGCGAGAGGACTATGAGAGGCTCATCCTCGCTTGCGTATGTCTCGATAACGGACGGGTCACGTCCGCTGTAGTAGTGAACGCCGCTGCGCTGGAGAACAGACTCGAGCCGTTCTGTTGTATCTCCTGGCCGCGGAGTGACTTCAAGCGGTCCGCAGAGCGTGAACTGTTTCGTGGCGACTATCCACTGAAGGAATCCGTCGTTGGCAAACGACTCCTCATGCTCTGCTGCGATCGGCGAGATTATCTTGTCAAACACTCCGACGAGTTGCTGCAGTAGCTGGTTCGACTCGGCATCCAATGCCTCACGGCCAGCCGTGGGTTTCAGGAACGGTAGGTCGACGATGCCGCCCCATTGGTAGCGCGACTGCATGGCGACCCCAGCGAGACCGAACCCTGAGCGCATTGTCCTGATCGAGTTGCGGCCCTGGATGAGCACGACCGAACCGGGGCTACCGACGCCCGTTGAGGACCTGACGTTCTCGATCGCGCAACGGAGTTCGCCAGACGCCATACCAAGCAATTCCAGGTCGCCTGTGACGATCCCAGCGAAGGAGACTCCCTCTCGGCGCTCCGACCAGGCGGATCGTTCTGATGGGAGGGCGGAACGATGAGTCGCCCCGCTCAGCATCTCCCCGTTGAAGTTCACCGGGATGTCGACGAATTCGACGAACTCGCGAAGGTAGGCCTTCGCTTCAGCAACGTCGATTCTGTGGTCTGGATCAAGGTGCGCCTCGACCGTCGTACCAGGCTCACCGGTCTTCGCCACGCTGGTAACCAAAATACTCTCAGTGTCGGTAGAAAGATCGGCTTTGCGGACCGACGATCGCGTCCGCGTACCGTCGACAGCAGATTCACTCACGACGATCAACTCGTCAGCAATGCCGAAGTTCGCCATGGCACCGATTCCAAAGGTACCGACGACGCCCGCTTCTCGGGCCTCGACGGTGTTCTTGCCACTCCGACCCGCGTACCAGTAGTTCTCTTCGATCTCTTCAGGTGTCATTCCAATGCCGTTGTCAGTGACAGTGATGTTCTCTCCCGTAACCACCAACTCGATACTCGGCGTGAACTGTTGCCCGCTGGCCTGACGCATCCGGATGGCGTCAAAAGCATTCTGTGTGTTTTCACGAAGGAGAGCTAGCGGCGATTGGTAGATCTGATCTGCAAGCAATGAGAGGATTCGCGAGAACTCAACCTTGAAAGCGATCTTCCGGTCTGCTGGCATCACGAGCCCATCCTTCGCGCCTTGATCATTGAGGCGAGAGCGTTCGCCGTGCTCCTGTCGAGCAGTTGCTCTCCCACCTCCAGCCGTTCCACCGCTTCATCGAATAGCCGACGCTCGAGGAGCATAGAGACGGCTCGAGTCACTTCCTCAATCGTCTGGGGTGGGTTCAGCAGCGCAAGAACCTCGTCGTTCTGGCCGAGGCCGGACAACGCCTCGACTTGGATCTGACGCTTCTGGAACTCGTGCTCCGGTCCAAGATCCTCTACGAGTTCCATCGCCCTTGCGTAGTCGCCTGTCTCCACCGCAGCAAAGGCGTCGTCGAGAGGGATAACGGCAGAATGCGCCGCGGGACGTGCCGGTGAGTGCGGAAGTGGGAGCGTGGAGAATGTGTTCCCGCCAAAATCGTCGCGGTGGGAACCCATGAAGACTCCCTCGCGAGACATCGCCCGTACGTTCACGGTGACCTTCTCTTCATGTGGGTCGAGCACGACAACGTTGAACTGTCGGCGCTCGCCCATTGGCAACTCGCTATCACCGACGGCGAGTGACCCAGCGCCCACTACGGCCATTGAGGTCCGGTTCGGCAGACGTAGCTCGTACGGAGCCGCGCCCGGGTAGTGCTGGTGACCATGCAATCCGAGGCTGAAGCCGAAATCAATCAACTGATGGATCACCCGCTGGTCCATATAGTCGCGGGCGCGAGGACCACCGACCAAGCTGTGATGCCACACTGCGACCGCTATCGATGAGGTGGACTGCTTCAACAGTTCGCGCGATTTGGCAACCAGTTGCGGATCGATCTCTCCTACGTCGCAAAAGCAATCGTTGCCATGCCACGAGGCGAAGCCGACGACCACGAGACCAAGGTCCGGGTAGTCGAAGAACGCAATGTCGTCGCCACAGTCAAGGGGGTCAGGGTCCACTCCGGCATAAAACCTTGCCCGGAAGCGCCGGAACGGATCAAGCCGTGACTCATAGCCCTCGTCATCGACGATCTCGAACGCCTGCTGCGAAGTCCAGTCCCATCTAATGCCCGATTCCGCCTCAAGGGACTTGCGAGCGATCCCGTCTGGGCACGCATTCGCTGGCGCCATGGCACATCTCGCCCGGTGCCAACTGACGTCATGATTCCCTGGCACGACAATGAAACGGCGTAGGTCGCCATCAACGAACTCGGCCGCAAGTTGCCGAAGGAATTCGTTGGCCTCCGCGTACTGCTCAGCGACCTCTGCATCGGGGTCAATCGACCCAGGTCTGGCTCCCTGAATCAAGTCGCCACTGACGACGACCAGATCAGGCCACGGGATGCCTTCGGCATCCCATCGAGCGGCGTCGCTCGCTAACGCCGCGAATAGTTGGTCGTTGTCTAAGCGCGGGTCGGACGTCCGGTGTAGGTCCGAAATGTGCAGGAGTACTGCCATAGAGTCGTTCCGAGTCTGGCATCTGGACCGGCGGTCACCCAACCTTTAAAGTCAACTTGGATGAAGAACCCCCTTCATCTGACGGGCTCTTCGGATTGAGGGCAGCGGTCGGCAATTTTGTGTATTGTATACAGAAATTCGTTTGCTACCAAACGAATTCTGTGCCATGATCCCAGTCAAATGTCCTAGGAGGGGAACCCAATGAAACTAAAGACAGTGATCGCTCTTTTTGCGATCTTCACACTGCTCACCGCAGCTTGCGGCGATGACGGTGACGACGCTACGCCCGTCGCGGCCGAAGACGGCGACGACATGGCCGACGGCGACGACATGGCCGAAGACGGCGATGACATGGCCGACGAGCCACACGCCGACACCGCTGTCGATATCGCCGGGATCCTCGGCGCCGACCTTGACAACTGCGCCGACGCGCCGAGCGGCGACCCGATCAGGGTCGGCATGGCCATGGACTTCAGCGATGTTGTCGGATTCGTCGACATCCCAGGCTCCAGGCTCGTGCCTTTCGTAGCCGAACTCACCAACTGCGAAGGCGGTATCAATGGCCGACCTGTGGAGGTCCGAGTTGCAGAAGTCGGCGCCGACGCCGCCCTAGCGACCGCAGAGCTGCTCGACTGGGGTGCCCACTTCCTGATCGGTCCGCCGTTCGCGGATTTCGCGCTGCCGATCCTGCAGACGACCGAAGGACAGGTGCCGCTGTTCGTGGCAGCTTCCACCGAACCGACACTGGCGGACGCCTCGATCAACTCCTACCTCGTAACCTTCGACGACCACCAGATGTCGTCCGCAGCCGCTGACTGGGCGCTTGACGAGGGAATAACCCGAGCCATCGTGTTCACCGAAGGTGAAGGAGTGCCCTACACCGGCGTCAACCCCGACGCCTTCGCCGCTGCGTTCATCGCCGGAGGCGGCGAGGTCGTCAGCACACAGAACTATGTGTGGGCCGCCGACACCGACTTCTCCGCCCAGGTCAACGAGATCGCCGGGATCTCCGACAACACCGAAGTCGTGTTCTCCGCCGCTCTCGGCTTCCAGGTCACCGCTCTGCGGGGACAGCTGGAAGGTCAAGGACTGGACGGACTCACCTACATAGGCACCGACGCACTCGACGCGACCGGAATCCAGTTCGAGGACAACAACGAAGGCATCGCCCACACGCCGCACACCAGCATCTCAGCAGGCGACCCGATCGACTCGCTCCTCGCCCACTACGAGGCAGTCAACGGGGAGGCGCTCGAGAGCCGCGGCTTCATGGCGCTCTACGTCGACTCGATGTTCGTCGGCATTCAGGCAATGCTCGACTGCGGCTGTGACGAACCCGCCCAGATCGGCGAGGCCGTGCAGGCACTCTCCGGCTTCGAGGGACTGTCCGGAGAGATCACCTACGCGGGCACCAACGGCATCCCGCCCAAGGCTGTCCCGATCAATCGGATCGTCAACGGCGAGGACGTCCTGGTCGACACGCGAAGCTGACCGAAACCGTGCTCGAAGTCACGGGGTTGACAACCAGATACGGTGCGATTTCAGCACTTCGAGATGCAACGCTGACCGTTGGATCCGGTGAGGTGGTGGGCCTCATCGGACCCAACGGTGCGGGCAAGACGACGCTGCTGAACACGATTGCGGGTCTCTTGAGACCGTCGGCTGGCACTGTGATGTTCGAAGGCACAGACGTCACCGGGCACTCCGCTGAACGACTTCTGCGTTCGGGGCTCGCCCTGGTACCCGAACACCGTCGCATCTTCACCGACATGACCGTGGAGGAGAACCTCAAGATCGGCGGGATCACCCAGACCGGCGCCAACCGGGAACAGGACCTGAACGAGATGGCGGAACTCTTCACGGTTCTGCGCTCGAAATGGCACACAGCAGCAGGTTTTCTCTCAGGAGGTGAAGCGCAGCAACTGGCCATCGCCCGAGCTCTGATGTCGAGGCCCCAACTGTTGATGATGGACGAGCCCTCGCTGGGCCTGGCGCCCATCCTCGTCGACGCCGTGTTCGAACTGATCGACTCCCTTCGACAGCAGGGTCGAACGCTCCTGGTGGTCGAGCAGAACGCCACCCGGATGCTCGAGGTCGCCGACCGCGCCTACGTCCTGCGAAGCGGGGAGATCGTGGCACAGGGCACCGGCAGCGAACTCAGCGAACACGACGACCTGTTCGGCACGTTCATTAGCGGGTAGAGGCATAAGCGGCTGAGAAATGATCGAACTACTGCAGAATCTCATCGACGGACTGGGCAGAGGCAGCATCTACGCGCTGTTGGCCCTGGGTGTCGCAGTGGTGTTCGGGGTGATGCACCTGCTCAACTTCGCGCACGGTGAACTCATCACGGTCAGCGGGTACGCCGCCTACGCAGCGGGACAACAGGGCTGGTCATGGTACGTGATCGCACCGCTGATCATCGTCTGCGCGGTGGTCGCCTCGCTGGTGATCGAGCGTGTCGCCTTCAGCCGTGTGCGCGGAGAATCCGACTTCACACTGCTGCTCACCTCGTTCGGCGTGCACTTCGTGGTGTCTGCGTTCTTTCTTCTGTACGTCTCCGCTTCGGTGAAGACCTATTCGCGTCCCGGATGGGTGACCAACACCTACTCGGTCGGACCGCTGAATATCGAGGTGTTCGACACGGTGGTCATTGCGGTGACGATCATCACGCTGATCGGGACCACAGTACTCCTGCAGCGGACCATGTTCGGCTTGGCCCTGCGCGCCGCGTCCGCAGACTTCGACACGGCTCGACTGATGGGCGTCAAGTCCGACTCGGTGATCCGCGGTGCGTTCGCCCTGTCCGGGCTGTTGGCGGGCATCGCCGGCGTCTTCTGGCTGATGCGCTCGGGCAGCACGACGCCGAGCGCCGGCATAGACCCGATGCTCAAAGGCGTGCTCGCAGCCCTCATCGGGGGGCTCGGAAGTCTACGCGGGGCGGTGCTCGGAGGTTTTGCGCTGGGACTGGCCGAGGTGCTGTTGCGCAGCCGGCTCCCGGACTCTGTTGCGAGCCTCACCGAGGGCGTGGTCTTCGTTCTGATCGCCCTGCTGTTCATCTTCAGGCCTCAGGGCCTCATAACCGTCGCCCATGCGGAGCGTGTGTGATGTTCCCGAACCTGCAGCGGGACGTCACCTTCCCGGTCATCGGCGCGGTACTGCTCTTCAGCGTTTTTGTGGCCGGCGCGCTGATCTACCAGAACTGGCTGGGCGGAGCCGCGGAGAGGCTCATGACCGTCATGCTGATCGACGCCGTGATCGTGCTCGGCATCCAGATCTACGTCGGCAACACGGGCGTGCTGTCCTTCGGCCACATCGGTTTCGGCGCCATCGCGGGATACACATTCGCAGTCTTTGCGATAGCCCCGTCAGAAAAAGCCAAACGGATACCGGACGCGCCCTTCGGTCTTGCCGAAGTCGATGTGAGCTCTGCCACGGCGGTTCTGGTGGCTGTGCTGCTGACGGTCGGGGTCGCCTTCATCATCGGCGTCGGGCTCGCACGCTCCGGTGCACAGTCGGGGGCGGTGTCGGCCACCGTCATCACCCTGGCCCTGCTGTTCGTCACCCACGAGGTCGCTCGCAACTGGGTCGAGTTGACCGGAGGTGAACGAGCCGGTCTGTTCTTCCCGATCGGCGGAAAACTGGACACCCGAGCACCGATCTATGCAGCGCTGTTCGGGGCTCTGCTGGTGGCTCGCCTCTACGGACAGAGTCGCAGCGGTCGCCTCGCCGTTGCAGCACGCGAAGACAACCTCGCCGCCCGTGCCATGGGCGTGAACCCGCTGGTTCAACAGATGGTCGCCCTGCTGATCTCGGTAGCGGTCGTCAGCGTCGGGGCCAGCCTGCGCGTCTATGAGGACGGCTCGCTGCTGCCCGAGAACTTCTTCTTCAACTACACACTGCTCACGCTGGTGATGCTGATCGTGGGCGGACGCAACAGCGTGACCGGCGCACTCGTGGGCGTCGCGGTGATGACCGCCGGCCGCGAACTCGCCCGTCGACTCGGGCAGGACGGTTTCGAGATATTCGGGATCGGTCTCGACGGCGAACCGCTCGACTGGGTGTTCCGCGAGAACCTTCAAACGGTCTTCCTCGGGGTTTCAATGCTGGGGTTCATGCTCCTTCGGCCTTCGGGACTGCTCGGCGACTGGGAGTTCGACGAATGGCTCCGCTCCCGTTACAGGCGTCTCCGATTCGGGCGCAAGGCCGCCGCTGGAGACGCGGAAACCAAACCGGACATGCTCCCCGAACTCGAATCGGTCGAGTCGTCGACGCTGGAAGCGCACGGGATCGACGTCTCCTTCGGTGGTTTCAAGGCCCTCAGTGACGTCGGCATGGTCGCCCAGAGCGGTGAGGTGATCGGAATCATCGGCCCCAACGGAGCCGGCAAGACCACACTGGTCAACGTCATCACGGGACTGGTAGAGCCGTCGTCGGGGCGTTTCTCGCTCGACGGCTCTGACCTGACATCAATATCGACCCATCGGCTCGCGCGGCTCGGGATCGTGCGCACATTCCAGAACCTGCGGCTCTTCGCGGCCCTGACCGTGCGCGAGAACGTGGAGGTGTCCGTGTTGATCGCGGCGAGTCATCGACAGGGCCGACCACTGCTCGACATCGACTCGGTGATCGCCGAGGCCGGACTGTGGGAACACCGTGATCGGCGGGCCGCCGAGCTCGACTACGGCAACTCTCGGCGCCTGGAACTCGCCAGGGCAACGGCTCTGGCACCCTGTTTCCTGCTGCTCGACGAACCGACCAGCGGCATGAGCGACGTTGAGTCCACCGAGATGATCGAACAGGTCCGGCACATGGCTGCGACTGTCGGCGCGGGGGTTGTCGTCATCGACCACGACCTGAACTTCATCACCGGCATCTCGGACCGGATCTACGCGTTCGACCACGGTGAGGTGATCGCACACGGAACGGCCGAAGAGGTGCAGGCGGACCCGCTGGTGCGAGTCGCCTACCTCGGAACTGAGGGAACGACCTGACATGGACGACACGATGCCCGACACGGTGCCCGATGACGGCCCCTACACCCCGGTCGAACCGCAGAATCGGCGCCGCGGTGGGCTTGCTGAAGAGGTCGCGCGCTACGTGCGGGACCTGATCCTCACCGGTGCGTTGAAACCGGGAGTCAAAGTCGACCAGGACGCCATAGCCAGTGCCCTCGACGTCAGCCGCAGCCCGATCCGTGAAGCGCTCATCGTACTCGGGCAGGAAGGGCTCCTCGACGCGGCGCCGCGACGCGGTTTCTTCGTCGCCCGCTTGACACCCGAAGACATCATCGACCACTACGAACTGTACGGCGTGGTCTCAGGTCGAGCCGCGGCGATGGCCGCCGACACCCTCAAGGACGGGCAGATCGCCGAGCTCGAAGCGATCCAGAAACGTTTCGTCGCCGATTCCGACGAAGACCTCTCCGCTCTCAACGACGAGTTCCACCGCATCATCAATGCCGCGGCGCCCCGCCGTACCCGCTGGCTGCTGCGTCTGCTGGTTCGGTCGGTCCCCGCCGACTACTACGAGTTCGCCGACGGCTGGGACGGCAAGGCCGTCGAACACCATCGCAGGATCCTCAACGCGGTGGTCGAACGCGACGCGCACCGTGCCCGGGAAGCCATGGAGGCGCACCTGCACGAAAGCGGGGTGGCCGCCACAGAAGCGCTGCGGCGCCAGGGATTCTGGAGCGACGAGGAGGAGTGAGCAGACCATGACAGCCGCCGGCACCACAACACGCATCGCAGAGGTCGCCCAGGTCCCCGAGGACTTCGAGATGATCCGCAGCGAGGTGCGCCGCCTCTGCGACAAGTACGGCAACGAATACTGGCGGGGGCTCGAACCCGACCGCTACCCCGAGGACTTCGTCAAGGAGCTGACCACCCAAGGGTGGCTCGGGTCTCTGATCCCCGAGGAGTACGGCGGTGGTGGCCTCAGCCTCGCCGGCGCATCCGTGATCCTCGAAGAGATTGCGGCCAGTGGCGGCAACCCCGCCGTCTGCCACGCCCAGATGTATGTGATGGGCACGCTGCTGCGCCACGGCTCTGAAGAACAGAGACAGCACTACCTCCCGCAGATCGCGGATGGTCGCAAGCGCCTGCAGGCCTTCGGTGTCACCGAACCCGTCGCCGGTTCAGACACCTCCGCGATACGCACCAGAGCGGAGCGCCACGGCGACACCTGGCGGATAAACGGCCAGAAGATATGGACGTCCAGGGCGCTGTACTCGGACCTGATGATCCTTCTGGCCCGCACCACCCCAACCGACGAAGCAGACGGCCGGTTTGACGGCCTGTCGGTGTTCATCCTCGAGTTGCGCGACGACGACGGTGGTCTCATCGATGGTCTCACCATCAACCCGATAGCAACCTGGATGAACCACAACACCACTGAAGTGTTCTTCGACGATGTGGTCATTCCCGCAAACGCCCTGGTAGGCACCCAGGGCAACGGCTTTCGACACATCCTCACCGGAATGAACGCAGAGCGAATCCTGATCGCTGCCGAATGCATCGGCGACGGTCGCTTCTTCTTGGAGCGGGGCAGCGCGTACGCCCGTGAACGGGAGGTCTTCGGCCGCCCCATCGGCATGAACCAAGGTGTGCAGTTCCCTCTTGCCAAGGCCTACGCCAACCTCGCGGCCGCCGACCTCATGCGCTGGAAGGCCGCCAACCTGTTCGACTCCGACAAGCCGTGCGGCGCCGAAGCCAACATGGCCAAGATGCTCGCCTCCGAAGCCTCGTGGGAAGCAGGCAACGCAGCGCTCAACACCCACGGCGGATTCGGTTTCGCAACCGAATACGACATCGAGCGCAAACTCCGCGAAACGCGGCTCTATCAAGTGGCGCCCGTCAACAACAATCTCGTCCTGGCCTTCGTCGCCCAGAAGTGCCTCGGCCTCCCCAAGAGCTACTGATGCGTGCAGTCGTACTCCCCGCGCCGGGTCGAACCCTGGTGGTGGACGAAAACCACCCTGAGCCGGGCACAGGCAGACAGGGCGGCGAAATGATCGAGGTCACCGCCTGTGGTGTGTGCCACTCAGATCTTCATGTGGTCGACGGGGAGTTTGCGAGCCCCTACCCGATCGTGCTGGGCCATGAAGTCACCGGACAGCACCCTGAACTCGGCGCGGTGATTGTCTACGCGCCCTGGGGATGCCGTTCCTGCACTGAATGCAACGCGGAGTTGGAGATGATCTGCGCCGACAGCACAGAAGCAGGGCTGCTGGTCGACGGCGGCTACTGCGAACGGATGTGGGTGAAGCACCGCCGTTATCTGGCCCCGCTCGGTGGTCTGGACCCGGTGGCCTCCGCGCCGTTGGCCTGCGGTGGTCTGACCGCCTATCGAGCGGTCAACCACGGACTCGATATTCTGCGCGATCGCGGAGCCGCCGGCCGGGCGCTCGTCATCGGAGCAGGTGGGCTGGGCCAGTTCGCCATCCGCTACCTGCGTCTGCTCAGCGACGCACACGTGACCGCGCTCGACCCGTCGGACCACAAGCGTGCCACCGCCGTGGAGATGGGAGCGCACGCTGCTGCGTCGCCGGGCGATAAACTCGCCCACGCAGACGTTGTGATCGACTTCGTCGGGGCGGAAGTCACCCTCGCCACGGCCGCCTCGGCAGTGGCGAGGCGAGGCATGGTCGCCGTCGTCGGCCTGCGGGGAGGGCGAATCCCCTTCGGCTTCGGCGCGGTGCCCCACGAAGCCCGCTTCCTCTCAAGCGTCTGGGGCAGCCGCAGCCAACTCGACGAACTGCTGGATCTTGCCCGTCGCGAACCGACGATCATTCAAACCGTTGAGACTCTGCCCCTAGCGGAAGCCCAGACAGCCCACGACAGACTCCGCGCCGGAGACGTCCGCGGCCGACTCGTCCTCCTTGTTGCCAACCCAACCACGTTGCCAACCCAACCACGTTGCCAACCCAACCACGTTGCCAACCCAACCATAAATCATCCAGTCAGTGAAAGGGACTTCACATGATCAGCGAACTCCGACAGAAAGCTGCCGAGCACGACGTCCACACAGTCGAGGTCGGCGCTCCCGACACCCAGGGGCGTCTCCGAGGTAAACGTGTGCCCGTCGACCGCTTCTTCGCGAGCATCGCGGAGAGTGGCGTGAGCATCGCCGATGCCATGTTCGTCTTCGACATGCAGGACGATCTGCCCGACAACGAGTTCATCAACATGGACACCGGCTACCTCGACTGTCGCTTGATACCGGATCTGTCGTCCATGCGAATCCTGACGCATCGCCCCGGATACGCGCTGGTCTTCGCCGATGCTTTCGACCCCGATCACAATCCACACCCGATGGCGCCCCGGTCGGTTCTGGCAAGACAGATCGAACGCTGCCAACAGCAGGGCCTCGACCCCCTTGTGGCGACCGAGATGGAGTTCTATCTCTGCACTCCTGACTGGGAGCCCGTGCAGAGCCACATCCAGTACAGCTCGTTGACCGACGCGCTCGAACTGGAGGACACGCTGCGCGACATGCGTGACGCCATCGCCGGGGCGGGCATCGAAGTGGAGTCCTCCAACGCCGAATACGGACCCGGCCAGATCGAACTCAACACCGGACCCGTCGACGCCATGACCGCAGCCGACAACACGGTTCTCTACAAGAGCATCATCAAGCAGGTGGCCGTGCAGCACGGTCTGCGCGCCACCTTCATGCCGAAGCCTTGGACCGAACATTCAGGTTCGGGAATGCACGTGCACACGAGCCTCAACGTCGATGGCGCCAACGCATTCGCCGGCTCAGACGAGCAACCGAACGAGCTGATGTCGAAGTGGCTCGCCGGGATTCTGGAACACACTCTCTCGATGACCCTGCTGGGCGCTCCGACGTCCAACGGGGGAAAGCGGATCCGGCCCTACACCTTCGCCCCCACACACGTTCACTGGGGACTCGACAACCGCACGGTCCTGGCCCGATGCATCACCGAAGCGGGGTCTTCGGCCAACCGCGTGGAGTTCCGTCCCGCCGGCGCCGATGCCAACCCCTACCTGATCATCGCCGGTGTGCTGGCTGCGGGCGCCGACGGCGTGGAACGGGGGCTCGTTCCGCCGGCAATGAGCCAAGGCGACATGTACGGCAACCCCGGTGACTGCCCGGCACTGCCCACCGACCTCTCGGGGGCGATTGCGGCCTACGAATCAAGCCCGATAGCACAGCAGATCGGAGACATGTTCTCACGCAGTTACGCGAGCATCGCCGCAGCGGAGGTCGAGCTCGCGGCCGCCAACGCCGAGTCCGACGACCCGGACCACGTGAGCCAATGGGAACGAGACCGCTTCATCGAGCACTGCTAGCCGAGAGGACCACCCAGCCCATGACCACTGGACCCGCCGAGGACCCTGACGTCACCACCCCGTCGCTGTACCTGCGGGGTGCGCCCCACGAGCGGTTCGCGCAGATGCGGGCCCGCCCCGGGCTCACCTGGCACCCCTACGAGTCCTCCGGGTTCTGGGCGGTGACCCGCCACGCCGACGTGAAGGAAGCGTCGAAGCGGGCCAAGGAGTTCTCATCGGGGTTGGGACACACCAATCTCTGGGATCTGGAACCCGACGCCCTGGAGGCACGTCGATCAATCATCGACACCGATCCCCCCGACCACACCCGACTGCGCCGACTGGTCGGCAAGGTCTTCACTCCACGCAACATCCGCCGCTGGGAGGGGCTCACCCGCGAGATCACCGAGGAGCTGCTCGACGAGTATCTGGCGTCGGGTGGTGGCGACTGGGTGGAGATGGTCGCCGCTCCCCTGCCGATCCGGGTGATCCTGGCGATTCTGGGTGTGCCCGTCGAAGACGCCGACTTCCTAGTCGAGCTCTCGAACTGCCTGGTCGAGGGCACGGGCGACCAGCCTTCCCTGCCACCCGACGCATACGGCAACACCACCGAGGTGCGGCTCCTGCCGTTCGCGAGCCCGGCAAGTCATGCACTGTACGAATACGGCGAGAACCTCGGCGCGAAACGGCGCGACGACCCGCGCGACGACATGGTCACGATGCTGGTGCAGGCCTCCCAAGACGGTGACCGCCTGTCTCGCGACGAGTACCGCAACTTCTTCCACGTCCTTGTGTTCGCCGGGAACGAGACCACCCGCACGGCCATCGCCCACGGCGCCATGGCACTCGCCGACCATCCCGACCAGTGGGAACGGATCCTTGCCGACGAGGCGCTGCTCACACCCGCCACCGAGGAGGTGCTCCGCTGGGCGACCCCCGTGCTGCACATGCGCCGGACCGCCGCGGTCGACACCGAACTCTCGGGCACTCAAATATCGGCGGGTGACAAAGTCGTGATGTGGTACGTGTCGGCCAACCGCGACGAGTCGGTCTTCGAGGATCCTTTCGTCTTCGACGTCGGCCGAACCGACAATCCACATTTCGCTTTCGGCGGCGGGGGTCCGCACTTCTGCCTCGGCGCGTTCCTGGCTCGCATGGAGGTAACGGTGCTGCTCACAGAGATGCGCAAGCGCTCTATGGTGCTCGAGCGCCGAGGCGAGGCGGTGCATGCTCCTTCGAACTTCGTGCACGGGGTGCTGTCGGTGGAACTGGGAGCGGCCCGTGACTGAAGCTGATCCGCGCGACGCCCGGGACAACCTCGTGACCGTCGAACTGAACGCCGACGTCTGCGTGGGCGTGGGTCAGTGCGAACTGCTTGAGAGCGACGTCTTTCTTCTTGACGACGACGAAGGCGTCTCCACAGTGATCGGAGACGGGCGGCTGCCGCGCCGACGAGCCGAGATCGTCGTCGACAAATGCCCTAGCAGTGCCATCTCCATCCGCGAGGACACTCAATCCGCGAGGACAAACCAAGGACTACCTGAGGACCAACAACGACCATGACTGATTCCAACGACTCTGTCGAGAGCTTCGACAACTTCATCAACGGTGCCTTCGTACCCTCCGACGGCGGGCCGAGGATGCAGACCAGCAACCCGTTCACCGGCAAGGCCTGGGCAGAGGTGCCCGACGACCCGAGTGCTGTCGATGAGGCAGTCTCAGCAGCGCGCGCCGCCTTCGAGACCGGACCGTGGGCCACGATGCCCGCGACTGAGCGAAGCCGGCTCATGCGGAAGCTCGGCGAGTTGTTGGCCCGCGACGCCGAAGAACTCGCTGAGATCGAGACTCGGGACAACGGAAAGATCATCCGTGAGACCTCAGCTCAGACTGCGGCCCTGAAGAGCTATCTGGACTTCTTCGCCGGTGTCACCGACAAGATCCACGGCGAACAACTGCCCAACCCTTCACCAGATTTTCTGGTCTACACAGAGAAGGTGCCGGTGGGGGTAGTAGGTGTGATCGTGCCCTGGAACTCGCCGTTGATGCTGCTCACCTGGAAACTCGGACCCCTGCTCGCAGCGGGATGTACAGCGGTCATCAAACCCTCGGACATAACCCCGGTTACGTCGCTGCTGCTGGCCCAGCGCGCCGCCGAGGCGGGTTTCCCGCCCGGTGTGATCAACGTCGTGACCGGTGGACCGGGGGTCGGCGCGGCCATCACCTCGCATCCGGGCATAGACAAGATCACCTTCACCGGCGGAGGAGCGACTGCACGCCATGTGGCCCACGCCGCAGCCGACAACCTGACACCCACCGTGCTCGAGCTCGGAGGCAAGTCCCCGCAGATCATCTTCGACGATGTGGATCCTGAAGTCGTGACGAACGGGCTGCTCTCAGGCATTTTCGCGGCCGGCGGTCAGACCTGCGTGGCTGGTTCGCGCGCCTACATTCATGAGGACGTTGCCGACGACGTGATCGCCAGGGTGGTGGCGCGTGCCGAGACACTGGTGCTCGGCGATCCCAGCGACCCGGCCACCGAGATGGGACCCGCTGCTTCTGAGTCGCAACGCGACCGGATCCTGGAGATGGTCGAGAGGGCACGCTCAGAAGGTGCCACGATCGTCACCGGCGGTGTGGTGGACACCGAACTCGGCGGCTGCTTCGTGCGGCCGACCGTGATCGTCGACGTCGACAACGACACCACGATCGTGCGCGAGGAAGTATTCGGTCCGGTCTTGGCGGTGATGACCTTCCGTGACACAGACGAGGTGATCGACTTGGCGAACGACTCCGACTTCGGTCTGGCGGCGGGCGTGTGGACCAACGACATTCGACGTGCTCATCGGCTGTCCCGTGCTCTCAACGTCGGCACGGTGTGGATCAACACCTACCGGTCGGTCAGCTGCAACGCACCTTTCGGAGGTGTGAAGCAGTCGGGTCACGGCAAGGACAACGGGCTCGAGGCGGTCGACGGTTTCTTGAACACCAAGGTGGTCTGGGTCGAGTTGAGCGGCAAGACCCGCGACCCGTTCGTGATCGGCTGAACAGTGGCGACCCCGGCCCGAACGCCCGTCGACCTCTCCGAAGTCGAGCTGTACTCGCGGGGCATCCCCCACGACGTGTTCGCCACGGTTCGCGCCACGCCCGGTCTCTGCTGGAACACGATCACCGACTCCAGCGGCACCGATAGCAGCAGTGCTGTCGAAGACGGATTCTGGGCCGTCACCCGACATGCCGACGTGGTGGAGGTGTCGCGTGACACCGACACCTACTCCTCCGCGGTCGGTCACATCCAGATCTACGACATCGACGACGACGCGCTCGAGTCTCGAGCCTCGATGATCGACATGGACCCCCCGGTGCACACCCGCCTGCGACGGTTGGTGAGTTCAGCCTTCACACCGCGCCACGTGCTCGACTACCAGCAGATGATCCGCGTCAGAGTTCGCCGTTGTCTTGACGACATCACCGCCGGCGGCGGAGGCGACTGGGTCTCCACCGTCGCTGAGCCGATCCCGATCTCGGTCGTCTGTGACCTGATGGGAGTGCCCGAAACCGATCACGACTACATGATCGAACTCTCTGACTACCTCGTCGCGGGAACCTCCAACGAACCGCTCGAACCCGACGCCTACGGCAACACCACCGAACTCCGCCTGCTCCCGTTCAACAGCCCGGCTGCCCACGGCATCAACGAATATGCCCGTGAACTGGGCGAACAACGGCGTAAGCGGCCTGCCGATGATCTGGTCACCAAGCTCATCAACGCCGAGGTCGACGGTGAGCGGCTCAGCGACAACGAGTTCACAAACTTCTTCCGACTGATGATCTTTGCCGGCAACGAGACCACCCGCTCCGCCATTGCACACCTCGCACTTCAGTTCGACCGTTTCGGTGAGGAGTTCGCCCGTCTCCAAGGCGACCGCGGGCTGACCGAGTCCGGGGCGGAGGAGGTGATCAGGTATTCGTCACCGATCCTTTATTTCCGACGGACCGTCACCCGCGACGTCGAACTGTCCGGCACTCCACTGAAGGAAGGCGACAAGGTCGTCATGTGGTACGCGGCCGCGAACTTCGACGAGACGGTCTTCGATGATCCGCAGCACTTCGATCTCGGACGAGCGGTTCCGCCTGCGAACGTCGCATTCGGCGGTGGTGGCGCTCACTTCTGTCTGGGAGCGCCGTTGGCCCGCCTGGAGGTCGCCATCCTGCTCGACGAGATCGCCGAGCGGGACCTGCGAATCGAGGTTGTCGGCGAGCCCGAGTTCGTTCGTTCGAACTTCGTGAACGGCATCGAGCATGTCGAGGTCCGAGTCCGATGAACGTCGACGCTTGGGGCGAACCGGTCAGCGGGTCCGCAACCAGCGTTGCCGGCTGGGACCGGGCCTGGGCCACGATGCTGCACTTTCGGGGCGACCCGATGACCGAACTCGAAGAGGCGAACCTCCACGATCCTGAGTTCGTGCTGGGTCCGGTCTACAACGCCGCCTACTACGTTCTCGCCGGCACTCCCCCCGACGCTCCCCAATTGACAACAGAAGTCGAACGGATCGATCAGCGGACCGGAGCCGCAGGTGAGCGGGACCAATCCCACGTCAGGGCCTTGAGGCGCCTCCTGGCAGGCGACTACACCAGAGCCGCCGAGGTGTGGGACGGAATCGCCGCGCGGACCAACGATTTCGCGGCGGTTCGGATCGCGCACGACGTCTATCTTCACGTCGGAGACGCGGAGAGACGCCTGCGGTCCTCGCTGGCGGCCGCGGATCGCTGGCAGAGCGACGACCACGGCTACGGCTTCGTCCAGGGACAGCTTGCTTTCGCCCTCGAGGAGTCCGGTCGCCTGGATGAGGCCGAAAGGGTCGGGCGAGCGGCCCTCGATCTCGACCCGGACGATCTCTGGGCTCGACATGCTCTGGCCCACGTTTACGAGACCACCAACGACCAGCAGGGTGCTTTGGATCTCCTCGACGGACCTGATGCTGTCTGGCACGACCAGGATGCGCTGTCGACCCATGTCTGGTGGCATCTGGCGCTCAGACTCATTTCGACGGGCGAGTATCAGCGGGTCCTGTCGATCCACGACCAGGAATTGGCCGTTGCCACCACAGCGTTCCGCTTGTGCGACCTGACCTCGTTGTTGTGGCGGCTCGAACTCGCCGGCGTCGATGTGGCCGACCGATGGTCGGCACTGGCTGACCGCTGGGCCGATATTGCCGAACGTCACACCTGCGGGTTCATTGACCTGCACGCCTCGCTGGTGTTTCTTCGTGAGTCGTCCCATCGGGGCGCGACGCCTTTCTTTGAAGGTCTTGAAGCTTCCCATCGCTCCCCCGTTTCGGAGAACGCCCGCACCTTCAGCGAGGTCGTGCGCCCATTGCTGGCTGCGGTGAGGTCCCATGCTGAAGGCGATCACGCCGCAGCGGTGGCCGAACTCGACAGTCTGGCACCCGAGACGCACCGCATAGGCGGCAGCAATGCGCAACGCGACCTGATCACCCTCACCCGGAACGCATCCGCCGAACGGGTCACCTTGAAGGCAGCAACGACATGAACCAGATGCTCACCGAAGAACAGTCCGCTCTGCAGAACCGTGCTCGGAAACTGGCGAACGAGGTCATCGCTCCCCGCGCCGCGGAGGTCGATCAGACTGAGGAGTATCCGTGGGCCAACGTGGCTGCGCTCACCGAGGCAGGGCTCGTGGGCATGACGATCCCAGCGCAGTTCGGCGGCCCGGGGCGATCACTGTTCGATGCCGTGCTGGTCGTGGAGGAGATGGCCAAGGTTTGCGGGGTCACAGGCCGGATCGCCGTCGAGTGCAACATGGGGGCGATCTCTGCTGTGATGGCCTACGGCACCGACATGGCGCGCAAGCTGGCTGCCGAGCTGGTGCTGGCCGGCGACAAGCCGGCGATCTGCATCACCGAACCCGATGCCGGCAGCGCGGCCTCGGAGATGACCACCCGTGCCGACCGGCGCGGCGACCGCTACATCGTCAACGGCAAGAAGCACTGGATCACCGGAGCCGGAGTGTCGAAACTGCACCTGATCTTCGCTCGGGTCTTCGATGAGGACGGCAGCGAGCTGGGCATCGGCGGATTTCTCGCCGTCCGCGACGAGACTCCCGGTCTGTTGATCGGCAAGCGCGAACCGACCATGGGACTGCGGGGGATTCCCGAACGCGAGGTGATCTTCGAGGACATGGATGTCCGCGACGACATGGTGCTCTTGCCGCCGTCCGGTTTCAAGCGTGGTTTCGCTGATCTGATGAACGCTTACAACAGCCAGCGCGTCGGTGCGGGCACGGTGGCATTGGGTCTGGCCGCCGGTGCCTGCGAACTCGGTGTCGCCTTCGTGAAACAACGCCGACAGTTCGGGCGGCCCATCGTTGAGTTCCAGGGCCTGCAGTGGATGATCGCAGACATGTCGACACGACTCGAGGCGGCTCGGAGCCTCACCTATCGAGCTGCCGCGTCGCGTGGTCCCGACGACAGCAGCTTTCCCGACCCGACGCTTGCCGCCCAGGCGAAACTCTTCACCGCCGAGACTTCCATAGGTGTGGTCAGTGACGCCCTGCAGCTTTTCGGGGCGGCCGGGTACTCACGACACAATCCTCTGGAGCGCATGTACCGCGATGTGCGCATGTTCACCATCGGCGGCGGAACGGCCCAGATCCTGCGCACCGTCGTGGCCTCGCGGGTATTGGAGATGAGACTCCCCCAAACCCGCGACGGTTTCACCCGCCTCGCCCAAGACTCCCACGCCCAAGACTCCCAATAGCCGATCCCCGAACCCTGCAACGACAGCGCGGCTCCGGCTACGCCCGGTTACAGCGACGCGTTCAAGATTACTTTGCGGAGCAGGCGGGCCATTTCTCGTTTTTCCTCAGCGGAGAGTCCTTCAGACATGGCGGCCTCGAAGTCATTGAAGCGGGGGAACAGATCTTCGATCAGAGTCAAGCCGTCGGCGGTGAGCGCAACCGTCACTTTGCGGCGGTCAGCTTCGACTCTCTCCCGTTCAACGAGTTCGGTCCGTTCAAGCGTCGACAGCATTCCCGTGAGGGTGCCCTTGGCCAGGCCGCACTCAGACGCCAGCCTGGCGGTGTCCATCTGGCCCCAGACCCACAGAACCCACAAGATCGTGAACCCACCCCAGGACAGGTTGTGCTGGGCCAATACTTCTCGTTCCGCTCGACGACGCACAGCCGTGGCGGCTCTATAGATGTTGGATATGGCGTGCAGCGAATCGAGATCGAGTTCCCGATCACCGAGTCGTTTGCGGATGTCACGCTCAGCGGCCAGGAAGTCTTCACCGTCCGTCGAACCTTCGTTATCGGTCAAGCTCTCGTCGTCCTCCAGCTACCAACCATAGGTGTTCAACCTGAGTTCATGGATCGTTCGGTACCAAAAGATCTCGCGATTGACTATCGTCGCAGGTTATGACCGAATACCGCCGTGTCCTTGTCGATGGTTACCCGACTCTCACAGAACGCCGGGGCGACGAGTTGATCGCGGGCGATGGTCGTCGGGTGGCGTTGAACGACGCCATCCACCTTGCACCCGTCGAACCGACCAAGATCATCTGCATTCATCTCAACTACCGCAGCCGCGTCGACGAGTTCGTGGCGAAACTCCCGGCCGCGCCCACCTACTTCCACAAGCCGATCACGGCTCTGTGCGGTCACGGTGCCGATGTGGTCCGGCCAGAGGGCTGTGAGTGGCTCAACTACGAGGGCGAGATTGCCATCGTGATCGGCCGGACCTGTCGCAACGTCTCACCCGCACAGGCTGGTGACTACATCGCCGGCTACTCGGTCGCCAACGACTACGGGCTGCATGACTTCCGCGACACCGACGCCGGTTCCATGCTGCGTGTGAAGGGGAGCGACACTCTCTGCCCGGTCGGCCCGGGTCTGGTCACCGACTGGGACTTCCGAGGCAGACGGATCCAGACCCTCGTCAACGGGGAGGTCCGCCAAGACGCCACCACCGACGAGATGGAATGGGACATGCACTACATCGTGGCCGACATTGCCCGCACGATCACGCTGGTGCCCGGCGACATCCTGTTGTCCGGCACCCCTGCCAATTCGCGCACGGTCTACCCCGGTGATGTGGTTTCGGTGACAGTCGAGGGTCTCGGCGAGTTGACCAACACGATCGTGACCGGCCCAACACCGATTCGTGATGACGTGGGAGCCCAACCCAGCGACTCTGAAGAGGTTCGCTCCACCGCATTGGGAGGCGACTGGGAGTACCGAGGAATCCGCGCACCGCTCGGCCCGGGAGCGAAACATTACGAAAGCGCGTTGCCTTCGCCGGGCGCAGTGCTATCGCCGGGCACAGCCGGAGCCGCGACAACCGAAGCCACGGTGACCGAAGCCGCAACCGCGGAAACCGGAGGCGGAAGAGACGAAGCCGCGGCGACCGGGGGCGCAGCGACCGAAGCATAGAGAGATGACTGGACCAGAACGCGCTGACGTCGACGGAGTCTCGGTTCCGACCGGGCATCTGATCGGCCGGGATTGGGTCGGTTCGGATTCCACGTTCGAGACTCGTTCGCCGCTGGACTGGGACGGACTCCATCTGGCTGACATCGCCAGCGGCGATTCGGAGGTCGCCGAGGCCGCGGTCTCCGCCGCGGTGGCCGGTTTCAAAATGTGGGGAAGTACGACCGTGGTGGAGCGCGCCGAGACGATGCACCGGTTGGCGGACCTGATCGACGACAACACCGATGAGATCGCCCGCGTCGAATGTCTCGATATGGGGTTTCTCGAGGAGTCGATGAAGCTGAGACTCGTGGCCCGCGGAGCACTCAACTTCCGCACCTATGCCGATCTGATAGTCGCCCACGAAGACAGGCACTGGGACGCGAAGGGCATGACAAACACAGTGCAGCGCATGCCCGCGGGGCCGGCTGTGGTGATCACCCCTTGGAACGCGCCTTTCATGCTCGCCACATGGAAGCTGGCCCCGGCCCTCGCGGCCGGGAACTCGGTCATCCACAAACCGGCCGAGTGGTCTCCGTTGAGCGCTGCTCTGCTCGCCGAACTCGCGCTCGAAGCGGGCTTCCCGCCAGGTGCCTACAACCTCGTGCAGGGGATCGGAGCCGAAGTCGGTGCCGCTCTGGTCGCCGATCCCCGGGTGCGGCGGATCAGCTTCACGGGATCGCCCGCCACCGGTCGTGTGATCGGCAAGGCGGCGGCTGAGAATATCGTTCCGTTCACCGCGGAGTTGGGCGGAAAGGGTCCGCTGATCGTCTTCGCCGACGCCGACCTGGACGCTGCGGCCCACAGAGCCGCCTGGCAGTTCGATGATTCAGGCCAGGTCTGCCTGGCGGGTACAAGACTGCTCGTGGAACGCTCGATCTGCGAACCCTTCCTGGAGCGCTTTCACCACCATGCCGATCAACTGGTCCTCGGCGATTCCCGCGATCCGAACACCGATATCGCACCGCTGGCCCATCCCGACCACCGTCAGCGAGTCCACGGCTTCGTTGAACGGGCCCGCGCCGCCGGCGACGCCATCGTGCGCGGCGGGCGACCGGTCAAGGACTCGCTTCACTACGAACCGACGCTGATCGAGCCGGCCACGAACGACAGTGAGGTGGTGCAGGAAGAGATCTTCGGTCCGGTGCTAACGTTCCAGACCTTCGAGGACGAGGCCGAAGCGGTCCGGCTCGCCAACTCGACTCGCTACGGCTTGTCAGCGATTGTCTATACCGGCTCACACCAACGGGCCGAACGAGTCGCCGCGGCGCTCCGCTCCGGTCTGGTCTGGGTCAACACTTTCCTCGTGCGAGATCTCACCGCACCGTTCGGTGGTTGCGGCATCTCCGGCATCGGCCGTGAGGGCGGCGACCACGCGCTCGACTTCCACAGCGAAGTCAAGACAGTGATGATTCTCAACGACACAACTTCGTGATCCGCCGGTCCAACAACTTGGACGGGCGTGCTTGGCTGGTCTGGGCAACAACGGGCGTATGACTGTTCACAGACGAGATTAGTCCGAACCGAATCGCACAGAAATGCACGCTTCGTGGGTTACCGAACCCTAAGCTGCTGAAATGACGGAACGTGCATTTATCCGCATTTCGCCTTTTCCGCCGTCTAGTGCCGATTTGCCAGGGCACGTGACCCAAAAGGAGTTCGGCGCGGCCTTCCCGAGCGAGGGCCAATATGTGGAATGGAAGGCCGGCACTGGCCGCCGCCCCATTCAAGAAGCGATCGTCGCGTTCTCCAATGCCGACGGCGGCGTTGTCATGATCGGGATCGATGATCGGGGTACGGTGGTCGGTTGTTCGCTGGACGAGGGCGTGGAGAAGGACCTCTGGGAGATCATCGGCCAAATAGAGTCGCCCGGCCCAGTCCAACTCAGAAGCATGCGAGTGGGCCGGGTGGAGATCACGGTGGTTGCGGTCGGTCCACGGCGCGACGGCGTTGCCCAGACTTCGAATGGGCGTCCGCTGATTCGCCGAGGCAAGCAGAATCTGCCCTTGCTGGGACGCCAGCTGCGGCAACTGGTCACAAGTCGACTGCCGGGAGACTTCGAGACGGCCCCGTCGCGTTGGGTGCTCGGCGACGTCGATCACGAGTTGCTGATCCAGCTCTGTCGTGCCTTGGGGATCGAGTCCGACCAAGATCCCGTCAATCTCGCCGACGCTCTCGCCCAGCGGGGTCTGGCAGTTCGCGGCGACACGGCGCGTGCGCTGACCAACGCGGGTGCGCTGTTCCTGGTCGCTGAGGCGCCCGCGGCATTCGGCAAGTCGCATGTCGAGGTATTCCGCTTCGGGGACGGCCCAGAGTATGACCGACGAGAGGTGTTCGACGGCACTCCGAGCCGGCAGGTCCAGGACGCTGTGGATTGGATCATCGCGGAAATCGGGTTTGACCTCGTGGTCCTGCGCACCACCCGGCACGAGCTTCCCCGCCTTCCTGTCGATGCCCTGCGCGAGGCGCTCGCCAACGCAGTGGCCCATCGCGACTATCAACTCTCTGGATCTGCTGTCGAAGTGCATCTGAGGCCCAATGAGGTCACCGTGATCTCGCCTGGTGGCTTTGCGGGCGGCGTGACCGGTGAAAACCTTGGCGAGGCGCACTTCGCGCGCAACAAGGCTGTGATCAATGCCCTGCGCGCGTTCGGCCTTGCCGAGGACGCGGGCCGAGGTATCGATCTCATTCGCCGCGAGATGGCCGCAACGTTGCGTTTCGAGCCTACGTTCGAGGAGGCTCCCACCGGTTGGGTGAGGGCCGTGTTGTCGACCGACGGGCCGGTCACGCCAGAAGAACTGGCGTGGACTCAAGAGGTCCTGGGGGAGGCGGAGTTGCTGCCTGGTGACCGCCGCGTCCTTGTCGAAGCGCTCCGGGGAGTTGAGCTCACCAACGCAACAGTTCGCGCCTTGCTCGACGTCGGGGTCTCGCCGGCCCGCAACACGCTCCAACGGTTGTGCGAGTCGGGCTACCTGGACTGTGACAGCAGCGGCGGGGCCGCCCGCTATCGACTCTCGTCCGCGGTTCCCGCGCCCTATGGGCGGCCGCTGAGCCGCAACGAGATGCGGGTGGAGATCCTGGCCTGGGCCGACAAGGAACCTGTCACCAACTCACTCGTGCAGTCCCGATTCGGCGTGTCGCGTTCCCGGGCACTGACTTTGCTGCGCGGTCTGGCCCACGATGGGCTGCTGACCAAGACCGGTGCCGGGAGGGGAGCCCGCTACCGACTGACCGACTGACCGTGGGCAGTCTCCAACCGACCACCGAAGGGGGGGGGGACCCGTCCCGCGAATTGCGTTGGACGGGCGTGCTCGGCCGGTCTGGGCAACAATGGGCCCATGACTGTTCCCGAAGGACCCGTGTTTGCTCTTGACACCAACCTGATCCATCTCGGATTGGGGGCCACCGCGGAGGTCGAGCCACAGTTCACGGGCGAGATGAGCTGGTATGGCGACTACACCCAGCGCCACGCCGGCGATGGTGCGGAGGGCCGGCTGGTTGCCATGCACTCGTTCACCGAACCGTGGGAGGTGTGGGAGATGCACCCACTCGGTTCCGAAGTGGTGGTGTGCACCGCGGGTGAGATGACCCTGCACCAGGAACTACCCGACGGTACGCAACAATCCGCCACCATCAGTACCGGCGAGTACGCGATCAACGCCCCCGGCGTCTGGCACACCGCGGACGTGGCCGAGCACGCCACCGCCCTGTTCATCACCGCCGGCCTCGACACTCAACACCGCCCCCGCTGACCCGAACCCGCGTTTCTAAGGCATCGGCTCGAGGCGGGCACTTCGATCGACCGGAAGGGCCGTTTCCAGAAGTCTGGGCAGTAATAATCCTCTCGGTAGCGTGGCCGTCGGGATCCGTCGCGGTTGTTGTTATGTACCTGGCACCGAGCGGGCCGAGACCCGGCCGTCGGTGCCCTCCAGGTTCACGGGCCGAGTGCAGTGATGGGTGCGACCGTCGTGCCGTCGGGTCTGTCGTAGCCGTAGCCAGTGGCTGTGATGATCAGCAGCTTCGAGGGTTCGCCGATGCGGGCAGTGTCCACCTTGTCGCGCAGGCGCAGCAGAGATCGGGCGGCCTGTTCGATGTTGTCATTGCCGCCGAGCTTGATCTCAGCGGCGATCCAGCGTCCGTCGCGTGCTTGGATGACGGCGTCGGCTTCGAGCTGGTCGCTGTCGCGGTAGTGGCAGACCTCTGCACCGCTGGCCTGGGCATAGATGCGCAGGTCCCGTACCACCAGTGACTCAAAGAGAAACCCGAGCGCTCGCAGGTCTGACCGCAGGCGTTCAGGGCTCGCGCCGAGAGCGGCTACCGCAAGCGACGGGTCGACGAAGTGCCGCTTCGGGGCAGCGCGCAGCGTAGCCCTCGAGCACAGATGCGTGCGCCAGCACGGTGCGTCTTCGACGATAAAGAGCCGTTCGAGCGAGCGCAGGTATTCCGTTGCGGTCGTCCGGTTCAGTGGTCGGTCTCCGCCGGCCTCCGCGGCGAGCTTCGAGAACGACGCAGTCGTTGCGACGTTGCGGGCGATCGAAGCGATGAGGCGAGCCACTCCGCCGGGATCACGCGCCACTCCGTCGACCTCGCTGACGTCGGTTCGACAGAGTTCCCCGAGGTAGTTGTCCAAGAACAGCTGGGCGTCGGCCGCGGTCTGATCCAGCAACCGGGGCCAGCCGCCCCGGCAGAGGGCTTCGACGACGTCCGCGAACTCGGCCTCCGGCTGCCGTGCCCTCACCGGTTCCGCATCGAGCATGGAACCTATCGACGCCTCCGCGGAGGACTCGCCCGTTTCCAGCAGCGACATCGGGCGCATGAGCACCCGCGCGATGCGTCCGACGCCGGAGTGGCGAGTGATGTCATCGGCGGGCACGGCCGAACCGGTCAGGATGAATCGACCGGTCCGTCGCCCCTCGTCGCTGGCGTGCCGGGCTTGGTTCCAGATTTCTGGAGCGAGCTGCCATTCGTCGAACAAACGTGGTTCGGGGCCGTCGAGAACGAGCCCGGGCACAACCGAGACTGATCGGCGGGCGTCTAGATCGTGGTCGAAAAGCACTTCGCTGCGGGCGAATTTTCGACCCGTCCAGGTCTTGCCGCAGCCCTTCGGCCCCTCGATGACGATGGTCGGCATGGCCGCCAAAGCCCCTGCGACCGCCGAATCGGTCACACGGGGTCGGTAACCGTCGGGTTCGAGCGTGTCTGACATGGCTGCTATTCCTCGGTTGCCCGGTGTTGGCACGGTGCGTCACGCACACCGAACCGGCAACCGCTCGACTCCTGACCCTACAGAATATTCGCCAAATGGCCAACAAGTTATGAAACGATCAGCCTACAGATTATGGAGTGACCGGCCTACAGTTTGTGGATGAGGTACCAGTCTCGAACGTCTGATGTGTGCCGCGGCTGTCGACCGGAGTTCCCTACGCCGGTGTAGAGCCGTTCACCGCGACGCGAACGTTGCTGTGAACGCATTCCCTCGCCGCGGCTAGGCCGGCGTCTCAAGCGTCACACCGGCGAACCGGGTGAAGTCGCGGTCGTATGAGACGATCTGGCAGTGGTGTTCTACCGCGAGTGCCGCGAGGTGGGCATCGTTTACGAGGTTGCCGCCCGCCCCGAGCGGTTCGAGCAGTTCTTGGACAAGCCAGAGATGCCGGGCTGTGGGTTCAACGAGAGTGGCCGACGGTCGGGCCAGCCAGGCCTCTGCCCGCCCGACAGCTTCGGTCGGCGACAGGGGGTTGGCGAACAGGTTCCGCTTGGTGGACAGCCGCAGGAAGGCGAGGAGCGCGATCCAGGCGAATGCGACCGTCGCCTCTCCTGAGAGTGCGCCGTCGAGCCAGCGCCGCGATTCGCTGTGACGGGGCGCGTCCTCGTTGACTGCGTACAGCAGCACGTTGGCGTCCACCAGCTTCACGATCCGGTTTCCATCCTGTGGATCAGTTCGTCGTCTTCGAGTTCGCCCGCGAGTGCCAGTGCTTTGTCGAGGTTGAGCATCGGAGTTCCCATCGAGGCGGTCCGGGTCTGGAACTCTCGTGGTGGCGCCGTGTGGGCGTGCCCTTGCCGGACGAGGTCGTTCAATGCTTGTTTGAACGAGACTCGCCGCTGTTTCATCCGGCTACGGATTATCTGCTCAGTGTCGTCTTCGAGGGTGACTGTGGTCCGCATGGTGACACTATAACACCAATAATTCTGATGCTTAGCTGTCAAAATCGGGAGGACTTGCCGGCTTGATGATCTCAAGTAACCGGTGCCGGATCGTTGGGCCGCACCCATCGACACGCCACCGCCCTGTTCACCCCAACTGCGTTTCCCCCGATCGCCTGCAACTGTACGATCCTGGTTCGATGAGATCACAGGTCGACAGTGTCCGTATTGCCGTGGAACCGCCGTGCTGGCGTCGACAGGCACTGGTCGAGGCGGTTCAAGCAGGCGGCGGACTCGTAGTCGAGTGCAGTGAGGCAACGGCACTGGTATGGGCCGACCCGCAAGCGCCTGAACTGCTGATCGGACACGTCCACGACAAGATCGACTGGGTGCAGCTTCCCTACGCCGGTGTCGAACCGTTCATTCACATGCTCGACCGCGAACGGCTATGGACCTGTGGCAAAGGGGTCTACTCCCGGCCCGTGGCCGAGCACATCCTGGCCTTGACACTGGCCGCTTTCCACAACCTCGGCCCCTATTCCGCGGCCAGCGGGTGGACCGGGCCGGTGGGCCGGAACCTGCACGGCTGCCGCGTGCTGATCCTCGGAGGCGGAGGCATCACCGAGCATCTGCTGGCACTGCTGGCACCGTTTCACACCCACAACGCGGTCCTGCGAAGAGTGCACACTCCCCTTGAGGGTGCCACAACTGTGGGGACGCTCGATGACCTCCACAGTGAACTCCCACTAGCCGATGTGGTTGTGGTCGCCTTGGCAGTGACCCCCGAGACTGTCGGGGTGATCGGTGCTGAAGAACTCGAACTCATGGGCCAACAGAGTTGGCTCATAAACCTGGCTCGGGGCGTGCATGTCGATACCGGAGCGCTCGTCGACGCGCTGCGTTCGAACAGCATCGGCGGTGCCTGTCTGGACGTGACCGAGCCCGAACCGCTCCCCGAAGGCCACCCCTTGTGGTCGTTCGACAACTGCATCATCACGCCCCACGTCGGCAACACCCCGCTGATGGGTCTTGACCTGCTCGCCGAACGAGTCACCGAGAACACACGCCGCTACACCGAGGGTGAGGAGCTTCTCGGCCCGATAGACCTCGACCTCGGCTACTAGCCCGGATTTTTCAGTAAGCCGTCGGGGGGTGGTTGTGGGGGCTGGGTCGGGCGCGGCGGCGGGTGCGGGGCGGTTGGTGGGCGTGTGGGGGCGTGTAGGGCTGCCCGATGCTGTTTGAAAAAACTCAGGATCTGTCGCGCGAAGTCAGATGCAACACAACGCGACCCAAGATGCAACCCAAGTGCGGTGGGGGGTGTGTTCAGATGAGTAGGGGGAGGTTGTGTACTCGTTGGAACGCGGTGATGAGGTGGGGGGTCCATGGCCAGTCGTCGGCGAGTCTGGCGTAGCGGCGGCGGCCGGTGTATGTGAGCCGGGCTGCGGTGTGCAGCAGGCAGTAGCGCAGCCGTTTGGGTTCGGCTGTGGCGAGGTCGCCGTCGAGGGTGAGCAGGCGGGTCCATGCCAGCAGGTCGTGCGCGGTCATCGACAGTTGTAGCCAGGCGGAGTTGGTCGCGAACGAGTGCGACGGGAGTTTGGCGAGCCCGGTGGCTTTGTTGTCGCGGATCTGTTGCTCGGCGCGGCCGCGGCCGCGGTGGAGCGCTTCGATGTAGGCGATGTCGGTGTCGGCCAGGTCGGTGATGAGTACTTGCAGGCGGTGCCCGCGGGTGTCGGTGAAGGTGAGTTGCGCTCCGGGGTGGGGGTCCTCGCGGCGTGCGATCATGCGGCAGTTGTCGGGGCGGCCTGACAGGTCGACGTGTTCGGTGATCTCGGTGACCTCGGCGTGGTCTCGCAGTTCCGAGCCGTCAGCCGATACCGCCGGCTGCCAGTGCTTGTCGCCGATTTCTGTTACAGCGGCTGCGATGTCGATGCTGAGCGGGTGGCTCACACAGAAGCGGACCTGACGCTCGCGGCACGCTTTGAGGAACGCCTGGGTGCATCCCGCGGAGTCGGCGCGGACGACCACCTCGACTTTGCGGGGGTCCACAGGGATCTGCTCTAAGGCGTCGTCGAGGACCTCGATGTGGTCCGTAGCGGTGTTGGACCCGGCGTTGCCGGGGCGCAAAAGACCGGCCAGCGCCTCACCGGTCGCGTCGAGGTACGCCATCAGCGGATGGAACCCGAAGCCGCCCTTGTAGGTCCCCGCGGCGCCCTGCTTGTTGGAGTGCGAGTCCACCAGCGTGGCGTCGATGTCGATCACATAGAACCCCGGGTCGGCGCCCGCGGCCCACACCGCGCGGCGCGCTGTGGCCCGCGCCGCTTTGATCTGTTCGACACGGCCCCCCGCAGCATCAAGGGTCCGCCACAGCGTCGACAGCGACGCGACCTCCCCGAACAGCCCCGGCTGACAACCCAGCGCGGCGATGTCGCTGATCGCCTCGCCACCATCAGCGATCATCACCGCCGCGTCAGCAAGCACCCGGCCCCGGTCATGGCCCCGGTCCCGCACCTTGGTCGACGCCATCGCCTCAGACAACGCCGCCGTCAACCCCGTGTTGTCGGCCAGATCAGCCAACAGCCGCGTCCCGGCATGAACAGCCAGACCCCGCCCCCCGCCAGTGAACCCCAACCGCGGCCGACTGCCATTATGCTTCACCATGCGAGTGCCCTCCTTGGTGTGACCCCAGAATCTTCTAACAAACCTGATTCTCCCACACCAGAAGGGCATCTCGCGACAACAACCACCCCCACACAGACCCCACTACTGAAATATCCGGGCTAGCCTATGAGTCCCTGCCTTCAGCGAAGCGAACCAAACCATGACCGACATTGATCTCGCGGAACTCCGGAACCTGGCGATCGCTCAACTCGCTCTGTCGTACTCGCCCTACAGCAGCTTTCCCGTCGGGGCCGCGGGAATCGCCGACGATGGTCGCACGGTCGTCGGAACCAACGTAGAGAACGCTTCCTACGGACTCACCCTCTGCGCGGAGTGTTCAATGATCTCGGACCTGGTTCGCACCGGCGGCGGTCGCCTGCTCGCCGTTTCCACCGTGCAGGGCGACGAGACGCCTGTCGCTCCCTGCGGCCGTTGCCGTCAACTGCTGTTCGAGCACGGTGGCGGCGACCTGATCGTCGACTGGGACCCCGAACCACTACTCTTGGGAGCATTGATCCCTGAAGCCTTCGGACCCGACGATCTCGCATGATCTCACCCTGATCGCGCCTCGTATTGAGCCAACTTCATCTGTTGGGTTGCATCCGCTAAACTCGCTCTGATGCCCCCCCCCCCCTGAACCTGACGCGGGTCTAGTTGATGTAGGCGAATTCGCAGGGAGTGGGCTCTTCTGGCTGCTTCGCGACCGTTTCGAGACGGCTCAGGAACGGGGACGCGTATTTGAGCGGCTCATGCAGTACGCCTTTCGACGTCATCCCGACGTCTATGGTCCGTCGCGTTTCAAGAACGTGTGGCGGTGGATGGAGTGGCCTGATCGGGAGGCGCACGGGTACCTCGGCGATGTGGGAATCGATCTGGTGGCTGAGCAGACAGAGGCTTGGGGCGGCGGGTTGTGCGCGATCCAGACAAAGTTCTTCGACGAGCATCACAGCATCGCCAAGGGCGATGTGGACTCGTTCCTGTCGGCTTCGAGCGCCGATGTCTTCACCAGCCGGATTCTGGTGGTCACGTCGCCTCTGTCCACACACGCCAAGACGATGGTGTCCAAGACTTCGCCTCGCTGCGAGGTCTTGTCACGCGCCGACATCGAGTCGTGGCCGGTCGACTGGTTCGAGTTCCTCGATGCTCCCGAGCGTCTTGAGTTCACCTCGAAGCGTTACGACCCGCACCCGTTCCAAGCCGAGGCTGTGAGCAAGGTTGTTGCGGGTTTCGCTGAGACCGACCGCGGCAAGCTGATTCTGCCCTGCGGTACGGGCAAGTCGGTGGTGTCGTTGTGGATCGCTGAGCAGACGGCCGGGTCCGCTGGGCGGGTCCTGTACCTCGTGCCCTCTATTGCGTTGATGGGCCAGACGATGCGGGAGTGGGCTTCTCAACGCGACCCGGAGATCCCGCACCGCTACGTCGGCATCTGTTCTGACACTCGTGCGGGTCGCAACGACGAGGACGCCGACATGGCTGAGTTGGCCATGCCGGTCACCACTGATCCTGAACAGATCGCGGGCAGACTCAAAGAGGTCCACCCCGAGTCGATGACCGTGGTGTTCTGCACGTACCAGTCGCTGCAGCTAGTCGCTGACGCTCAGGCCAAGGGTGCGCCGGCATTCGATCTGGCCCTCTGCGACGAGGCCCACCGCACGACCGGCATCCAGGAATCAACCAAGGGCAGTGCCTTCACGTTGATCCATGATCCTGATGAGGTCTCAGCGGACAGGAGGCTGTACATGACCGCGACTCCGCGCCTGTACACGAACCAGGTCAAGACCAAGGCCGGCCAACATGCGAAGGACTTCGACGTCTATTCGATGGACGACGAGGACACCTACGGCCCGGAGTTCTACCGGCTGGGCTTCGGCGAGGCCGTGGACGGCGGTTTTCTCACTGACTACAAGGTGTTGGTGATCGCCGTAGCGGAAGATCCCGTGTTGGAGAACCTCGACATGATCGCCGTAGACGAGGAGTTGCGCCCTATTACTGCCATCGAAGCGGTGAAGTTCGCCGGGTGCTGGGATGCGCTGGCCGATCCAACCACCCGAACCACGCAGAACCGGATCACCGGAGCCGTCCACCCCGAGGTTTCCGCTCGGCGCGCCATCGCGTTCACCAACACCATCAAGAACTCACTGGGTGTCGAGAGGTACTGGGGCGCGGTGACCGACATGATGGCGCCGAGTGCAACGCGCGGCGTCGAGTTGCTCCGATGCGAGGTCCGCCATGTGGACGGATCGCGCAATGCCCTGGACCGGGCCAACACCATCGCCTGGCTCCAGCACGGCGACGACAACGACGGATGTCGGATCGTGACAAACGCCAAGTGTCTCACCGAGGGCGTGGACGTTCCTGCGCTGGATGCGGTGATGTTCATCGAACCGAAGCGGTCGCAGATCGACGTGGTTCAAGCCGTGGGTCGCGTGATGCGGCGCTCGGAAGGCAAGCAGTACGGCTATGTGGTGTTGCCCGTGGTGGTGCCGTCGGGGTCGAATCTTGCTGACGACGCGGTGCTGTCAGGCTCGGACTTCAAACAGGTATGGAACGTCCTCAAGGCACTGCGCAGCCACGACGATCGGCTCGACGTGGCGATCAACACCGCCGATCTGACAGACAAATTGCCCCTTGAGATCATCACTTCCGGGATCTGTGGCGAATGCGGCGAATCCGGCTGCGATGGCGGCGATGAGTGCCCAGAGCGGTTTTCGGTTCGCGAGTTCGTGCAGGGGCGGTTGCCGTTCGAGAACGCGATCGCCTCGAAGCTCGTCGACGCCTGCGGGGACCGCCAGTACTGGGACCGCTGGGGCAAGGAGGTGGCGAGGATCACCAACACGATCACCGAACGCATCCGCGCGGTGGTGCGGGCCAACCAATCGCTGGCTGAGCGCTTCGACGAGTTCACCGAACAGATGCAGGCGACCATCGGAGGGGAACTGCCCTCGGGTGATTTGGCCGTGATGGTGGCTCAGCATGTCGTGACGATGCCGGTGTTCGACGCGCTGTTCGCCGGTTCGGACTTCGCGGACCGCAACCCGATCTCCAAAGCGCTCAACGAGCTGCTCGGTGAGTTCAAGGAGCACGACGTCCGTCTGGCCGACGAGACAGTCGAGTTGGACCGGTTCTATTCCAGCGTGCGTGTCCGTCTCGAGGGCGCCGCGGATTCCGATGCACGCATCAAGATCATGCTGGAGGTCTATGAATCGTTCTTCGCCGAAGCAATGCCGGCCGAGGTGCAGTCGCTGGGAATCGTCTACACGCCCGTCGAGCTGATCGACTTCGTGCTGCGGTCAGTCGACGCTGTGCTCCGCAGCGAGTTCGGGCGGGGGTTGACAGGTGAGAACGTGCACATCCTCGATCCGTTCACAGGCACCGGCACCTTCATCCATCGGCTGTTGACCCGGAACAACACCGCGGGGGAGTCGCTGATCGCCGATGAGGACCTTCATCGCAAGTTCACCAACACCCACAATCCGGCGGTTCCGGGCGGGTCGGTCCAAGAAATCCACGCCAACGAGATCGTGCTGCTCGCCTACTACCTCGCCGCACTCAAGATCGAGGAGGGCTACCGCGACCGCACCGGCGACTACCAACCGTTCAGCGGGATCGTGTTGACCGACACGTTCGAACACGACCCCTCGACGCTGCCCGGCACCGGCTCGATCTCCTACAACTCAGAACGCGCAAAACAACAACACGACCTGCCGATCCAGGTGATAGTCGCCAACCCCCCGTGGTCAGCCGGCCAGAAGTCATCCGGCGACGACAACCTGCGCCGCGAATACCCCCACATCGAACAACGAGTACGCGACACCTACGGCAGGCGCCACCGCCAAGTCACCGGCAAGAGCGCAGGCGGGAACTCGGCCGGCAACCTCTATGTGCAAGCCATCCGCTGGGCGTCGGACCGGCTCAACCATCCAGGGCCAGACCAGCCGGGCGTGATCTCCTTCGTTCATCCCAACTCGTTGTGCAACGCCACCAGCCTCGCCGGAATGCGAGCCGCGCTACGCGACGAATTCACCGACATCTACATCGTCAACCTCCTCGGCGACGCAATGAAATCCGGCGACGAGTTCCGCCGCGAGGGAGACAAGATCTTCGGCGCTGGCTCGCGCAACGGGGTGCAGATCACTGTGCTGGTCCGCAACCCACACAAGGACCGAAACGAACCCGCCGAGCTGCACTACGCAGAAGTAGCCGAATACAGCACGCTGCAACAGAAGTTCGACTGGCTCGAACAACTCGGCGACGTGACCAGCGACGCATTCGAGACCGTCCCAGTCAACGACGCCCACGACTGGGTGAACATCACCGACGGCACCTTCAACGATCTCCTGCCGGTCTGTTCAAGCGACAAGAAAGACGTAAGCGTCGCAGTTTGTCTTCACGCCAGAGGCGTTACGACTACATGCGACGCTTACGTCTACTCGTTCTCGCGTGACGACCTCATCGAAAAAATCGGGTTGTTGATAGACACCTACAACGACGCCTACGAACTGCACCACAACCTCGGCCTGTCGTTCGACGAATGCACCGCCAACACCGACCTGGCGTCCATCAAATGGACCGACACGCTCAAACAGTCGTTGAAGAAAGGCGAAGAGATCGCCTTCGACGAAACCCTCATCCGCGAAGTGCTGTACCGCCCCTTCACCAAACTCTGGCTCTACGAAGACGCACGCATCCTCTCCAGCGTAAAAACCGTCTCCACCATGTTCCCGAGAGAGCAGACTGAAGTCCCCAGCGAGAAATCAGAGAGAGAGAGAGAGACGATCCTCATCAGCAGCCCCGCCAACAGGACCCGGTTCTCGATCCTCGCAAACAACCGGCTATTCGACCTCAACAACCTCGACGGAGGCAGCCGATGCATCCCGAGACGGAGGCGATCCTGATCGCGGGGCCGTCGAACATGGCGATCTTCGGGGCGTTGGCGACGAAGACGCTCCCAGACTTGGCGCTGATCGCAGGATCCAGACAGACCCGGGTGCTGCCGCGTCGGACGCAGTGAAGAGAGAGAGAGAGAGAGAGAGAGAGAGAGAGAGAGATTTTCTCGCTCCCGACACAGAACAACCGAGGCCATGCAACACTCCTCGCCGCGAGACTCATCACCGATCTCAACTTCCTCGGACCCAACCAGGGCGGATGCCGAGCGATCCCGAGACGGAGACGATTTTGATTGCCGGTCCATCGAATATGGCGATCTTCGGGGCGTTGGCGACGCGGCGGCTACCGGACCTGCATCTGATGGGTCCGGGACAACAGACCCGAACGTTGCCTCGTCGAACGCGATGAACGCCCCCCCCCCCGAGATTCGCGATGCTCTTCAACCTCACCCAGCAGCTTCCGTTCGGGATCATCGCAGCCAACCACCTCTTCGACCTCTGCGCCACCGGGCGACAGACCCGAGCCGTCCCCCGGAGACGATCATGATCACCGGCACGAACAACCGTGCGATCTTCGCGGCGGTCGCGACCACGACGATGCCGGACCTGAGCGGCTGCGGAACCAACCAGCCGACCCGGGTCATCCCGCGGAAGCAGTCATGATCGTCTCGCCCAGCAACCGGTCAGTCTTCGCGGCGCTCGCAACCAGCACACTCCCCGACCTTCACGCCCTCGACCCCGCCGGGCGTGTTCTCGCTCGCTGAGAGCAACCTCGCTGTAACCGCAGTGGAGCGGCGGCGTGTTTGTGCGCTAGACGGCGTGTTTGTGCGCTAGACGGCGTGTTTGTGCGCTAGGCGGCGTGTTTGTGCGAAGCCAGCAGCCTCGAAACCTGCCTGTTGTCAACCCCTTCTCGCCTGCCTTCGGCACGGTTCCTGCTTCGTTGGTCGGACGCGACGAACTGTTGAGGGATATGTGCGAGGGGCTGTCCTCGGGTCCCACTGATGATCGGTTCACAAACACGATCTTGGGAGTGCGCGGATCCGGCAAAACCGCGGTGATCAGCGAACGGTCTAGAAGTCACACACTCAATCGGCGACGGTGGCCGCAGCACGTCATCGGCTTCGGCGAGAGGGAGCACGGTTTCTTCGCGGAGATGTCGTCGGTGGATGCCTCGGGCGAAGGCATATTGTGTGTTGCCGCAGGAGCACTCCGGCAGATGCCGCTCGCGGTGACTTGAAACGTCTCGCGGAAGCAGCAGCGAACCGCACAGCTTCTACGTATGCGGCTGCGCGCACGGCAAGTTCACGGTGTTGCATGAGCAGACACAAGACGGTGGGACGCCGCTCACCGTTGATGTCCAGCCGCGCAAGTGCTGCCTCGCCCAGAATCACTGACTGCGCGCGGTAGAGTCGGCGTTCTCCCCGCAGGAAACCAAGGACCAGCCATGAGCGACACGATCGAACTCGACTTGGACCTACCGGCCGAACCCGTCGATGACGGCGACAACATCACCGACTGGTGCCTGCAGCAGTTCCATGACCGGTACGGCGACCACATCACCAAAGACGACGTCTGGGAGTACCTCTACGGCGTCATGCACGCCCCCGACTGGCGCGAACGCTACAAACACGACCTGCAACGCAACCTGCCGAGGGTTCCCCTCGCGGAAGACTTCGAAGCGTTCCGAGCCGCCGGCCGTGAACTCATGGACCTGCACATCAACTACGAGACCTGCGAGGAGCATCCGCTGGTCTGCCTGGTCGACAACGACGCCGACGAAGGCGGAGCAGACGCCGAGGCATACCGGATCGACAAGAGGATGCGCTGGGCCAAGAACGGCAGACAGACCGACCGGTCAGTGCTGGAAGTCAACCACCGCTGCAAACTCATCGACATCCCCGACGAAGCCCACCAGTACACCGTCTCGGGCCGCACGCCCCTCGACTGGGCCATCGACAGCCTCCGCCGCAAACACGACAAGCCCTCCGGGATCACCGACGACCCCAACGGCTGGCACGACTGGGCCGACCAACCCTTCAACCTGATCCGCCACCTCCGTCGACTCACCCACCTCTCAGTCGAGACCGCCCGAATCGTCAACAACCTCCCCACCTCACTCGACGAGTAGCACACGCCCAGACAGGTCGGGGTACACCTAGCTGTCTCCGAAGGGATTGAGCGACCTGACCGGAACCTCAGCTTCGGCGATGCCCAACAGCCGCGCCACATGGCCTCGGGCTGCCTGCGCTATGGACTCGTCTGAGCTTTCAAACACTGCTCGCTGAGCAGACGTTCGCCCCTTGGCGTCGGCAACAAAAAGCTCGAGTACGACTGCGTCTGCGAGTGTGCCTGCATCGCCAATGTCGGAAATCCAGTTGGGAAGGATCGAGAATTCGTTCTGTTCGGCCGCGGCAGCGCTCAACGCGCTGTTCCAATCGTCAAGTTCGACAGCGGTTGAAGCAACCAACTCGGAGTAGGAGAAGCTCACCTCGCCGAGCCGTTCACACGCCGCGCCGCGGCCCAGAAACTCCAGGAACGAGCCGGCGCGAGGACCTTCCGGCCAGCCGAAGAAAGCGGTGTAGAGGGCCACAAAGGCCTCCGCCGGGGTGACGCCGACGATGCGGGCCGCGTCGAACAGCACTGCTTGGATGTCGGCCGCGCGCCACGCTTCGACTTCGCTCAACAGCCTTTCGCTCACCGCGAGGAAGGCGCGCTGCTGATTGGCCAGATCCATGGTTGCGTCAGGCAACGCATCGGTGACCATCAATCTCGATGCACTCTCCGAGAAGCGTTGAGACCAAGACTGCGCGGCTGACCGCTTGACGTCGATCCAGTGGAGGTCGGCGTCACTCAGCGGCCCGACCCCAAGGGAGCCAATGTGTGCCGAAAGGTCGATATGAGGCTGCTGAACGACGCTCACAACCGAATCAAAAGGTGGGCTGTAGGCAGGTGGAGCGGCCACCTCGGTTTCGGTGTTCAGCTGTGAGATGGCATACAGCTGTTGTTGATTGACGTTCGCGTCACCCTCGTGAACGGCGTTCCAGAGACGCTCATACTCCGCAAACGCTCCGTTGAGCGTGGAGAGGTCCAAGTCGAAGTCGAGAGCACGCTTCACCTGGACCCTGAGAACGAGGTAACGGAGGAGCTGTGGGGGCAGGCAGGCCACCAGTTCTGAGGCGCTGAGCCCGATCCCCCGAGAAGAGCTCATCTTGGCCCCGCCGAGGGTGAAGAACTCATAGGAGAACGAAGTCGGCACCGGACATTCGAGAACCTCGCGGGCCAGCGCCGACGCGACCTTGTGCGACCCGCCCGCACCCATGTGGTCCTTCCCCGCGCCTTCCACAGTCACCGGCAGGACCTTCCACTTGGCCACCCACTCGAGCTTCCAGGGCAGCTTGCCGGCGCCCCCGAACGGGGAGACACGTCCCGACGCTCCACAGCCCTGCGCCCAGGCAACAAGATCGGGTCGGCATTCGTAGGCCACCGTCTCGCCGTCGTAGTCCGACGCGAAGGTCGTGCCGATCCGTCCGCACTGCTCACATATCGGCTGGAAGGGCAGCCAGTTCTCGGGTCGCACGGAACCGGTCTCGCGCAGATAGATCTCACGGACCATCGAAGCACGGCTAAGAAACACGTCGATCGTCTCGTCGAGGCGACCCGAGGCGTAGAGCTCGCTCATGCAGTAGAACTCGGCCTCCACACCCAGCGGCGCGAAGGTGGAGGTGAACTCATCGAAGTAAGCCTGTGCCATGTTTTTTGCGGGCGACTCCGTCTCGCCCGCCGGCCCGGGGGGTGGCGGCGCGGCGTAGAGCGGCTTCCCGAGGTGCTCCCGGAAGTACTCCCCCGTTCCATGCGGGATCTCATCGACCGGATCCATGTCGTCGCAGCCGTAAGTGAAGCGAGCCTGTAGACCGTTGTGGCGCGCCACCCGCAACAATGCGTCGTGGGTCAAGACACCACGAAGCGAGCCAACGTGGGCCACTCCACTCGGTGTCTTCGAGTCGTTGATACAGATCGGCGATCGAACCCGCTCGAGCGTCTCGTCTATCCAGGTCATATGGCCTTCGGGCTGCTCTCGTAGCGATGGACCCGTCAGCCTACCCAGCCGACGGCCTCGCTGACTGCTCCATACTAGACGACCACTTCAACACACTCGACTTCAACGCACTCGGCGTCTTGACCTCCTCAACTCTGATCCGCCTGGGTTGGGGTCAGGGTCCGAGTGGGGTGATCACTGCCAGAGCGGCCTAGCCGAGCGTTGGGGGGTTGTCTTGTCTTTGAGGCGCAGCAGGGTCACCGCAGACCCGTCGACGGTGTCGGGGCCTGCGTTGAGCTTGATCTCAGCGGCGATCCATCGGCCGTCGGTTCGCTCGATGCGGGGCCGGTTCTGTACCAAGGGCCTGGACGACTGGCATCGTCAACATCGGACGGGGCCATCTGTTGGACATAGTGCCAGGCAGAACCGCTGAAGTACCCACAAAGTGGCTGCTTGAGCGGCCCCGCAACTGGCTGGTGGGCATCGGTTGGGATCTTCGCGTTTGAGCGATACGCGAAGATCCCCAAAACCCGACAATCGAACACCCATAACAACCGGACTAACTAATGGGTCCCTTGTCAGCCCAAATCATTGAAGTTTCCCTTCCGTAACCGTTGCTTCACGTTTCTTCAACTCGGAGCTCCCGAGGTATATTCCCATGAGACTTCCGAAAACAATACCACATAGCATGCCCAGCCCGATGCCACCCTGGAACCCAGGGATAAAATATCTAACGACTAACGAGACGAAACAAGAACCAACTAAGCCGATCAGGGCGACAATAACCTTCTCACCTCGTCCCATCTCTTCTGATTCCCACGTAGAGATTTGATCATCAGAACCAGCGTTCTCCGAAACGTTCTCCACTTGTTCCCCTCCCTTATTGGTGACAACACGCATCGCGAAGACCTCGGCGGTGCCGCCGAGTCGTTTTCAATATACAAGATTTGGAGAGCCTGAGCGTACAGGTGGGGGGCGAGGTGGTTTCACCACCGGTCACTACGCGGTGCGCCGCGACATCCAACGCCGAGAAGACGGCACCAATCTCGAAGCGACCAGACCGCACACAGTCGCAACCACCGATGGAAGCGCTGCACGCCCCGCGCGTGAACGCTACCGATCTCAGCGTACGCATCTCCACACAGTCCTCGAGGACCGCTCCCAGTACACCCACGGTGTACACTTGTCAGCAGCAGGAAGGGTCGACTCAGAAAACTTCAACCAGTATTTGGTGTGGTCCACAGTCGGCAAGCTAAAAGGATTTGCCTTCAAGGGTGTCGGCTCCACTGCTGTAGTCGTTGTGGGTTGTGGGCGGCACTGTCTTCAAGGAGATTGTATCATCACCATCTGGGTCCACACCGTAGAGGCAAAACAAATCCTCCAACAAAGCGAGCGCTATCGAAGCCAAACCTGCACCCACAAACTTTATAACTGTCTTCTTGATATCTTCAGCTAGTTTAATTGCCTTCCTCAGATGGTTCGCGTACTTGGTCGTAAGGAGTACACCAGCTATGGCCACTAAGGTTGCGCCAAATGTGCATACCGCAAGATGAAGACCTTTGTACGCTAGGTGAGCCGTTTCGTTCATTTTAGTAGTGATTCTTACTATAGGTTTCTCAACAACGCTGTTGATCCAACTGGATAGATACCCCTTAGATGGCCCTTCAGACTCCTTGACCAGAGGCAACGGCTTACTGCAACCGGTGTGAGAATCTGCCTCATCCCACACTCCGACAAGAGGTGCTACTAGACTACCTCTGCTCGGATTTTCAAGAGTAAACTTGTACATACGCTCCACCGTGTCACTAGGCACCGGATAAAACCACATCTTCGGTAACGGTGCCTTGTGCTGTCCGTCTGGGCAGTCGCCGTGTTCTGAAGGATCGTGGCTGTAGGTGCCGTGTTCGGGGTTGGGGTCGGTGTATGTCACGGTTTCGAACTTGCCGGTGCCCACCTGACGGGTCACGGTCCTGTAGGTGCCGGTACCTACCTGGCGTTTCACGTAGTTGTAGCGTCCGGTGCCGACCTCGACAGTTTCAGTTTTGTAGTTGCGTGCAGGCACCGTCTTGGTGAACGGTGCTACACGAACCAGCGGAGTCACAAACCGGGTCGCCGTCTTCATGATCTCGACCTGCTCAGTCACCGTCTTCATGATCTCGACCCGTTCAGTCACCGTACCCGGCTGATACTCACCATCATGAGCCGACGCCACAGCCGGAACACACACAGACGCAAACACCGCCACACAAACAGCGACAAGCAAACTGAAACTGAGGCACCCCCCTGTCAAGCCGAACACAAGATATTTTTTTCATAAAGCAGTCGCGCCGGATTACCGCATAGTCAACCGAACTCACAAAACCATCATCTACCAGGTACAACACAATTGGAACCGTGGACTTGGGGCAAACACACCAGTTGCCGCAGATCCGCCACAACAATGCCACTCAGACCTCGGATCGACATGTGATGTCCTCTACGGCCCGGACAATCGGACTCTTCACGAATCGCTCACCGCTGGCCATGTGAGGTGCTCTGCCGCGTTGATGATGATCTCACCGGACCGCAAATATCGGCTTTTAGCCTTTCGCTAACGCGTTAGAAGATATAACATTCGGCCCTACCTCAGTTGAGCTGCGCTGAGATGTCTGGAGGGGCACCGCATGTCGACCATGATCCAACTCCAGCATGTCGTGAAAATCTTCGGTGACGAACCCCGCGGCGATGCACTCAGCATGCTCCGGGCCGGAATCTCCAAAGACGAGATTCAGGAGCGGACAGGGCACGTGGTCGGTGTCGACGACGCAGACTTCGATGTCGAGGCCGGTGAGATCTTCGTGGTCATGGGCCTGTCGGGTTCCGGCAAGTCCACGCTCATCCGCTGCGTCAACCGCCTGGTCGAACCTACCGACGGTCAGGTGATCGTCGACGGGACAGACGTAACTTCCCTGGACCCCCGCGAACTCCAGGAGTTCCGTCGCAACAAGACCGGCATGGTCTTTCAGCACTTCGGTCTGTTCCCTCATCAAAGCGTGCTCGCCAACGTCGCCTTCGGACTCAAGGTCAAGGGTGTTCCAGT
>CAXXNK020000005.1:0-31938 GCA_963662455.3 Acidimicrobiales bacterium
TCGAGACGTTGCGTCGCTTCGGAGATCACTGATTCGTAGAGCACTCGCCGCTGTGTTGCTTCGCCTCGGTTGTCCAGAGCGCGGATCTCGTCGACGAGTCCGCTCTGGCGAGGATCGCCCTTTCTGAAGCTGATAAGGGCGATCTCAACTCGGGTGGCCTCTGGTCCGCGTCGTTCATCGACGGTCTCTTCGAGTTCATCGGCCAGGAACTCGAGTTGGGTGTTGTTGATCGCGATCGTGTCGGCCAGTTTGAAGATCTCGTCGCCCAGACCGCCGAGTGCGGCCTCCTTCTCGGCGATCAGCGCGGTGAGTTCATCGCGTCGAAGCTCCTGTTGGCGCAGGAGGGCCTCCTCGGTTTGCAGGATCTGTTGGTCCCCCTGGCTGAGCGCGGGTGTCGCCAGAGCGGACGTCGCGGCACAGAAAACGATGATGAGGGAGAGGGCTCGAAAGGTTTTTACCATGGTCAAAGAGGGGTTTCCCCGTTCGCTGGCTCATGGTACCGGTCGCCGCCCCTCCAACGGGGTACCGTTGCGATGGTGCCGATCGAGCCGGTGAGACAGATCTCCTTTGAGCGAGATGATCTCTCGGCGGTCGTTTCAGCCATGGCGGAGACTGCAGCCGCTCCCGGCGCCGACGGGTGGGTCAATATCGGCCCGGCGCTCACCGATGAGCAGGCGGCCCGGGTCCCGGAACGCAGCGGGCTCGCAGCATGGTTCTCGGGTCGTGGACCGGCCGTGGCGATGGGCACCTGGATGCCGGCCCCCACAGCGGGCCGGTCGAGGGCTGCACAGGTCGGCGTCGAGCACGGGCAGGGGCCCAATGCCCTGAAACGGCTGCGGGAGGCGGGCCTTGAACTGCCTGCCGAGTGGGTCAAGCGCCAGGACCACGCCAAGCACGGTGTTGTGGTTGAAATCGGTGCCGATGTGGAGTTGGCGGCTGTGGTCGACTGGATGGTCCGCGCGGTTACGATCCTGACATCGGACATCGAGGTGGGCGACCGCTACATCGCGCACCTGTACCGCTCGGTCTGAGCCCAGTTCGTCAGGTCCGGTTGTCGGGAACCGCGGTGACCGCTTCGACGATCAACTCGATGACCGCGTCGGCCTCCGCGGTGCGTAGAACGAGGGTGTTGTTGTGGCTGTCGTCGGGTGTTTGCCGATCATCCACGACGGTCATGCCCCGGGTGTGGGTGCCGGTGAGTTCGATTGCGACCGGTCGGCGGTTTCCGTCGAACAGGTGTGGGTGCGTCACGGCGAGCACGGCGCAGGCGTCGTGGATCGGGGCCCCCGTCCAACCCCTCAGTTCGGTCGACCGGTCGATTGCGTAGTCGAGGAGGTCGGCTGCGAGGGTCGCGGCAGGGGTGTCGGCCAGGCGCATCCGCGCGACTTGGTCGGGTCCGAGCAGCACCTGCTGGGTGACGTCGAGTCCGACCATGGTGATGTCGCCTCCCAGACGGAAGACGATGTCGGCGGCCTCGGGGTCGGCCCAGATGTTGAACTCGGCGGTGGCGGTGACGTTTCCCCCCACTGCCGCGCCTCCCATGATGGTGAGCCCGCTGAGCCGGTCGGGCAGCGTGGCGTCCCGTTGCAGCGCTTCGGCGATGTTGGTGAGAGGCCCGACCGCCACGAGGTGAAGGTCTTTGATGCGACGGCTGGTTTCGAGGATGAACCCGACAGCGTCGTCGGATTCGATGGACCGGGTGATCGCGGGCAGTTCCACGTTGCCGAGTCCGGTGGCGCCGTGAACGTGCCGCGCGCCTCTTGGTTCGTCGGCCGGCGGATGCGCCGCCCCGCGGTGTACGCCAACGTCGAGGTCGGCGATCTGCGCCACCGCCAGGGCGTTGTGGGTGGTGTGCTCGATCCCCACGTTGCCGTCGACAGTGGTGATACCGACCAACTCCGCAAAATACGCCGCGGTCAGCAGGGCGATAGCGTCGTCAAGCCCCGGGTCACAATCCACCAGCATCGAAACACGACTCATACCCCCACGCTATTGGAACCCACTCAGATTGCTTCCGCGAATGCCGCCAACGTTGTTAGACCCGTTCGGTGCGGCGGCGCAGGCATTGGTCGAACATCGGAACTGTGAATGCAATCACACCGTGCCTTGGCGAATAACACAAGCCCCTGCGGATGAGAGCATCGCGGGTTTGTGCTACGCCGGTCGTCGTCTTGCCCAGAGCATCGGCCACCGCCCCTGAAGCGACATCGGTTCCCCCCACCCTGGCCATCGCTTCGAGATATGCCCGTTCCGCGTCGGTGGTTCGGTCGAAACGGACTCGAAAGAAACCACCGTCGAGTTCGTCGGTTGCCAGTGGAACCGCCACTTCGACGTCCTGCTCTGTTATCTCGTCGGGTCCAGGAGCTGCAAACCAGGCCTGCTTGCCAAATTCCTGCAAGAAATAGGGATAGCCGCCGGTCAATTCGATGATGCGGCTGAGAGCACCTGTGCTCCATGTCACCCCTTCGATCTCGGCAGGTTCGGTCAACGCGGCAGCGCTAGCCTCGGAACTCAACCGTCCGACAGTCCTGAAGTCGAACAACCGCTCGGCGTAGGACCGTGCATCGCCTGCGGCCGAGAGAAGCGAAGGGAGTCCTGCGCCGGCCACCATTATCGGCAGGTTCAATTGCGACACCTCATGGAGTCCCATGATGAAGGCGGTGAAATGGTCCTTGGGAAGGAACTGCATCTCGTCAACGGTCAACAGCACTCCGCAGTCGTGGTCTCGGGCAAGTTGTCCCGTTTCATTGAACAGACTCGCCAGGTCGCGGTCGAGGAGTCCTGAGTCGGCAGTCCCCATCAACGGGTCGGCCCGGAGGGTGAGATCTCCACCGTCGGGAAGGTTCCAACGTATTTGAAACGCTTTGAGCGCACCAGCGGCCCTGCCGGCGTGAGCTGCGAGACGCTTGGTCGCTGACAGCCGCAGGATCGCTCGCCTGACCAACTCGGCGACTACTCGGACAAAATCTACGCCTTCTCGAGCTTCGACGTGTTCATGGATCCATCCTTCCCGCTCGGCGATGCGCCCGTACTCACGCAGTAGCACTGTCTTGCCGACGCCGCGCAGTCCTGAGACGATGACGCTTCGATCATGGCGGCCCAGTGCAATCCGCTTCACGGCGATGTCGAACGCCTGCAGATCGGCGTCGCGGCCGACGAGTGCGCGGGGAGTGTTGCCTGCACCGGGACTGTACGGGTTCAGCACAGGGTCCATGCTGACAGCGTAAGCTGATTTATGCGGAGTTTTTGGGTTTATGTCTATTTCTTACATAAACGGGTGAAACCTGCATAAATGCTGTCGTCTAGATGAGCATCGAATCCAGGAGCGCAGTGACTTCGACTGGGGTGGGGAGGGAGGGTTGGGCACCGGGGCGCAGGGTTGTGGCGGCGCCTACTCGGACCGCCCAGCGGACTGCTTCGACGATTGACTCGCCGCGCACTAGGGCGTCGGCGAGCGCTCCGCAGAACGAGTCTCCTGCAGCTGTGGTGTCGACCGGGGTTACCTCCGGGGCCTCGACGTGGGTGACATTGCCCTCCGACACCGCGAGCGCACCGAGAGCGCCGAGGGTCACCACCGCGGTCCGCACCGGAAGTCGTCTGGCAAGATCGGCTGCAGTTGCAACGTCGACCGGTCCGTCGTGGCCCGCAAGCAGAGCCAACTCGGTCTGGTTGGGGACGATCACATCGACCGTCTCCAAGAGCTTCGCCGACAGTGGCGATGACGGCGCCGGGGCGGGATTGAGCACCACAGTGCCGCCGGCGATCGCAACTGCGGCGGTGACGGCGTCCACGGGCACCTCGAGTTGCACCAGCGTCACCGCTGCGGCACCCAACACATCGCCGGCAGCCTCAACATCGGCTACCGACAAGCGGCTGTTGGCGCCCGGGCTGACCACGATTGCATTGTCGCCGTCTGCGCCCACGGCGATGAGAGCAACCCCGTTGGGCACCTCGGGTGTGGTTGCCAGATGCACCGTGTCCACGCCGTCGGTTTCCAGAGCATCACGCAGTATTCGGCCCCCCTCGTCGTCGCCGACCCGGCCAATCATGGCAACCGAACGCCCCAGCCGGGCTGCCGCGACAGCCTGGTTGGCGCCCTTGCCGCCGGGAATCCGAGCCAGGTCGCTACCCAGGACCGTCTCGCCGACAAGGGGCACCCGCGGCACCTCCACCACCAGATCGAGGTTGGCACTGCCAACCACAGCGACCTCCGGGGTGTTGTGCGAGGCAGTCACAGCCCTCACTCTAGGAGGTTCCGTGAATTTCTGGCAGCGACCGAACCCGAGTCGGAGTCACCTAGGCGAGTGCCGAAACGAGCGTGTGTGCGTGTTCGAACATGGCATCGGCCCGCTCGGCGATCGCTGCGGTCGGGCCGCTGGACTCCATCCCTCCGGCACTGCCGCGGAGCCTCCGGGCATAGGCGCCCTCCACGATGCAGGCCTGCTTCCACCACGAGAATGCTTCGTAGAACGGGTAGTCGGACAGGTCGAATCCGGTGGCCTGCCCGTACAGGCCGATCACCCCGGTGCGCCGAGGAAACGACGGCGAGAGGGTCGGCGGGTCTGGCAGCCACCAGATGTCGTCCCCGGGATCGCCCCAATACTGCACTGACCAGGCGAAATCAGCGATCGGGTCACCAGTTGTGCACAGCTCCCAGTCGAGCACCGCAGCGATCGCGAAACCGTCGTCGAGCACAACATTGTCGAAGCGGTAGTCGCCGTGGGCCAGGCCCGGTGCCGCTCGCTCCGGAGGAATCCGCCCGCTGAGCGCATCGTGGAGTTCGTGCAACAGCGGAAGGGGGCGAGTGTCGGCACGTTCGACCTGAGTCACCCATCGTTTGAGTTGACGGGCGACATAGCCGTCGTGGCGCCCGAGAGTGGCGAGTCCCACCGCGTCGAGATCGACGGTGTGGAAGGCGACCTGCGCGCCCACGAGGGCCGAAGTGGCCGCGGCCGCCTCAGTGGGCGTCAACGCTGCGGTATCGCCGCTGGTGCGCAGTATCTGTCCGTCGACGAAGTCCATGACGATGAACCCCGCACCGGTGACCGAGGGGTCGTCGCAGCGAGCGAGGCATTGAGGCACCGGCACCGTGTCCGCGGCGTGCAGAGCCGACATCACGCGGAACTCACGGCCGGTGTCGTGTGCGGTTGCCAGCGTCGAGCCTTCGGGAGGCCGCCTCAGCGCCACACGGGTCCCGTTTGCCGATGTCACCTCATAGGTCAGGTTGGATCCGCCCGCGGCGATCAGGACAAATTCGAACGGCGGCTCGAGCCCCTCAACAGCAGAGGCGAGCCAGAGCGAGGCAGCATCGACGTCGAGTCCGCGCGGTCCTGCGGTCATCGGTTGATCAGCATGTCGGGGACGGAAACTATTTGACGACGCTCTCTTCGATCTCGTGGAGGCGTTTCACCGCTCCGACAAGCACCTTGCGGGCGACCAGCGCGCTCTCGTCGAGCAGCGAGGTGAACTCCCGTCGGTTGAGCGCCTCGATCACCATGTCGGTGTCGGCGGTGACGGTGGCGGTGCGGGGGACGCCGGCAATGACCGCAAGCTCGCCGAAGAAGTCGCCGGGTCCGAAGCGTGCGATCACTCGGCCGTTGCGCCGAACCGTTGCCTCTCCCTCACTGACGATCATGAACTCGCGTCCCGGTTGGCCCTGCACGGTCAGGTTGCGACCGGCCTTGACATTGACCGTCGTCATGAACGACGCAATCTTCTTGAGTTCCCTCTTGGACAACTCCGAGAAGAGTTCGATCTCCGCCAACTGCTCGATGAGTGCCATTCGTTTACCTCCAAAACCGAGCCCGTGAGCATGTGGTCCGCACGTGTCTGATCTCCCCATGGTCTATCAGAAGATGGCTACGGGAGCGACGGGGGCTCCGGTGCCGCCCACGAACGGTTCTGGCGTCGCAGACAGGAAGAACTCGTATCGCCCCTGCTCGCGGCACACCTCGGCGAGAGTCTCGAGGTTCCAGTTCTGACCTTGCGTGAACCCCATGTCGACCACGGCGAGGCAATGGACCGCAAGCGCATTGTTCCAGTCGGGGCCGGGAAAGACCTCGAAGATGAAGGTGTCGGTGGCAGCCGCCGCGATGTTGTTGCGGTGCAGCCAACGCACAGCATCGATCCCCGGCCCGGGACTCTCCCCGGCGAGGCTCTCGCCGATGTTGTACTTGTGGGCGTCGCCCTCGTTGAGCCACAGCTGCATCCGGCCGGTTCGTATCAAGATGATGTCGCCGCTGCGAATCTCCACGTCGGCCCACTGCGCCGCGGCGTCGAGTTCCGCGCCCGTTATCTCGTGGGCGTCACCGATCCGGTCGACCCCCAACGAGCCGCACATGTCCAACAGCACGCCGCGGCCCACAAGCGAGCGCACATGTTCGATGCCGAGCACCTCCGATCCGTTGCGGGCAGTGATGGTGGCGGCGTCGACTCCGTTGTAGAGCTTGTGGCCGTAACTGACATGGGAGAGCCCGTCCCAGTGGGTCCCGGCCTGCAGTCCCATGGTGACCATGTCGTCGGAGAAGTGGGGCACCATGGCGTTGCCGTCGGCGTCACCGAGGTCGGGGTGGTCGATAGTTCCCATCACGTGGACCGGGTTGATGCGGGTCGGAATCGCCCCGATCTGCACGCCGTTGTTCTGGAGGTCGATCGCCAACGGGACTCGCTGACCGGTCTCGATGAGCCGCGCTGCGTCGGCGACCACGTCGTCGGTGATCAGGTTGAGCGTGCCGAGTCGGTCGTCGTCGCCCCAGCGGCCCCAGTTGCGGACCTCGTCGGCGACCTCGTGAAAATAAGCGGTGAACGACATGCGACCGAGCGTAGGCGCGACACGCCCGTGGTCAATAACCCAGTTCCAGGTCGACTATCCCGTCGAGTGGTTTGCCTGCGGTGAAAAGGTGATAGTTGGCGATGAAGGTGTCGAACATTGAGTGGCCCGAGTTCGGTGCCGCCCATGAGACGTGGGGCGAGAGGCGAACGCTTTGATGAGTGAAGAGCCAATGCCCTTCAGGCAGCGGCTCGGGTACGACAGCGTCGAGCGAGGCTCGAGCCACACGACCGTCGTCGAGTGCCTCGCGCAGCGCCTCCTGATCTATCAGAGTGCCGCGGGCGATGTTGACGATGTGCAGCCCCGGCGTGACCCTCCCCAGCATGTCACGGTCGAGCAGCGCGACGGTTTCGCTGGTCGCGGGGGCGGCGAGCACCAGCTGGTGCGCATCGGAGATGACTTCGCTGAGGTCGGTGGTGACCTCCATCCCCGCGTGGGGTGCGGGCAGCAGGCGCCGGCGAACTCCGATCACCCTCATGCCGAAGGCCAGCGACAGCCGGGCTATCTCCGCACCGATGCCTCCTACGCCGACGACCACCACGGTGTGACCGTTGAGTGCCCCCATTCTGGGTCCGGTGTGCCATCCGTCGGGCGGCACCTCGTTGATCCAGACATCGGGCAGTGCCTTCGCGTGGGCCAGCATCGCGGCCAACGCGAACTCGCTGATCGGGGTGGCAGTGGAACCCCGGGCACAGGTGAGGGTCTGCCCATCTTGGACCAGCTCGAGGGGGAACTCATCGATTCCCACGCCCATCACGTGGATCCAGCCGGCACCGCAACCGTTGATCGCTTCGAGGTTCGGCGCGCCCCGTGTATGGGTGAAGATCACATCAGCCCGCAGATCGTCAGGAACGTCCGCATTCGGGTCGATCCGGACTTCGGTGAGACCCGGAAGTGAAGAGATCTCCTCGGGAAAGTCCATGCCGAGATTGTTGACGACTGTGACATTCACGGCGGTGACCCTACTCGCTAGCGGAATCGTTGAGTTCGGTAGTACCGTGCAGGAAGAATCGACATGACCGGACTCTATATTCTTCTTCTCGCTGCAGGTGGACCGCTGCTGTTGTGGCTCGTGTTCGCGGGAGATGCCGACGCCGACGCGGGCGGAGACTCGTTCTCGGTCATTCCGCTCTCGTCGATCGCCTTCTTCGCAGCGACTTTCGGATTTGTGGGCGTGGTGGGAGGCGCTTCAGGAGCAGGAGCGTTCTCGCTGTTCGTGACCTCGGTAGTGGCGGCGGCTCTGGCGGGCCTGATGAGCACGCAGGTGTTCAAATGGATTCGCAGGAACTCTGTTTCGAGTGAAGTGATGGACGAAGAACTTGAGGGGACGATGGCGCAGGTCGCCCTTGAAGTCAGTGAGTCGTATCGCGGAAAGATCATCGTTGATATCGCCGGCGCACGCGAACAGATGACAGCGTCTCCCATTGACGGCTCGACGATCGGGGCGGGAGAGCGGGTTGTGATCGTCAAGATCGAACGCGGGGTGGCCCTCGTCGCTCCGCTCGGTCCCGACCTTAAGCTTGAGTAGATCGCACTTGAACAGATCGCACTTGAACAGATCGCAGAGGGGCCGTTCAGGCCCGCTGACAGAGCGCTTCGGCGCAGGAGGAACAGACAGATGACTTTGTTTTTGATAGGTGGCTTGGCCATCGGTGTGGCAGTGATCTTCCTGATCATGATCCTCAGTTCGTTGATCATCATCTGCCCTCCCAACCGGGTTGCGGTCATCTCGGGACGGAGTCGAACCATGTCCGACGGCCGAACTGTCGGGTATCGCATCCTCAAGGGTGGTCGCACCGTTCGCATTCCGCTCATCGAGAAGATCTCGTGGTTGGACCTCAACACCATCCCGCTCGAGGTGTCGGTCACCAACGCCTATTCCCGGGGCACGATTCCGTTGAATGTGCAGGGAATCGCCAACGTCAAGGTCTCCTCGAAGGAGGGTGTCCTGGAGAACGCTGCTGAGCGCTTCTTGAACGTGCCCAACCAGCACATCGGCCAGATCGCCAAGGAGACGCTCGAAGCCAACCTCCGCGGGGTGCTCGCCACGCTCTCGCCCGAAGAGGTCAACGAGGACCGCCTGAAGTTCTCGCAGCAACTGATCGACGAGGCCGATGACGACATCAAGACGCTCGGGCTCGATCTCGACGTGATGAAGATCCAGAACGTGACCGACGACAACCTCTACCTCGAGTCGGTCGGCCGGCGGCTGACCGCGACGGTCGTCAAGGAGGCCCGAGTGGCCGAGGCCAATCGGCGGTCGGAGTCTGAACAGGCCGAAGCGAAGGCGCGGGAGCTTGCCGAGATTGCTCAAGCACAGGCCGACCGCAACATCGTCGAGGAGCAGAACAACCTGCGAGTGCGCACCGCAGAGCTCGACGCCATAGCGCGTGCCAAAGAGGAGGAGGCAGCGGTCGCCGGCGACATTGCCCGAGCAGTCGCCGAGCAGGAACTCGAGCAGCAGCGCATCGAACTGGAGCGCCGCCGCCTCGAAGCCGACGTGGTCACGCCGGCCCGTGCCAACCTCGAGTCGAAGCAGCTTGAGGCCCAGGCGGAAGCGGCGAAGATCGTCGAAGACGGCAAGGCCCAGGTTGACGTGTTCCGGCGGCTCACCGACCAGTACCAACTCGCGGGCGAGGACGGTCAGAGGATCTTCGTGCTCAACATGCTGCCCGAGCTCGTCGACAAGATCGTCTCCACGGTCAACAACGTGTCGATCGACCGGGTCGCGGTCGTCGACGGCGGCAGCAACGACAGCAGCGGCGGCATACCCGCGTTGGTCTCGCAGCTTCCGGCTGCTGTGGTGAGCCTTTCCGAGCAGATTGAGGCGGCGACCGGAATCGACATCCTGCAGAGCATGCGTCCCGACGACGAGTCATCACCGTCGCAACTGCCGCCACCCCCGGCTGCCCCCTGATCCCGCCCCCTGATCCCGGTTCCTCTCAGCGCGCCAGGGTCCGTAGGCGGGCGAGGTCCAGAATCTCGGTGTGGCCGCGCCGAAGCCGAATCACTCCGCTTGACTCAGCGAGTCTCAGTGACTGGTTCACTGATTGACGACTGGCGCCGACCATCGCAGCAATGTCTGCTTGTCGGACCCCCACCACTATTGGAAGGCTGCCTCGGTCGAAGGCCGCGACGAGGCGCAGCAACACCCTCATCACCCTGGTCTCCACCGACTCGAACAGGATGTCGACCATCTGTTCGCTACTTTGAATGAGCTTGTCTGCGAGCACCTCGACGAAGTACCGGTCGACCGCAGGGTTCTCGGCGCGGAACTCAGCGAGCATTTTTTGAGTGATCGCGAGAGTCTCTGTCGGTTCGAGCGCTGTCACTCGAGCGGTTCGTCGGCCGGCACCGACCACGGCGAGCTCCCCGATGATCTCGCCCGGCCAACGAACCGACAGCGCGGCGACGTCCCCGCGCGCCATGGAGACTTCGATGAGAACTCGCCCCTTGTCGATCAGATGGACGGTGTCACCGATTTCTCCCTGGTGGAAGATCACATCGCGACGCCGGAACCGACGCCGGTGCATTCGTTTCCGCCACTTGACTGCCTCCGGCCCGAGGCGCTCCATAAGACCGCCGTGCATCGCAAAACCGTAGCTTCTGCAGAATCCTGATTGAGCGATTACATGTATTGCTGAGGGGTCCGCGATGATTTGGGCCTATGGCTCTGAGGGGAACGAAAGCAGCCGCCGGCCGAGAGGCCCGTCGTTCACGCATCAAGGATGCGTCGATGCGGATGGCCGCGGAGGGCGGTTACGAGGCGGTCCAGATGAGGGCGGTGGCAGAACGCGCCGAGGTGTCGCTCGGCACCATCTACCGGTACTTCAACGGCAAGGACGACATGCTGTTGGCTGGACTGGTGAGCTGGATTCAAAGGGTTCGTGAAGGGCTCGAGTCCCGTCCTGTTGAACAGACACCCGCAGCCGACCGCTTGGTTGCGCTCCTGGCGGGTGCCGCTGAGATGGCAGAACGCACGCCGATGCTTATGAGCGCGCTGTTCACCGCTTTCAACACCACCGACCCCGCCGCAGCAGAATACAGGCTTGCGGTCGAGTCGGAGGTTCAGCAGTTCATCGTCACGGCCTTTGGTGATGACCCCGAGATCGACGCGGTCGGTGTTGCTCGAGTTGTCGGCCATGTCTGGGTCTCGGCGACCAGCAGGTGGGTCGGTGGTCTGACGCCGGCGGGAAGCGTCGAGGAGGAACTGCGGCACGCGGTGCGAATGATGACTGTGGACAAGGCACTGGCCTAGTGTTCAACCTTATTCATCCAACTCCAGGAGACCGGTGAGTGTCCAGATTCCTTGACGGAAAGAACATTGCGATTACGGGAGCGGGTGCGGGGATCGGCAGGGCCGTCGCTCTGGCCGCCGCGGCCGAGGGCGCCAACATCGTCGTTGCCGATTACGGCGTGGCGATGGACGGCAGCAACCCGACAAGTGAAGTCGCCGACAGTGCAGTGGCCGAGATCAAGGCACGGGGCGGACAGGCCGTTGCGGTAGCGGGCGACATCAGCGAGTTCGAAGTCGGCGAAGAGGTGGTGGCCGCTGCCTGCGACAATTGGGGAACGATCGACGGTGTCGTCTGCGGTGCGGGGGTCCTGCGGGAACGGATGCTCTTCAACATGAGCGAGGACGAGTGGGACCATGTCGTCGCGGTGCACCTGAAGGGGCACTTCAACGTCTACCGCGCAGCGCTGGCGCGTATGCGCAAACAACAGACCGGCGGCTCGCTGGTCGGCTTCACTTCGGGGGCGTTCACCGCCTCCACGGCTCAGGCGAACTACTCAGCGGCCAAAGGCGGAATCGTCAGCCTCACCCGCTCGGCCGCGATGACTGCGGCGAGCCTGAAACTCCGGGGCGGACCCGCAATCAACGCCAACTGCATTGCTCCGGTGGCCAAGACACGCATGAGCGAGAACGTGCCTTTCGAGATCGAGACAGGTGAACCCGAGGATGTGGCGCCGATGGCCGTCTATCTGCTGAGCGATGCCGGTCGTCACGTGAACGCGCAGATCTACACGGTGGTGGGCAGGCGGATCTCTGTCTGGAATCAGCCGATGGAAGTACGAACGATGATCGCAGACGGTGATCGGTGGACTTGTGATCAGATCGCGGCGGCTCTGCCGGACGGTGTCGGACAGGAACCGAATCCCTTCATCGCCGACCTGGAACGCCGGATGGCCGAGATGGCCCAGAACGAGTCTGCGAGCAACAACTGATGTCTGCGGTGCCTGAACCGCAGGGTCGGGGCCTGCTCGACGACAGGCGTGTGGTCGTGACCGCGGCTGCGGGCACCGGTATCGGTTCTGCGGTGGCCAAGCGCTGCTTGGTCGAGGGGGCAGCGGTGCTCATCTCCGACATTCATGAACGGCGTTTGGACGAGACAGCCGACCGGCTCGAACGCGAAACCGGGAACCGGCCGCTGACCGCAGTCTGCAATGTCACGGTCGAAGAGGATGTCGGGGCTCTGGTTGAGGCGGCGGTCAAGGGCCTTGGCGGAATCGATGTGATGATGAACAACGCCGGTTTGGGCGGCACGGTACCCCTCGTCGACATGACCGACGGGCAATGGAATGCGGTCTTGGGAGTCACCCTCGACGGCACGATGCGCTGCACACGTGCGGTCTTGCGGCACATGATCGAAGCAAACATCGAGGGCGCGATAGTCAACAACGCCTCGGTTGTCGGGTGGCGGGCCCAAGCCGGCCAGTGCCATTACGCGGCGGCGAAGGCGGGAGTGATGGCGTTGACCCGATGCTCCGCCATCGAGGCAGCCGAGCACGGCATCCGTGTGAACGCAGTGGCGCCGAGTCTGGCGATGCACCCGTTCCTCGCCAAGGTCACCGATGAAGCTCTGCTCGATGATCTGTCAAGAAGAGAAGCCTTCGGCAGGGCGGCGGAGCCCTGGGAGGTCGCCAACGTGATGGTTTTCTTGGCAAGCGATCTGTCGTCGTACATGACCGGTGAAGTCGTCTCGGTCAGCAGTCAACACCCGTGATCCGCGCGACGATCTGAGCAAGTTCTGCTGTTCATTGCTCGCAGCGCGCCCAAAAAGTGTTTCAAAGTGCTAGACCTTGTGGCGTGAGTCACAGGCCGATTGTGATTCCTGGAGGAGAGAAAGACATGAAATCCCGTACTAGGCCCACAATGCTTGCGCAGTTTATTGCCTTGCTCCTGGCGTTGGCTCTCGTTGCTGCTGCATGCGGTGGCGATGACGACGGAGGCGCCGATGGTGACGACGGCGAAGTTGCCGTTGGTGGCGATGACGACGGAGGCGCCGATGGTGACGACGGCGATGACGGCGACACTCCATCGACCACCGCGGCACCCGTGGAGGATGTAACCGAAGGCAACGTCTGTGTGGGCGACGCCTGTGATGAACCGACAGGGGATGACGAAGAAGGACCCCAACCTGTATCCGGCGGGACGCTGCGAATTGCCGTGGAAGCCGAGACTGACGGCCTCAACCCTGCAGCCAACAACTTCGCGGTGGCGGCCTACACCATGGGATTCGCCATGTTCGATCCGCTCTTCTATATCGACAAGGACGGTAACTGGTTCCCCTTCCTGGCTGAATCAGCGACTCCCGTTGGCGACGGATCGTCCTGGCAGGTGAAGGTCCGCGAGGGAATCACCTTCCACGACGGAACACCGCTGAACGCGGATGCGCTGATAGCCAACTTTGAGACGGCTATCACGGATCCGATCATTTCGCTGGCGATCAGGCCGAGTTATCCGGAATCGAACCGGTACGAGAAGATCGACGATCTGACGCTTCAATACAACCTGATCCGGCCTTCGGCTCACTTCCCGATCAATTTGACGAGCCAGTTGGGCATGGTGGCCTCGCCGACTTGGCTCGCGGCCGCGGCTGCTGATGACAGCCTCAACCAGTCACCTGTCGGGACCGGCCCATTCATGCTTGAGAGTCGCACCCAGGACGTGTCCACGAAATTGGTCAAGAACCCTGATTACTGGCGTGGCACCGATGACATTTATCTCGACGCCATTGAGATCTTCATCACCACCGATACAGCGCTCGCAGCCGAGCAGGTAGCGGCGGGCGAACTCGACCTCGTGGTCACCTCCAACTCAGATGCGACCCTCACGCTGCGGGATGCCGAGAACGTGTCCGCGTTCGAGAACCTGTACTCCGGCGAAGACTTTGTCATGCTGAACACCAGGGTGGCGCCAATGGACGATATCCGCGTGCGCCAAGCGATCACGTTCGCCACGGACCGTCAGGCTTACCACGACCTGATCGGGCAGGGCAGCAAGCCGCTGGCCGACTCGATGTATCACCCGGATCTCATTTGGAACAACCCTGACGTCGTGCAGGAAGGGAACATGGCCGACCGGGCCGGGCCTCTGGTGGACTCCTACTGTGCGGACTTCCCGGAGAACTGCAGCAACGGCAAGGTCAAGATCGAGCTCCAGTTCTCGGGTCCCTCAACGCTTCAAACTCGGATCATGGACGTGTTGAGTTCGGGCTGGGAACCGTTCTTCGAGGTCGAGCGCCAGCAGCTCCCACAGGATCAACACATCCTTCAGACTGCTATCGGCCAGTTCCAAGTTGTGACCTGGCGCCAGTTCGGGGCAGTCGACCCCGACAATGAGGTTGTATGGCTCGAGTGCGCAACCGCCACCGGAGGTATCACCCTCAACTGGGTCCGTCTGTGCAACGAGGATCGCGATGCGCTGCTGTTCGAGCAGCGTGCGACTTCAGACCTGGACCGACGTGTGGAGATCATGCAGGAGATCCAGACCGAGATTCAATCGACCTACTCCTACATCTTCTTGACGCATTCCAACTGGACTGTCGGCTTCCGCAACGCGGTGAAGAACATCTGCGGCCAGACCGGTCCTGACGGAGTTGTGTTGGTCTGCAATAATCAGGGACGTGGCTTCTACCACAACGTCTGGATAGACGAGGGCTGAGGAGCCGGGTACTAGGAAACGAGCACCAGTTGTCGCAACCATTGGAGGAGATGGGTTGAAACAGTTCATTCTCCGTCGGGTTGCGCAACTGGTGCTCGTTGTCTTCGCGGTCACCTTCCTGACCTTCGCGTCGTTGAACCTGGTCGGAGACCCGCTGTTCAACATTGTCGGGGTGATTTCGGGCATCCCCGACGAGCAGTGCGAAGCGGTGGCCCGCGGCGAGGTTGAGGACACCAAGTCGTCTGGTCTGAACATGGGTGACTGCGCTTTGATCGCCCAGGCCAAGGAGCAGAACAATCTCGACAAGAACGTCGTCGAACGTTACGGAATCTGGCTCTCAGACATGGTGAGCGGAGACTTCGGCACGTCGTTCGTGAACGGTGATGAGATCACCGACATCGTCAAGGAGCGTCTGCCGGTGACGATACGGCTGATCGTGCTTGCACAGATCGTCGCACTGGGCATAGCGATCCCTTGGGGGGTCGCCTCGGCGTATCGAGCCAACCGCGGGTTCGACAAGGTGTCGACGGTGGGATCCTTCGGGATGCTGTCAATCCCCAACTTCGCCTTGGGGGTGATCCTTCTCTACTTCTTTGCGCTCAGGTGGCAGATCTTCCCGTCACGGTATGAGAACGCGGGTTGGTGGTCCGAACTGAAGGCTCTGACACTTCCGGCCCTGACTCTCGGGCTCGGTTTGGCAGCGACGTATCAGAGGCTGTTGCGCACCGATCTGATCACGACGCTGCAGGACGACTTCATTCATATGGCCCGGGCCAAGGGAATGACGGATCGGCACATCATGTATCGCCATGCTCTTCGGCCATCGATGTTCTCGGTCATCACCGTCTTCGGGGTCAACACCGGCGCGCTGATTGGCGGGGCGTTGGTGGTTGAGCAGATCTTCTCGATCCCTGGAATCGGAACGGAACTGGTTGAGGCGGTGTTGCGCAACGACCCGCCGGTGGTGATTGCGCTGATCTCGGTGGTTGCGATCGGCTTTGTGCTCATCAACTTTTTTGTTGATCTCATGTACGGCTATCTCGATCCGAGAGTGAGAACGTCATGAGCGATGTCGATACCAACGATGGCGGCAGCAACGTTGAGATGGTGACGACCGACGACGGCATGGCCGATGATGTCGTCAAGAAGAAGCTCGGTGCGGGCTTCTGGACAGCCATCGGCTGGTTGGGTTTGCTCGTGGCTACCGTTGTGTTCGCCCCGTTTCTGCCTTTTGACGATCCGGACAAATTGGGTGCCGGCCCTGCTCGCACCGGGCCGTCGATGGACAACTGGTTCGGGACCGATGCCCTGGGGCGTGATGTGTTCGCCAGGACCGTGTACGGCGCTCGTGTCTCGTTGGTGGTCGGCTTCATTGCAATCGCTTTCGGCATGGTTGTCGGCGGAACGTTGGGCATGATCGCGGGCTACTTCCGTGGACGTGTCGACCAGGTCGTCAGCTTTGTGTTCTTCACACTGCTGTCATTTCCCGGCCTGATCCTGGCGTTGCTGATCACCAGCACTTTTGACCGGTCGCTGCGTACGGTCAGTCTCACTCTGGGTGTGTTGGCGGTAGCCCCCGTCGGCAGACTCGCTCGAGCTGCCACTCTGGTGTTCGCTGAGCGCGAGTTCGTGCAGGCGGCCCGGGTGATCGGCGCGAAGCACTTTCGGATCATGACCAGAGAACTTCTGCCCGTGGTGCTTATTCCCATGGCCGCGTTGGCCCTGCTCGGTATGGGTGTAGCGATTGTTGCTGAAGGCGGACTGGCGTTCTTGCAACTTTCTGTCGAGGACATCAGCTGGGGTGTGATCATCAACGACGGCCGCGGTATCCGCGACTTGCAGGAAAACCCGCATGTCGCGCTCATGCCGATCGGGGTGATGTTCTTGACCATCCTGGCCCTCAACTTCGCAGGGGACCGTGTGCGTGAGTACTTCGACGTACGCGAGACGGCGTTCTAGGGGCGATGATGTCTGCGCCGCCCCACGTGTCAAACACGCAGTTGTCGGTACGTGACCTGACAGTGCGGTTCCCCACGACTCGGGGCACAGTTCAAGCGGTCAATGGCGTGACCTTCGACCTGGCCAAGGGCGCATCACTTGGAATCGTCGGCGAATCGGGTTCAGGCAAGTCGGTCACTGCCAAGACCCTGATGAACCTCCTGCCCCGAACCGCGGAGGTCAGCGGCGATGTGATTTTCGAGGGCGAGGATGTTCGGCGACTCGCAGCGGAGGGCCGGGAGCATTTCTGGGGTGTCAAGATGACGATGGTCTTCCAGGACCCGATGACGTCGCTCAACCCGGTGAAGAAGTGCGGTGAGCAGATCGCGGAGACGCTTCGGTACCACCTCAAGCGAGACAAGAAGACGGCTCTTGCCGAAGCCGAGGATCTGCTTGCTCAGGTCGGTATTCCCGAACCGGGCAAACGGGTCGACCAGTACCCGCACGAACTGTCAGGCGGGTTGCGTCAGCGTGTGGTGATCGCCATGGCGCTGGCCTGCGAACCGTCGCTGCTCATTGCCGATGAGCCCACCACAGCGGTGGATGTGACGGTCCAGAAGCATCTGCTCGATCTGTTGGACCGGCTCCGCTCGGACCGGGGCATGTCGATGATCCTCATCACGCATGACCTGGGCGTTGCCCGTGGTCGTTGCGATGAGATCGCGGTGATGTATGCGGGTCGTCTGGTTGAGCGGGCGGCACCGGAGACTCTTTTCGGCGACTCGCGTCATCCCTACACGGACGCATTGTTGCGTTCGATTCCCCGGATCGATCAGCCGAGCCATACCCGTCTCGAACCGATTCCGGGGCGACCGCCCGAACTGATCAATCCTCCGGAGCAGTGTGCTTATGCACCGCGCTGTCGGTTCGCGCAGGCGGACTGTCTGGAGTCGATTCCGGATATCAGCGGTGTCGCAGGAATGCACGAGTTCGCGTGTTTCCACCCGGCCAACACGGATCGAGGGCATGAAGCGCTGGCCAACAATCTGGCAGCTGGTCACACCGCGACGGGACTCGAGGTAACAAGCACAGGAGCATCGAGCTGATGGCTGGTTCCGGGCACGCGCCGTTGCGTGAAGACCTTGAAGTGCTCTTGACGGTGCGAGACCTCGAAGTCGAGTTCCCTGTCGGCAAGGGCGCTGTGGTCCATGCCGTGAGCAGTATCTCGTTTGATGTGGCGGAAGGCGAAACGCTGGGCATCGTGGGTGAGTCGGGTTGCGGCAAATCGACCGTGGCGAAGTCGATCATCCGTCTCAACGACATCAAGAGCGGTACCGTCGACTATCAGGGGCATGATCTCGCCAAGCTCGAAGGTGAGGAACTGCGTCGTCTTCGGCCTGACTTGCAGATGATCTTCCAGGACCCGATCTCGTCGCTCAATCCGCGGCGCAAGATCCGCCAGGTGATCTCGGAGGGTCTTGCCGTGTGGGGAGACGAGCAGGGCTCATGGTCCCAGAGTCGCATTGAGGAGCTGATGTTGTCGGTGGGTATCGATCCCAGGTTCGGCGATCGGCGACCGCACCAGTTCTCAGGCGGACAGTGTCAACGCATCGGCATTGCCCGGGCTCTGGCCCTGGACCCCAAGGTCCTGATCTGTGACGAGCCGGTTTCGGCACTCGACGTGTCGGTCCAGGCGCAGGTCCTCAACCTGTTGGAGGACATGAAGAAGCGCTACGGGTTGACCCTGCTGTTCATCAGCCACGACCTCTCAGTGGTGAAGAACGTGTCGGATCGCATCATCGTCATGTACCTCGGGAAGGCTTGCGAAATCGGCAACGCCAACGAGCTGTATGAGAATCCGCGGCATCCCTATACCAGGGCGCTGCTGGCGGCTATTCCCGAACCTGCGCCGACTGTCGATGTGTCTGAGGGCGATATTTCCGGTGAGCTTCCCTCGCCGATCAACCCGCCTGTCGGCTGTCGGTTCAACACCCGCTGCTCGCACGCAACCGAGGTCTGTTTCACTGACGAACCTGTGATGCAGCGTGTCGGCGACAGCGACCACTACTTCGCCTGTCACCACCCTGTGGCGGTTTCGATCAACGCCTGACCACCAAAATCGACGCGCTCGACCACGCGGCCAGTGGCAGAACCGTTCGTGGCGGACCGCAACCCAGGTGAGCGGCCGCGGCGGTCCGTGTTTGTGGCCGTTTGTGGCGGCGCGCAGTCTTGGCGGTGACGACGAAGTTGTGCGCCGGCCTTAGCTGAGGGCCCAGACTGTGTCAGACGATGTGGGCGAAGCGTCGTCGACGACGGGCGCGGCTCTGTCTTCTTCTTGAAGCTTGGCGAGGTGGGCGACGACGGACCGCGCCGCAGGGCGGTGCAGCTCTTTGCGGACGTCTGCGTAGAGCACGGCGACGATCTCTCTTGCCGAGGATGGGCCTTCGGCCAGTTGCTCCAGGATCTGGGCTTCTCTCCGAAGGCGATGGTTGAGCAGCGCCGACACGTAGCGGCGCGGGTCGTGGACCGGTCCGCCGTGGGTCGGGTAGAGGACCTCATCGTTGCGGTCCAGTACCAGCTGCAGTGAGCGCAGGTAGTCGCTGATATCGCCGTCGGGGGGCGGGATGATGGTTGTCGACCAGCCCATCACGTGGTCGCCGGTCAACAGCGCGTCCTCTTCGGCCAGCGCGAAACAGAGATGGTTGGAGATGTGCCCTGGAGTGTGAAGTGCCTGCACGGTCCAACCTGGCCCGTCAACAGTGTCGCCGTGGGCGAGCCGGGTATCCGGGTCGAAGTCGACGTCGGGCCGATGTGCGTCGTGTCGGCTGTCGTTTACGCCCCCGTCCCCGCCTTCGCCGGTGGCGGGTTCGGTTTCGTTGTCTGCGCTGGGGTCGTCGGCTGCGTCGTCCTCCTCTCTGATCGCATCTTCGGGATGAGGGCCGAAACCGAGGACCGGCGCGCCGGTGGCGTCGTGCAGAGCGGCGGCGGCGGGGGAGTGGTCGCCGTGGGTGTGTGTGATCAGGATGACGCGGACCGTCTCGTCGCCCAGTGCACAAAGCAGTGCTTCGACATGGGCCGGGTCGCGGGGTCCGGGATCGACCACGGCAACGTCACCGTGGCCGATCACGTAGGTTCCCGTGCCGTGGAACGTGTACTTCGACGGGTTGTTGCAGACGATCCGTCGCAGCAGCGGTGACACCTCGATCAGCTCCCCGTAGCGGGGATCAAACTCGGTGTTGAACTCGGGTCCCATGTTCCCCGTGATCGTAGCCCGGTTCAGCTCTGATGATTCTGGATACCATGCCGCAGTATCCGAACCTGCGCGTGCTAGCTTCAGAAGAACGACTACACTATGCTAGGCATAAAATGGTTCCGTGTGGTTTTACACGGGTGGGTATTGCACATGGTGAGGTTGATGTCGAGCGATGCAAGACCTCGCAACCGTCCACCTCCATTTGGTGTCTTTCATGCCAAGGTTCTGAAGGAGGAGCACTGAGTCGAAGCAGTGAATTAGGTTTCTTTGTTGGTTCGGCAGTAGTGACCATAGTTTCACTTATATTGATCCGCTGGATCTTGCCGAACTACAAAAGTGGAACGCTGTCGGAAATGCGACCCCTCTTGGTGCCGGTGGGATGGGGTGTCCTGATCGCTTTAGCGTTGATGTTGGCTGGGCTTTTGGCTGAGGTTTGGAAGCCCTTTGAGTACATTGTGGCTCCTATTCCCGCTATTCCCGCGATTGCACTGTTTGTGGTTCTGATGAGGAGACGGGCAAAGAGGAACCGCGTGAATTGATACTGGACCGCTTCAGGTGGCGCACTCTGAATCGCCGACGACGGCTTCGTAGGGGTCGGCCTCGTCGAAGTCGGTGTAGAACGCCGGGTCGTCGTCGTACGCGGGGAAGTGGTCGAGGTCCTTGAGTCCCGCGGCGATGCTCTTCACCCCGCCGGAACGCTCGATCCAGGTACGGAACGACTCTCCGACGGTGCGTTCGTCGTTGAAACGATGAACAACCCGCACCGCCGCTTCGGCAGCGTTCTTTGCCGGCAGTCGCAGGGTCTTGGTTCCGAAGTGTGCCTTCTCCTGTCCGATGTAGCCGCCGAGCATCATCTGATAGCCGGGTGCTGAACGCCCGTTGGCCCGGCGTTCGGCCCCGAAGAATCCGATGTCGGCCGCATGATGCTGTCCACAGGAGTTGGGGCATCCGCTGATGTTGATCCGCAGGCCGGCCACTTCGGCGAGGCCTTCGGTCTCGAGCGCGTCGCCGATTGCTTTGGCGAGCCCCCGACTCTGTGTGACGGCGAGGTTGCAGGTGTCGGCACCGGGGCAGGCCACCACGTCGCGGACCAACTCCGCGCCTGGTCGGGCCATGTCCACAGCAATCAACCGTTCGTACAGCTCCGGCAGTTCTGATTCGTCGAGTCCTCGGATGATGAGGTTCTGACGGTTGGTCAGGCGAATGTCGGCATCGAAGTCGCGGCCGATCGCGGCGATCGCTCGGAACTGTTCAGCGGTGATGTCTCCGAGTTGCGCCCAGGCGTAGGCGGACACCTGACCTGAGGCGATGCCTCGCACCACATTGGCGCTGAACCATTTGTCGTACGGGGAGGCCCCACCGATGCTGACCGGTATTCCCTGCCCGACCTTCGTGACGTTAGCGGTGGCATCTATCCCGGCGGGCGCATCGCCGTCGACACGCACTTCGGTGGGAAGGCCACCTGGGTACGACGAGGAGGCGAGCAGGAACTTGCGGATCGCGAGCACGCGCCGTCGAACCTCGTCGATTCCGAGTTGTTCGACCACCCACTTCATCCGGGCACGGAGTTTGTTGTCTCGATTGCCGGTCTGATCGAAGACTCTCAGGATCGCTTCGAGCGTGGGGAGCAGTTCCTCCTTGCGGGTGAACTCCTCAACTGCCTGGGCTGGGAACGGCGTTGTGCCGAGCCCTCCGGCGATGAAGACTCGAAATCCTGCCTCGGTCGTTCCGTCGTCGAGGGTGCGGGTGGTGGCGATCACACCGGCGTCGTTGAACATGGCCTGGCCGCAGTCGGTTTCGCAGCCCGAGAAGTTGATCTTGAACTTGCGGGGCAGTCGTTGACTCAGCGGGTTGCGCACGAAGTGGCGGTAGGCCGCTTCGGCCCACGGAGTGATGTCAAGGTTCTCATGGGGGCAGGCACCGGCGAGATGACAGCCCTGCACGTTGCGGACGGTGTCGCCGCAGGCTTCGCGGGTGGTCATGCCCACAGCCGCGAGATGGTCGAGCACGTCGGGGATCTGATCGAGTTGCACGAAGTGGAATTGGAGGTTCTGTCGGGTGGTGATGTGGGCCCAGCCGCGGCTGTAGCGCTCGACGATGAACGCCAGCATCTCGAACTGCTCGGGGTCCATGGACCCGTGGGGGACCTTGACACGAACCATCTGGTTGGTTCCGCCCTGTCTCTGACCGTAGATGCCGTTGTTCAGGCGGAAGACGCGGAACACGTCCTCTGAGACTTCGCCGCTCTCGTATTTGGCGAACACGTCGCGGAACTTGTCGATGTCCGCTTGAATGTCGGGATCGACTGGTCGTGTCGTGGTCCCGCGGGTATCAGGGTGGAGGTCCGCGGGGATGTCCGCTGGAGTGGGAGTGTCGAGCAGGGTCATCGTAGGGCCTCTTTCCTGGTTGATTCTTGGTGGCCGGTCGGTTGTTGTCTGTGGGCGAATGCGTCGGGGTTGAAGCGGCGAGGTTGAGCCTGAGCTGCGGCTGCTGCAAGGGTCAGTCCGGCTGTTCTGAAGGTCAGTTCGGCTGTGCCCGGAGTCGACACTGAGTCGAGCGCCGATTCGGCGGCGACTGAGCCGATCACCAGCGTGGACGGGTTGACCACGTCGATGTGGGGGAGTTCGGCGAGGGTTGTTCGCACCACGTTCTCGTGGTCGGTCGTAGCCGAGTAGACGACGGCGACGGCCGTGTCGGCAGCCATTCCGCCGGCCATGAGCCGCTGCGAGATCACCGCCGTGCGTGATGCGCCCATCAGGATCACCAGCGTCGTTCCGGCGCGAGCGAGGGCGTCCCAGTCGAGCCGTTGGTCGGTGTTGGGATCCTGGTGGCCGGTGACGACGGTGAATCCGCTGCTGACGCCTCGCATGGTGACGGGAATGCCAGCAGCCGCGGGTGCTGCTATCGCAGAGGTGATGCCCGGTACCACTTCGACGTCGATGCCTGCGGCCCGCAGTTCGAGCGCCTCCTCGCCGCCGCGTCCGAACACGAAGGGGTCGCCGCCTTTGAGACGGACGACGCAGTCGAACCGGCGCCCCCGGTCGATCAGAACATCGTTGATTCGGGTCTGGGAGTCCGCAGGCGCGCCGGGGCGCTTTCCGACGTCGATCATCTCAGCCCAGGGCGGGGCGAGGTCGAGCACTGCCGGCTCGATGAGCCGGTCGTGGACGACGACGTCGGCGCGTTGCAGGAGCTTGGCGGCTTTGACGGTGAGCAGGTCGGGGTCTCCCGGTCCTGCACCGACGAGGTAGACGGTCATGTGAGCGCACCTCGGGAGGTCAGGGTGTGGTTGCGTCGCAGGGTGTGGTTGCTTCGCGTGGTCAGGTGTTTGGTGGTCATGTGAGTGCACTTTCCGGCGACAGGCCGAGATGGTCGTGAAGACGTTCTCGGGCTTCGGTCGTTCGGTCTTGTTGCACCAGTTCGAGCAGCCCGTCGTCGAGCGCGGCGTCCCATCCGGGGATCTCCGATGTGCCGAATCTGGCGCGGGCCTCGACTCGGGTCTCGCTCAGTATGGTGAGGAGTCCTTCGTAGCCTTCGTCGAGTTGACTCTCGAGCCTTCGGCGCAACCAGCGGGCGAGACCGGGGCTGCGGCCGCCGGTCGACACGGTGATCTGCAGGTCGCCTCGGCGGGCAACGGCGGGGAGCGTGAACGAGCAGTTGGAAGGATCGTCTGCGGAGTTCACGAACACGTTGGCCCTGTCGCCGTCGGCCCGTACCGCGGCGTTGACTTCAGGGTCGTTTGTGGCTGTGACGGCGAGGCGGTAGGCCGATACCTCTCCTCGCCGGTACGGGCGTGCCAACCAACGCACGTCGGGGTCAGCGCTGATCTCGCGGACTGCAGTGGGGGAGACGACAGTCACGCGAGCATCAGCGCTTCGCAGGCCTGCTACCTTGCGGGCCGCGACCGGTCCGCCTCCGACGACGAGGACGGCTTGACCGCTGAGTTCCAGGTTGACCGGGTATGGAGCCATGGTTGCACAATCCAGATAATCCTGATCCGAACAGTCAGGATTCCAGGACACCATAACCGGTTAGGTCAACTAAAGCACCTAATTCCGATCATTTATGTCGGATATATCCCAACAACGCGGGAGACGGACCGCTAGTGGTCACGCGCGTTAGTTTTGTGGCTGTTGTTGGTTGGGGTGGTATGTCCATTTGAAGGGTTTGGCCCTGTTGTTGTAGTCGTTGACGTAGTCGAGGATTGCTCCGGCGATTTCGCTGGTGTGGTTGAACTCGGCGGTGTCGAGGAGTTGTCGGGTGAGGATGGAGAACCACATCTCGATCTGGTTGAGCCAGGAGGCGTGGGTGGGGGTGCGGTGTAGGAACACGCGGTGGTGGGCGTCGAGGAACTCTTCGACTGCGGGGGTTCCGTGGGTGGCGAGGTTGTCGACGATGCAGTGCAGTTCGAGGTGTGCGGGGACTACAGAGTCGAGTTCGGCGAGGAACGCCACAAAGTTGTCTGAGCGGATCGAGTCTGTGGGCGCGGCGAGGACTTCGCCGGTGGCGCACTCGAACGCGGCGAACAGCGAGGCGGTGCCGTTGCGGCGGTACTCGAACTCCTGTTGGGCAGGCCGCCCCTTGGGGCTCGCCACCGACGCGGGCTGTGCCGCGGCTTGCGCTGCGCGGGTGGGGTTAGTCCGGCTTTTGGCCTGTATCCCGGTCTTCTCATCGACGCTGAACACCGCCCAGTTCTGCGGCGGCTGCAGATAGAGCCCGCAGATGTCGGCGGCCTTGTCGTCGAAATCGGGGTCATGGGAGGTCATCCACGACCGGACCTGCCAAGGCTTGAAGTCCATGGACTTGCAGATCCGCCACACCTGCGAGTCTGAGATGGCGATACCTTTGTCCTCGCGCAGGATCCGGCCGACCTCGGGCATCGACATGCGGGCCTTGAGCCTGCGCCCGCCGAGCTGACCCGCCTCAGGCGGGCGCGTCGTGATCGTCTTGACCAAAGCCAGCCTCTCAACAGGCCCATACACCCGCGGCCGGCCCGACCGCGGCTTGTCCAACAACCCACACAGACCCTCCGCACGGTAACGGCGCCGCCACACGTCCACCTGGTTGCGGTTGAGGTCCACCACCTCTCCGATCACCGGCGACGACAACCCCTCAGAGGCCATCAACACCACCTTGGCCCGCTGCCAGTCACGCAGCGGCGTAGTAGACGCAGCAACCCGCGCCTCCAACACCACCCGATCCGCATCCGACACTTCTAAAACCTTCGGCAAAGTCATAACCCGACCCTAACACAGCAACACCACTAACGCGAGGATGCACTAGTTGTCGATGAGCCAGGCCAGCAGGGCGGCGGGGACGGCCAGGAGGTCGGGATCCTCCAGGTCGAGAACCGAGCGAGTCGCCACGATTCCTCTCCACGGCGAGTCTGTGAGGGTTCGGGTGGCCCGTTTCCAGCGGGCATCGACGTATTTTGATTCGATGGCGCAGCCACCGAGGGCGGTGCTAACGAAATCGATCTCGGTCCCCGACTTGTTGCGGTGGTGCAGTACCCGGTCGAACTCCAGGTATGTACCGGGTTCCTCTCGTTCCAGTGCCCGCATCAGTGCCATCCCAAGCTGTTGTTCAGACAGCAGAGACGTGTCGATGCGGCTGTCGGGCAGAAGACGGGTGAAGATTGGATCGGTGAAGTACAGCTTCTCTTGTGCGCGCAGTTGAGGCTCCAGATTGTGGGATCGAAGGCACGGCCACACCACGAAAGCCTCTTGGAGCGCGTTGATCCGCCGTTGCACGGTGCTGGCCGAGGTGCGGAGATCATTGGCGATTGCTGAGTTGTTCACCGGTGATCCCAGACCTCCCGCAATCCGGCGCAAGAACGCGCTGGTCTGGATGCGGGACCAGTCTGTTTGATGCAGTGCATCGCGGTGGACGAGATCCAGCAGGCTGCGGGGTAGAGGCGAGTCCGTGGCGCGGGCATCGATGTGATCGGTCACGGCTTGCGGGAAACCACCGGTCAACAGGTATACGTCCCAGGCCATCACTAGGGAGTGCAGCCACGGCGCGATCTCGTAGACGGCTTCGCGCAGCCGGTCTGTAGACAAGTCGGCGACCCGCAGGGGGCCTATCCCTCCAGGGGGCTGTCCCTCGTCCCGGACCTTGGCTCGCAGACCTGCAAACGTCCTGAATCCCATCGGCAGCAGCACCCGATCGGGACTCACTGCGTCGCCTCTCCGCCCGAGCAGTGTTCCGATGGCCGTGGCGAGGTCGGCCGCAGACGACCCTGTAAGCACCACAGTATCGTTGCCGAACCGGTGGTCATTGTCTCGGAGCCACTTGACACGATTAGGCCATCCGTCGGAGACTGAAGTGATCTCGTCGATGAACCAGTGGCGGTGTCCAGGCGGTTGAAGCGCGGTGGCGGCGTCCACGAGCCGTCCCAAGTCGTCGGCTTGCCAGCCGTCGACCGACATGTAGGCGACGAGCCGGGGGTTGACCCCGTCGACAATCAGCGACTCGATGGCCTTCTTCGCCTCCACAGACTTTCCGACGCGCCGCGGGCCCCTCAAGGTGTAGAGTCCGCCGGGAGTAAGGCCTCGCAGTACTTGTGCGGTGTATTGGAAAGGAGCGCTAGCGGCTCCCCGCAGGTCGGGGTCGCTGTTCGCCCAGCCGTCAGAGTTGCCCCACCAGCGGTTGGACTCGCTAAGCCGCTGCTGTACCTCTCCATACTGCATAGTGATGTGACTTTACCCGATATGGCGATGAAATCTAGAAAATTCTCCACTGATTGGAGCTTTTACCTGGTTTTTTCTCCACCAGTTGGAGGACTTGCCTGGTTTATTCTCCAGTAGGAGGGCTATTGCGGGTAGACGATGTTTCGATGCTGGGTTGTTTCCAGCAGATTGGAGGTTCGTTTGAGCGTTCGTGGCGGCGAGAGTGGAGCGGCTATTGCGGAGATGTTGCCCGGCGGGTGGCGCGGGTGGAGCGGATGATCTTCGTGGCGATGAAGGCGAGCCCGATCGCCACCGCGCCGAGGGTCAGGAACTGCGCCCAACCGCCCCGGTCGCCGGGACTCTGTGGTTTCGGTCCCGCGTCGTCGCAGCCGATGATCGTGCGACAGGCAGCGGCCGGGCTGATGCGTTCGGTGCTCACGAAGGTCGAGCCGATGTCTTCTGAGTGGTCATGGGTGCTGTGATCGTGTTCTGGATCTGAAGCGCTCGCGTCGGTGGCCACGGTGGCACTGGTGTGGTCGTGGGTGCTGTGATCGTGACGATTCGTGAATGCGATAATGACGAAGACGGCAGCCGACATGACGACCAACAGCGCCGCGATGGTCGTCCGGTCAGTCAACAACGAGCGCCGCTCAAGACCTTCTGAACGGTCCGCGGCCTCGGTCATGACTTCGGCCCGGCGGACTGCTCGACAGTCGAGGCGTCGATGTAGCCGGGACTCTCACCGCCGCCGTGCACCGGGATCGCGCAGCCCGACACCCAGCGGGCCAGAGGCGACGCAGCGAACAGGACAACATCGGCCACTTCGTCGGGAGTGCCCATGCGCTTGAGGGCGAGCGTGCGGCCGACTGCGGCGATTCCTTCCTCGTCCCCGTAGAACAGGTGGGCCTGCTCGGTGACGATCATCCCCACCACTAGGGCGATCACACGAATCTTCGGGCCCCATTCGTGTGCCAGCGTCTCCGTCAGGTTGATGAGCCCGGCTTTGGCCGCCCCGTATGCCGCGCCCTGTGGGTTGGCCCGAGTGCCGCTGACCGAGGTGATGTTGATGATCACGCCGCCGTCGGGTTGTGACTGCATCTGATCGTGCACAGCCTGAGCGAAAGTCATCGGCGCCAAGAGGTTGAGCGCAGTGATCTTGTCGTTGAAACGCGGTGACACAGTCGCACTGACTGAGGGGGGCGCCCCGCCGGCGTTGTTGACGAGCACGTCTATCCGGCCGGTCGCCTCGACCGCAGCCGACACGACGTCTGTCACCTGGTCGGGATCGCGAATGTCGGCGGCGACGAAGACCGCCTGCCGGCTCTCGAAATCGACCGGGCCTTCCGGTTCGCTGCGGGCGCAGATCACCACATCCGCGCCCTGCTCCAGAAAGCGTGTGGCGATCACCCGCCCGAGACCCCTGGTGCCCCCCGTGACGATCACGGTACGTCCGCTCATGTCAAGAGAATCGTGCGTCTCGACCATGCAGTCACCCTATCGGTGAGTTTATCCGAAGCGAGCTAATCGAGATGTTGGGAGAGAACCGAATAGGTAGTGATAATGAGTTCAAATCGGATTGGTCCGTTTAGAAAATCTAACTGTTAACTTGTCTCAATTCTCAGTTTGCTTAATTCGATAGTTTGTTTCCCGCCAAGGAGAACCTCTGGTTCTAACATCGTAGGGAAACGCAGAGTTCCGTCACTTTTTAGGACACCCATCAATGCTCCGTCTTCGATAATTGCATACGTGCCTGGTTTGTAATCGAAAATCGGGCTTTGTTTAAGGAAGAATACAATTGTTCCAAGAGTGGAATAGTCGTTTTGAATTGTATCAAAACTGATATTAGAGTCGAACACTAAACCAACAGTAATCGTCTCCATGCTTTCTTCAGTTGGCGGGGCAACAACTTCCGATACAGCAACAGTCAGGTGAACAGTGTGACCCATTGCTCTACCGTCTCCAAATGGATATTGCGTAGTAGTCTCATTGCCCGCGTCATCAGCATCCCAACTGAACGACGCGCCTCTGTTGACCCCAGTGATTGTGCCGAGTACAACCAATTCTTCTCCGACCCCGGATGCCTTCCGTTCGATCACAAGGTCGCGCAATTCGATTAGCCCTGATCGTTCACGAGTATTGGTGAGCGGGTTGGGTGTGCGTGTTTTGGTGTGGTTTCGGGGTTGGGGTTTCGGGGCTCTTCGCGTTTCAGGGTGGTGTGATGGTGTTGAGGAGTGCCCAGTTGGGTTTGCCGGCGTAGAGGAGTGCGCGGATGCGGTAGTTGTTGAAGTTGGTGAATCCGAACGCGACGCGTTTGACGCGTTTGATCAAATTGTTGGCGGCTTCGGTGGCTGCGTTGGTGACCCGGGCGCGATGCCAGTTCGAGATCTGGGTGCTCCAGCGGTGGAGGGTGCGGCCGAGTTTGTTGATCTCGTCGGGCAGCCACGGGTCTTGGAACTCGTCGGCGAGTTGCTCGACGGTCTCGGCGCCGGTTTCGGGGTCGGCGATGTCATAGATGCCTCGCAGGGTTTCTTTGGCGTGCCAGGCGTTGCGGACTTCTCCGTGGGGGTCGCCGGCTTCGAGCAGTCCGGTCAGTTTGGTCCAGCCGTTGCCGGTGATCCGTTCAGAGCCCGACACGAGCAGTTTCCGGGCCCGGTACAGCGGGTCGTCTTTGCGGCCGCGGTGCCCCATGGTCTGGTTCTGGACTCGGCGGCGGACCTCGTCGAGGGCGGTGTTGGCGAGTTTCACGACGTGGAACGGATCCGCGACCTGTTCGGCGTGCGGCAGTGCTGTGTCGAACGCGGCCCGGTACGGGCCAGACAGGTCAAGCGCCGCCCAGACGATGTTGTTGCGCCACTGCTGAGGCCGCTCGAACAGCCATTTCGCGGGTGCCTCAGCGGTTCTGTGTGGGACTATGTCAAGGAGCTGTCCCCGTCCGACATCAACTATGCCGGTCCCCCAAGCCTTGGTCCTAAACCGGCCCCGCTTCCACATCAGATGCTCGTCAAGCCCCAACGCCACGGTGTCACCGATCCGTTCAACATCAGCTTCAAGCAGCGCCTCACCCCAACGCTGCACCGACCCGTTCACCGGATGCCAACTACAACCCAGTTCCTCAGCGGCCTCTTTGAGCGGGCGGCCACGACCGGCCTGGCGCGTGACCCAACGACCCGCCCGTGTCGTCAACCGCTCCCGAGGCGGGCCGATCACAGGGTCCTGTTCAGTGACCGTGCCCGCCGCGCACTCCGAGTTCGGACAACGCCAACGGCGTTTGTGCCACACCAACCGCGTCGCCCGCCCGAACGCCGGGAGGTCCACCAACTCCACGGTCCGCTCACCGTTGGACCACAACGGTCCGCCACAGGCCTCGCAACCCGGCCGAGGCGCCCGCCGACGGACATGCACCCCCAACGGCTCACCAACCTCGTCGTCGACGCCGCACACCTCCACGTCGCCCAAACCCACCAACAACTCACACATGCGTGTAGAGTCAACATCCACAGGGATCCTCCAGTTTCTCGGTTGCTTATCTGCCCGATTCTGGAGGATCTCCCGCGTTCAGCCGCGGACCCTCACCGCGCCGACTCCACCCTCAAACGCGAAGAGCCGGTTTCGGGGTTGGGCTGCGTGTGGGTTGTATCTGGCTTCGCGCGACAGGTTCTGAGTTTTTTCAAGCAGCATCGGGCAGGGTTGGGGCGTGTTGGGGCGCGTCGGGTCAGGGTGGTTCATAGGCTGTGTCGGGTCGGGGTGCGAAGAGCCGGTTATGGGGCGCCGGGGTGGCAGGCGTGCAGTAGTTGTGGTGTTGCGGGCCACCAGTGGAGCAGCCGCAGGGTCCATTTGCGTGAGGAGCGCACGAGCCTCGCGGGTGCGTGCCATAGCTGCCAGCGGAGGCGTTTGGGGGCGGCTTTGGCGAGGGGTCCGTCGAGGCGGAGTTGTTGGAACCATCTGATGAGCGTCAAGCTGAACGCGACCATCGCGGCCCAGGCGGTGTTGGCGTTGTAGTCGCTGAAGGGCATGCGGGCCAGGCCGGAGTCTTTGAGGTCGGCGATGGTGTTCTCGATGCGGGCGTGGGCTCTGTGGTGGGCGTCGAGTTCGGCGGGGTCGCCTGCGGCGTCGGTGTAGAACCCGCGGTAGCGCCAGGCGCCGGAGTCGAACAGGGTGCGTTGGGCGCCGGGGTGAAGCGGCTCGCGGCGGGCGATGAAACGGGTCTTGTCGGGCCAGTCGGAGAGATCGACGAAACTGGTGAGCTCCGCGACCTGGGCGCGTTCGGCGGGTTCGCCTCGGGCGTCGAGGGCGGACTGCCATATTTCGGTGTCGATGCGGTTGTCGTCTATAGCGGCTGTTACCTGGTTGTTTGAGCGTGCTGTCATGAAGAACTCGGTGTTGCGGTCCCGGCAAGCAGCGGCGATATGGATAGAGCAGCCCGCGGCGTCCACACGCAACTGCAGCCGCCTGACCGCCAACTCTGCGTCGTCGCCTTCGCGGTGCCCCGCGGCGACCGCTGCGGGGAGCTGCGCCACAGCAGCGTCGAGCACCTCTATGTGGTCGCCTATCGAGTTCGCGGCGGCGTTGCCGGGCCGCAGCATCATCGCCAGCGGCTCGCCGTCGTCGGTGACACACAGCATCGGATGGAACCCGAACCCGCCCTTGAAATGCGCCGCCGCTTGAGCCTTGTTCTCAGAGTGCACCTCCACCAAAGTCGAGTCGATGTCCAAAACCACCGGAGACGACCCAGACACGTCGCCGCGGCGCTCCCACACCCCGGCGCGCACACCAGCCACCGCCGAAGCCAGACCCTCCAACACATCAGGCCCCAAACCCCTCAGTGTGCGGTACAGAGTCGAATCAGACGCCACCTCCCCAAACAGCACCCGCTGGGCCCTCAGATGCTCAATATCCGCGCACGCCTCCCCGCCCCCGGCGAGCATCAACAACAAATGCACCAACACCTTGCCCCGGTCATGGACCGGGGCCCGCTCACCAGCCGCCGGAACCGCCGCCGACAACGCCTCACAAAGCCCCAAACCGTCAGCGAAACGCCCCAACACGAACAAACCCGCATGCGCCGCGACCTGCCCACCACCCCCCGTCACCCTCACATCACAAGTGCTGCTAACCTGCATCTCGGAGATGCCCCTTTCTGTGGAACCGAAACGTGACTTACAACACACATCGTCCCACACCAAAGGGGCTTTTCCGCGGACGCGCACCCCTTCAACGCCACACCCCCATGAACGATCAGGGTTAGTGAGGAATATTCCCGTACTCGTGAAGCACTATCAGCGCGATGAGCTATGTGATTCAAAGC
>CAXXNK020000006.1:0-229999 GCA_963662455.3 Acidimicrobiales bacterium
GTCGGAACTAGCACCGAACCAACGCGGCCAGGACCTGCTCGTCAAGACCACGCTCGAGAGACTGCTCAAAGTCATCGAAGACGACCTTGTTCTACGCAGCCAAACCACAAACCCCCAACAACTGATGGAGCGGGCCCTGCTCTGGTTGCACGAACAGGAGGCGATCAGGCTCAACCGGGGACTCACGGTGTTCCGCCCAGCGATGACCATCACGTTGACACCCGGAAAACAGGGCTTCAAGCAACAGGACTTCAAAGATCTCCAACATCACTACGACCGAACGGTCCGACAGATCCATGTGATGGCCGAATTCGCTGAGAAGGGTCGGACCACCATCGCCGAAGCTGTACGTCTGTCCGTCGACTACTTCGAGCTCGACGAGGAAGACTTCATACGTCGTTGGTTGCCGGAGTGCCGACACGAACTCAGCCGCGAGACAACACCTGAATCGTGGGACAGAATCGTCGAAAACCTCAACAATCCCACCCAGCGCCGACTCGTGACCGACGACCGCGAAACCGACAACACACTGGTACTGGCCGGCCCCGGATCAGGCAAGACCCGAGTGCTCGTGCATCGCATCGCCTACCTGGTACGCGTCCGCCGACAGAACCCCCGAAGCATCCTGGCCCTGGCCTACAACCGTCACGCCGCAGTCGAGATTCGTCGCCGGCTCGCCGACCTGATCGGAAACGACGCCAACGGCGTGACGGTGCTCACCTGCCACGCTCTGGCCATGCGGCTCGTCGGCGCAAGCTTCTCCGGCAAATCGGACCTTCGTGACGGTGAAGAGCTCGAGAACCTGCTCGATGACGTTATGGATCAAGCCATCGACTATCTGCAGGGCACCGAATTCGCTCCCGAAGAAGACCCCTCAGAAGCCGAACAGTCCGAGCAGACCGAGCAGTCCGAAATCGAACGGGCCGAAATCGAACAGGCCCGAGCGCGCCTCCTAGCCGGATTCCGTTGGATACTCGTCGACGAATACCAAGACATCGGCCGCAGAGAATACGACCTCATCTCAGCACTCGCCGGCCAGACGATCACCGACGTGGACGCCCGGCCCAACCTCCTCGCCGTCGGCGACGACGACCAGAACATCTATGCATTCAACGGCTCGTCAGTGGAATTCATCCGCAGCTTCAACAAAGACTACGGCGCCGAACCCACCTACCTGATCGAGAACTACCGCTCCAGCAGACACATCATCGACGCCGCCAACACCGTCATCTCCCCAGCAACCGACCGGATGAAGACCGGACACGAAATCCGCATAGACCACCAACGCACCCACGACCGACCCGGTGGAGTGTGGGAAGCACTCGACCCGGTCGCCCGCGGACGAGTCCAGATACTGCCCTCAGACGACGACATCTACTCCCAGGCCCGACATGCTGTCACCGAACTGAACCGGCTGTCAGGGTTGGTGCCCGACTGGGACTGGTCACGCTGCGCGGTGATAGCGGCAGAATGGAGCCATCTCGAACCCGTCCGCAGCCTCTGCGAACACCTGAACATCCCCGTCCAGAAAGCCAACGAAACTGAGATGAGCCTCTGGCGGCTGCGCGAGACCCAAGCTCTCGTCCGCAAGGCCCGCGGCTCCAACCTGGTCGACATCAGCGGCCTCCGAGAATGGATTCGCCGACAGCGCCCCAGCCCCTGGTTCGAACTCCTCGACCAAGCCCTCGACGAACACCAGGTCGAGAGCGGCTCCGCAAAAGTCCCCAACACCGCCCTCATCGAATGGCTGGCCGAATGGTGCCGCGGCGCGCGGCGCCGACAGCGTGGACTGCTGCTCCTTACCGCACACCGAGCCAAGGGGCTCGAGTTCGACCATGTGATCGTTCTCGACGGAGGCTGGGACCGGCGCAACCGCGGGGATGACGCCGACGCCCAGCGCCGCCTCTACTACGTTGCGATGACCCGGGCCCGGCAGACCCTTGCACTGTTGCGCCGCAAAGAACCGCACCCGTTCCACACTGGTCTGCACCACCGACCGTCAGTGCTGCTGCGTGAAACAACCACCTCGCCCCGCCCCGGGCCGGAACTGACACGCCGCCACCGCCAACTTGCCCTCAACGAAGTGTTCCTCAGCTTCGCCGGCAACAAGCCGCCCGAGGACCACCTGCACACGGCCATCGCCGCGTTGTCACCGGGCGACAGAGTCCAAGTCAACCAGGACGAACAACCGTGGAAGCTGCTCAACCAGGCCGGAACGACAGTCGGGATCCTCGCCCAGAGCTTCAAACCCCCCGACAACATGGTGTTCACCAACGCAACCGTCGCAGCCATCGCCACCTGGGGAAAGGACCGCTCCGACGCGAAGTACCTGGATCGTGTTATGTGCGAGAACTGGGAAGTCGTCCTCCCCGAACTCATCTTCGAACCCCGAATCAGCAGTGACGATGGCTACTCTCGGGGGCTATGAACAAACCCTGTTGGGAAACGATTCCGCAACTGATCGACGACGCAGCCAGCCGCTTCGGCGACCGTGAAGCGATGGTGGATGGCGACATCCGCTGGAACTTCTCAGAGTTCCGTGCTCAGATCCACGCTGCAGCACGGGCGTTGATGGCCTCGGGGGTGGCCGTTGGGGACCGCGTGGCGCTGTGGGCGCCCAACATCTGCGAATGGGCCGTAGCCGCGCTCGGAGTACACGCCGCGGGCGGGGTGGTGGTACCGATCAACACCCGCTTCAAGGGGCGCGAAGCCGCATACGTGCTTGACAACTCCGGGGCCAGGATGCTGTTCTGCGTCACCGACTTCCTCGACACCGACTATGTGGCACTGCTGCGGCAGGCCGAAGTGCCCGAATCGTTGGCCGAGATCGTCGTGATGCGAGGAGACTTCCCAACCGGCACCACCAGTTACAACGACTTCATGGCCCGTGCCGCTGCCGTCAGCGAAGACGAACGAGCCGCCCGCAGCGCCGCGGTCAAAGGCGACGACCTCTGCCACATAATGTTCACCTCCGGTACGACCGGTGACCCCAAAGGCGCCATGCTGATCCATTCGGCTGTTTGCCGGTCCTATAGGAGCTGGTCCCAAGTGATCGGACTCGACCACGACCGCTACCTGATCATCAACCCCTTCTTCCATTCGTTCGGGCTCAACGCCGGCATTCTCGCCTGTCTCATGACCGGGTCGACCATCATCCCCCACCCGGTATTCGACGTGCCGTCGGTGATGGAACGCATACCCGAAGAACGCATCTCGATGCTCCCGGGACCGCCGGCGATCTACCAGACGATCCTCAACAGCGAAGACCTCGACCAATGGGACATGTCTTCGCTGCGCCTGGCGGTGACCGGAGCTGCCGCCATCCCCGTGGAGATGATCATCTCAATGCGCCAACGGCTCGGCTTCGAGAAGATCGTCACCGGTTACGGCCTCACCGAGTCATCGGGGATTACCACGATGTGCCGCCACGACGACGACCCGGAGATCATCGCCAACACCAGCGGCCGGGCAATCGACGACGTCGAAGTTCGAATCATCGACCCAACGGGCCGAGAGGTGCCGAGGGGCGAACCGGGCGAGATCGTCGTTCGCGGCTACAACGTCATGAAGGGCTACCTCAACGACCCGGTCAAGACAGCAGAGACAATCGACGCCGACGGCTGGCTGCACACCGGCGACATCGGCGTGATGGACGCCGACGGCAACATCGACATAACCGACCGGGTCAAGGACATGTTCATCAACGGAGGGTTCAACGCCTACCCAGCCGAGATCGAGAACCTGATGATGAGCCATCCCGGAGTCGGACAGGTAGCAGTGGTCGGCGTGCCCGACGAACGGCTCGGCGAAGTCGGCCATGCCTTCGTGGTGCCCGCGGTCGGATCAGACCGCGACGCCGAGGCACTGATCGGCTGGTGCCGCGGCGAGATGGCCAACTACAAAGTCCCCCGTCATATCGACTACGTCGACTCGCTCCCCCTCAACGCCAGCGGCAAAGTACTCAAATATCAACTCCGCGAACGCTCCGGCCGACAGTGAACAGGTTGGTTGCACCCTTCGACGCTGACCAACGGGCAGCACTTCAGGCTGTGATCGATGAGATCATTCCCCCCGAACACGACCACCGGGGCGGATGGCGTGACGGGGTGGAGTCATACCTCGACACCGAATGGCACGGAGTACTCGACTGGGCTCATGAACTGGTGACATCGGCGGTGGGCGCGCTGACCGCCCACTCGTCGCTGAGCGGGTTGGAACAGGCCCAACAAGACGCTCTGATACGCATCGCCCACGAAGGGTTCTACGCCGCACCACATCTCAGAGAACCGCCCGGATGGAGAGTTGTCGGGTTCGAGCCGATCCCCGAGGGCACCCAAGTGATCGAACCCGAACCGCTGCAGACCATCGCGCTCTTGGCCGTGGACGATTCCTATGACACCATCGTGGTCGGAGCAGGCACCGGAGGTGGTGTGATAGCCGCAACGCTCGCCGATGCCGGCGAGCGCGTGCTGTTGGTTGAACGATCACGCCAGCACACGTCGGCTGAACTGCGCAACGACCATCTGCGCGGTATTCCGTAAAGGGGCACGGGCGTGCTGCTTGCGTGGCCTGTCAACAGTGCGTCGGCCATTCCTGCCCGGTGGACGCCAAAGCCGGGAGCCACAACACGTTGCTGCGCCGCACTTGTCGGTCTGGCGCGTCGCTCGACATCGTTGTGGGCACCCGCGTGCTGCGGATCGAATCCGAGCGCGCCACCGCCACGGGCGTGACTGTCAGCGACACCGAAGGTGAACGCACGATTCGAGCGGGGCGGGTGGTCGTGTCGGCTGGTGCCGCGGAAACACCGCGGCTGCTGCTGTGGTCCGGGCTCGGCAACGACCAGGTAGGTCGTCACCTTCAGTCACATACCTACGCGCTCGCTTATGCAAGGCACCGCGACCGCTTTCACGCCTGGACCGGACCAGGTCACTGTTGGGCCACGCTTGACTTCAACCACCACAACCCCGGCGTCATCGGTGGTGGCGTCATTCACGACGGAACCCAGAACCTCCCCGTCGCCGCCGCAGGCATTCTTGCCGGCTTCTTCGGCGTGCCACGCTATGGCCCCGCGCACTCCGAGTTCATGCGCGACGGCATCCATCGACTGATGACAACCATGGCTTGTGGTCAGCAGATCCCCTCAGCGACGACGAGAATCACGCTTGATCCCGCCGTGAAAGACCCATTTGGCATTCCCGTGGTGCGCTTCAGCGGAGGATCGCACCGTGCCGATGAGCCGATGCACGAATTCCTCAGCGCCCGCTGTGTGGAATGGCTCGAGGCCATGGACTGCACAGACATCGTTGACATCGGCGACAGGGTCCGCTGGTTCTACAGCCGCTCAAGCACCGCCGGCGAGCACGGCGCCGGCACCTGCCGCATGAACGACGATCCGAACCTCGGGGCAACCGACCGCTTCGGCAAAGTCCATCAGACCACCAACGTCTTCGTTGCAGACGCCTCGCTCCACCCCACCAACGGAGGCCTCAACCCCGGTTTCACCGTGTTGGCCAACGCCTTTCGAATAGCGCATCAACTCATCAACCGGTGACTCATGGGACGCTGAATGCTATGGTCACGGCATGGGACTGAAACGATTCCTCACGAACCTGTTCATCTCATTGAGCCCGCGCAACCGTCCGCTGCCCACGACGCCCAAGTCCAGCGAAGAGTACGCCGAGGAGATCGAGTTCGAGAAGGAACGCCGCAGAGGAATGAGGGGCGACTAAGCACCGTGTCCTAGACGGTCACCTCTTCAAGCAGGCCGGTGGTGACGTCGTAGACGAAACCGCGGATATGGCTCTTCTCGAGGATGTACGGCGACAACAGGAGCCGCTGAATCGACTGGCGCACGTCGGCGTGGGGGTCATCGAAGGCTTCGACCGCCCAATGGGGTCGCACACCCAACTCGTCTTCCAGTTCAGTCTTGAAACCGTCCTCGGTCACCTTCTGCAGACCGCAGTCGGTGTGGTGCATCAAGATGATCTCCCGAGTCCCCAACGCCCGCTGCGACAGACACAGTGAGCGGATCACATCATCGGTGACCACCCCGCCGGCGTTGCGAATGATGTGGGCCTCGCCGAGGGCAAGGCCGAGGATTCCGAAGATCGGCATGCGGGAGTCCATGCAAGCCACGATCGCGGTCCGGCGTGAAGGCGAGACGGGCAGACCCTGAAAGTCGAAACTCCTGGCATAGTCGGCGTTGTTGGCGAGCAGTTCGTCCGCGCTCGGCTGAAAGTCATCACCCATGGCGGCATCGTAGACGCGCAACGATTCTGTGCGGTGCCTCATTGTCGGGCAAGCTTGGCCCATGAGCGACCGCAGCAATCAAAACCCGGCAAGCGAACTGATCGAGATCGAATCTCCGCGGCCTCACACGACCATCATTCGCATGAACCGTCCCGAGCGGATGAACTCGATGGCCTTCGAATTGATGGTCCCGCTCGCCGAAGCTTTCGAACAAGCAGACGAAGACAACGACACGACCTGTGTGATCCTCACCGGGACCGGCGCCGGCTTCTGCTCCGGGGCCGACACCCGAGACACCATGCCACCGCCCAACATCGAAGGCATGACCTTGAGCCGAATCGCCACCAAGGCGATGTCGACGCTGTCAGACCTCGTTCCCCGCATGCGCAAGATGAACAAACCGGTGATCGCAGCCATCAACGGGGCCGCTGTCGGCGGAGGCATGTGCTTGACGCTCGGAGCCGACATCCGCATCGCCGGCGAATCCGCCTATTTCCGTGCGGCCGGAATCAACAACGGCCTGACAGCCAACGAACTCGGGCTCTCGTTCCTGCTCCCCCGGGCTATCGGCGCTACCCGGGCGTTCGAACTGATGCTGTCCGGGCGTGACGTCAGCGCCGCAGAAGCCGCTGAGATCGGTCTCGTGTCGACCACTGTGCCCGACGATCGCCTGATTGATGAAGCGTTGGATCTCGCCGACAAGATCAACGGCTGGTCGACCCAGGGGGTGGCTCTCACCAAACGTCTCATGTGGGCCGGGCTCGAAACCAACAGCCTGCAGGCCGCCATCGAGATGGAGAGCCACACTCAGCTGTATGTGCGCCTCACCACCAAGAACTTCGAGGAGGCAACCAAAGCCCGCTCCGAGGGCCGCCCACCCAACTTCTTGGACTGAACCGACTTATCGGAGGCTGCCGTAACAATCAGGCCTCGTTGACCATGGGGACGATCTGCTCCGCGAAAGCGTCGATCTGTTCGAGATACTCGGGCAGGTCACGAGCCCGAAACTTGAGATGGAAAGTGTTGGCCCCCACTTCGCGTGCCGCGCGGACGTCCTGCGCCAATGCTTCGGTACCCCCCGACAACGCCATCACCCCCTCGGGAACATCCCCGAGCAGATAGGTCCACGGCGGCATGTAGCCGACATCGCAGCCAGCACCGGAGCGGCCGGCAGACTCGGCAGCCGCCGCAATCGTCTCCAGAATCTCCGGATACTGATCTTTGGCGTTCCCCATCGGGATGTAGCCGTCACCGATCCGTCCGGTGCGACGCCAAGCCGCCCTGCCCATACCGCCGATCCAGATCGGCAATTCGGCCGCAGGTTGGGGCGCCACTCCGACATCGGAGTACGAGAACATCTCGCCGTGGTGACTCACGTAGGTGTCGGCGAACGCGCCGCGCACCGCATCGAGGGTCTCATCGAGGCGCTTGCCTCTAGTCGAGAAGTCGACGCCCAACGCTTCGAACTCGGCTTCGACATGGCCTGCGCCGACACCGAGGACGGCGCGGCCCCCGGACAGGTGGTCGAGCGTGCCGAATGACTTGGCAGTCTGCAGAGGGTGCCGGTAGGCGGCGATCCAGACAACCGAGAGCAGCCGCACACTGCGAGTATGGGCCGCCAGAAACGACAGGGTCGCAACCGTGTCGTACCAGGTTGTGGTCATCCGTGCGGCGTATTCGTTGTCGGGGATCGCCACATGATCGCAGACACCGATGAAGTCGAAGCCGCGGTCGTCACACCGCTGAGCGATGGCTACGAGGTCGTCTACGGTCGCGGCGTCCTCCCACGGGTCGACCAACGTGCGGGTGAGGGTCTGAATCGGCAACTGGACGCCGAAGGACCAGTCACCGGGCGCCGTGATCGCCGCCATCAGCCCGTCTCGTCGCCTGCGTCGGCCTCAGCTTCGGCGGCCTCACGACGACACTCGCTGATCGCTTCCTCGGTTGCGCCCACCATCTCAGCAGCCCTCGGATAGCCGACATATGGAGTTGCCTGAATCAACACCTCGCGAACCTGCTCCTCGGTCAACTCGCCGCGTTTCAACGCAGACTTGCATTGCAGTTTCCATGTATTGGGGCCGCCGACGGCGGCGATCGCGCCCATCACGATCAACCGCCGCCGGCCCACATCTAGTTGTTCTCGGGTCCAGATCCCCCCGAAGAGGTCCCGGACCATGATGTCGGAGAACTCCATGAAACCGGGCCGGACCGCCGGGACCATCCCCTGATAGACGTCAGCGATCTTCTCGGCCCCGATCTTCCATCTCTCGTCTTCGACATTGTTGTTTTCGTCGCCCATCTCAATTCCTCTGTGGTTCTGATCTAGTTTCTTCGGTTCAACTCTTCGGCATCCCGTAGACAAGACGCATCTCGTCGCGCACAGCCTCCACGACGGGCATCCGGCGGCCACTCTCCAGCCCCAGGTTGACTGCAAGCTCCAGATCCTTCTCGGCGATCCCGATGGTGGTCGCAAGATAGGAACCGAGCGGCCCGCTCTTGGCATCCGGCGGCATGGAGACCAACGGGTAGAAGCGCTCGGTCAAGGTTCCAAGCTGGCCTGCATGACGCCACGCTTCGATCAACATGTCGGGGTCGCTGCCCTCTCCGACAACAATCTGGTGCGACGCGCTGAGCGCAGCCTGCTGCAGATAGGTCATCACATTGAACGCAACCTTCATGGCCATTCCCGCGCCGATTCCGCCGCCCTCGAACACCGCCCCGGCGCACTTGTCGATCACGGCTCGGGCCAACTCGCCGATCCCGTCGGTGGGGACACCGAGCATTATCACCAGGCTGCCTTCGCGAGCAGACCAGGACCCACCCGCCACACCCGCGTCGAACAAGGTCACATCACGCTCCGCGGCCAGAACGTGAAGATCCCGAATCGTGTCGGGATGAACCGTCGAATGCACCGCGATCGAGGTACCTTCTCGACACGAAGCCAGGATTCCGTCGGTGCCTGAGACCACGTCCATGACCGCGGCATCGTCAGGCACGCAGATGCTGATGTGCTCGCACTGAGCCGCCAGCGCCGCACCGGAGGCCGCTGCCCGCGCACCCTCGGCGACCACCTTGGCGATCGCCTCCTCGCTGAGATCGAAGACAACCAGGTCGTAGGACGCTGCGATAGTCTCCGACATGGCACCGCCCATGTCTCCCAAACCGATATAGCCAACGGTTGCTGGCACGCTTTCCTTCCCTCGAAGCACCCGGCGCCACTCCGACTGGTGCGAGAGTAGTCGCTGAGTCACCGAACAAAAAGACGCGCACCAAACTCATTGAACCAAAAGGATTTTCGATGACCGTTGCCGTAGTCTCATTCCCATGGCTCAGAATCCGTTCACCGCGCATCCCCACGCCAACGGCGAGACCTACGGCGAACACCTCGGGATCGCCGTCGGCGTCGGCCGGCAACTGGTGGTGGCGGCACTCGCTGCTTTCACTCACGCGCTCATGCCGTTCTTGTTTCCGACCACCGCCAGCAGCAGGATCCGCGCCCTCAACGACTGCCTCGACCGCAACGACCGCGACGGGTTGCGACACAAAGCCAGCCTCGTTTCGCAAGACTGAACAACACGCGCCAAACTGAGAAGGTGAGCAGAGAACACCACATAGTCATCAGCGCGGACACCCACTGCGGAGCAGGCCTCCGGAGCTACCGCGAGTACCTCGACGCCAAGTACCTCGACGAGTTCGACGACTGGGCCAAGTTCATGGAACAGGACAACGAAGCGCGCAAAGAGCTCTTCAAAGACATGGAACGGACACCGCTCGAAGTCGGCGTCGACGGCGACCCCGAAGTGTTCTCGTACCGCAACTCGTCGTCCGCCGAACGCCTGCGCGAACAGCAGGAGGACGGCGTCATCGCCGCGGTGCTGTTCCCCAACACCCAACCACCGTTCGCACCCCCCGCAGCAACCTCATTCGAGGCTCCTCCGTACTCCGACAACTTCGAGCACCGCTGGGCAGGGCTGCGAGCGCACAACCGTTGGCTGGCCGACTTCGTCAGCGAGGCACCCGAACGCAGAGCCGGGATCATCCAGATCTTCCTCGGTGACGTCGAAGGCTCGGTCAGAGAGATCGAATGGGCCGCTGAACAGGGACTACGCGGCGGAGTTCTGGTTCCCGGCGCACCACCGGACTCGCCCTTCGAACCGCTCTACTCGAATACCTACGAGCCGATCTGGGCCGCGGCCGCAGCCGCCGGCCTGCCCCTCAACCACCACGCCGGCGGCGCCACACCGAACTTCGGCAGCCACTTCCCCGCCTCGCTGGCGATGTTCATGCTCGAGGTGCAGTGGTGGACCCAACGGGCGCTGTGGCACCTCATGTTCTCGGGGGTGTTCGAGCGCTACCCAGACCTCAACTACGTCATCACCGAAACCGGCACCTCCTGGGTGCCCGACACACTGGGCAAACTCGAGAGCTTCTATCACCGCATGAAGTACTCGCGCTACGGCTCCGAGTCGATCTTCGGCGGGCAGACCGTGGCCGACATGTCGCTGACCCCCTCTGAGTACTTCAACCGGCAGTGCTACATAGGCGCATCCTTCCTGCGACCCGCAGAAACCCATACAGCCCGCTCGATCGGCGTCGACCGCATCATGTGGGGCTCGGACTATCCCCACATCGAGGGCTCCTACCCGCACACCCGTGAGCACCTGCGGCTCACCTTCGCCCAGATGACACCCGAAGAGACCACCACGATCCTCACGACCAATGCAGCCAAGGTCTACAAGTTCGACCTCGACGCGCTCACGCCCCTCGCCGAGCAGTACTGCCCGACCAAGGAGTTCGTGGCGACCCCCATCGACTACTCGGAGATCCCCGAACGCGCCAAGGGCTGCCCCGGGATGAACCCGCTCAACCAGGTCCAGGAGGTCGCATGACCGATTCCAACGGCAGCATCGCCGACATCGAGATAGCCCATATAGAAATTGCACAGTGCGTTGCGGTCGTGACCGGCGGTGCAGGCGGAATCGGCAAGGGGATCGTCGGGGCACTGTTGCGTCGCGGTGCCACGGTCGTGATCGCCGACATCGAACAGGCCGCCATCGACACCGCTGTAGGAGAGTTGGCCGCACTGGGTCCCGTGACCGGAATCCGGACCGACGTGAGCGACGAAGCATCGGTCGGCGAACTCGCCGACTATGTGTATGACACCCACGGCAAGTGCAACCTGTTGTACAACAACGCGGGCGTGACTTCCGGCGGGGGCGGCAAACCCTGGCAGCAGGAACCCAACGACTGGCGCTGGTGCTTCAGCGTGAACGTCTTCGGCGTCGCCATATGCGTGAGCGAGTTCGTTCCACGCATGCTCGAGTCGGGCGAGCCCGGTCAGATCATCAACACCTCCTCTGGCGACGGCGGGTTCGCTCCCGTTCCCACCGCCTCGGTCTACGCCTCCTCCAAAGCGGCCGTGAGCTGCTTCACTGAAGCGCTGCACCACAACCTCGTCAGCGAGGACACCCAGCTTCGGGCCTCGGTCTTCTATCCCTCGGGCGGACTCTTGCGGACCGGTCTGTTCACCGCCAGCCGCAACCGGCCCGAGCACCTTGCACGGGTCGGTGAAGCCACCGGACGCAAGAGCATGACCTTCGAGGAAATGAAAGGCATGCTCGCCGCGGCCGGCCGTGATGTGACCGAGGCCGACCTTGACGCGCTGGGAGACTTCGTGGTCGCCGAGACCGCCGCACGGCGATTCATCATCACCATGGACCTGCGCGACACCGTCGATCTGTTGCATCGCCGAGCCGGCGCCATCGGCGACTTGAACGTCCCACCCCACCACGGCATGCCGGTCTGAGGGCTGGCCCTGCTCGGCGATCGTTACAGGGTTTCGGGGCGTTACAGGGCCTCGTTACAGGGTCTTGGGGCGGTTCACGAAACGGCGCTGCGTCGGCGAGAAGAACCAGCCGCCACCGGTCTTGGTTCCTCCGTCGACGGGGATGTTGTGACCGGTGACGAACGACGAGAGGTCGCTCGCCAGGAAGAGCGCTACCCGGGCCTGGTCCTCCGGCCAACCCAGGCGGCCCACCGGCGCCCAGGATTCCCAAAGGTGCTGGGACGACTCGTAGCCCGTCAGATAGTCGACCTGCGGAGTCTGGGTCAGGTCCGGGCCGATCCCGTTGACCCGGATTCCTGTGCGCCCATATCCCGCCGCAAGACATGTCGTGAAATGGGCCAATGCTGCTTTCATCGCCCCATAGACGGGTTCGCCGGGAAACCCGCGCTGGCCCTCAACAGAATGGACGTTGACAATCGACCCTCCCCCGTTGTCGATCATCGGGTTCAAGAAGGCACGCGTGACCATCACCGCATGCAGGAAGTTGACCTCATACATCGCCGTCCAAGACTCAAGGTCCGAATCATGGAAACGGACGATCGGCCGGTAGTCGCCAACGTTGTTGACCACCACGTCCGGAGCATCGTGAGCCGACAACACCGCAGCCTGCAGACGCTCCACATCCTCAGGGCGCCGCACATCCACGAGATGCGCCCGAGCAGTACCGCCGCTCGACTCGATGTCCGACACTGCGCTCTCAGCCCTTTCGGGGTCGATCTCGGCTATCTCCACGATCGCCCCGTGCTGGGCGAACAGGCGGCTGATCGCCCCGCCGATCCCGTCACCTCCACCGGTGACCACCGCAACTCTGCCTTCGAGGAGTCGGTTCCAGTCATCGATAGGCGGCACGTTCTGCGGACTCTGGGGGTTCGCGGCGCCACCTTCGGGTTGCGGCTCGGTCATTGCATCTTCCTTTCGCTTGCGGCAGCTTTCTTCAACAGGGCGCGGGTCCGCTGCTTCTCTTGCGGATTCGTGCCGACTTCGACCGCCGCGAAATCGGTCGCGCCCGCCGAAGCCAGATTCCCCAACTGTTCCAACACCGAATCCTCATTGCCGACCAGGCAGACGTCGGCGGGGGTCTCGGCGCCTTCACGCTCAAGCATTGCCCTGTAGCTGGGCAACGAGCCGTAACCGGCCAGATTGGTTGCGTGCCTGGCCCGCACACCGTCCTCGTCGTCGGTCACCGTGACGATCAGGCTCGCGACGATGCGCGGTTCTGGTCGCCCAGCGCGTTCCGCAGCGTCACGGATGGTGGGTCGAATATGGTCTCGAATCGTCTTCGGCCCGGTCAACCAGGTGACGGTGCCCGAGGCCAGCCGACCGGCGACCGCGAGCATTTGCGGCCCCAGTGCTCCCAGCAGAACGGAGGGTTGGTGTTCGCTGAAGACTGCATATCGTCCGTTCGCAGCAAAGATCTCGCCGTCATAGTCGACCCGGCCCTCGCCAAGCATGGAGTTGAGCACCTCAAGGTAGTCAATGGCGTGCCGGACGGGTCGCTCCCAGGCCATGCGCAACCGTTTCTCCACCACCGCCTGATGCGACAGTCCGACCCCCAGGGTCAACCTCGGGCCGATGAGCGAAGCCGCGGTGTGCGCCTTGGCCGCCAAGGTATGGGGTGGATACAACCAGGTCGGAATCACCGCGGTACCCATCTCGATACGCGGCGCATGCGGCGCGACCGCAGCGAACACGGTGAGAGCATCGAGGTATCCCGCCTGTGGCAGCCACCAGTGGGCGAACCCGTCGGCATCGCATTGACGGGCGCTGTCGAGTACCGGTTCGACGGAATCCAGCATCGTGGTGTTGGAGAAGTTGATGCCGATGCGCATAGTGCGTCTACCGTACGTCTGATGCCGACTTCAGATGGAACTGAACTTGATGAGACCGTCGCTTATGTCGCCCTGCGCCGCCTCCAGAACCGCTATGCCGACATAGTGACCCGGCGGGCCTGGCCCGAATTGGCCGAGATCATGCGTCCCGATTGCGTCATCACCGTCGATCTTGTTGATCGGGCGATCAACTTCGACGGGCCGACCGCGATCGGTGACTTCATCGCCGCACAGATCGAACAGTTCGACTTCTTCGAGTTTGTGATCCTCAACACAGTGATGAAGATCGACACCGGGGCGGGTCGGGCCACCGCCCGGATGTACATGCAGGAGGCCCGTCAGAGTGTGGAGTCAGGCGAACGCTGCGACACCTTCGGCGTCTACCACGACCATCTGGAACGTGACAACGACGGTCGCTGGTGGTTCGCTCGCCGTCGCTACAAGTCCTATGCGCGCAGCAATCCCAGCGACGCCAGTAGCGACCTCACCGTCTTCGACCTCCCTGAGATCTCCCTCTAGTCAGACGGGAACGACTCGCCGACCAACTGCTCCGACACGGCCCACAGGCGCGCCGCGTAATCGGCATCGGTGGCGTAGTCAGCAGCCTCGGCGATCTCAGCGTCCGCGCAGTAGACGCCGCCCACATCGGCCATCTCCGCCGAGACGGCCGCCCACACACTGGTAGCGGCACCCTGCTGAGCGGACTTGAAATCAGGAAGGCCCGGCCCTGCGCCCGAAGCGGCACGCGCCGCGGCCCGACGCTGCAGCTCGGCCATGTCGTCAGGAGTCATGTGACGGGCCAGGTCGGTCATGATCATTCCCGGATGCACGGCATTGGCCCGCACACCTGAACTGGCCGATCGGCGGTCGAGTTCAACCGAGAAGAGGATGTTGGCGGTCTTGGACTGGCCGTAAGCCTCGAACTTGTCGTAGGGCTCGGACTCGAAGTGCAGGTCGTCCCAGCGGATCTGCCCGCTGTGGTGACCGGCGCTCGACAAGTTGACCACCCGCGACGGGGCGCCGGCTCGCAGCGCACCCAACAGATGGTTGGTCAAAACGAAATGCCCGAGATGGTTGGTGCCGAACTGGGTCTCGAAGCCCTGCGCGGTGCGTCCCTCGGGAGTGAACATCACCCCTGCGTTGTTGACCAACAGATGGATTGCCGGGTGCGCCTCGACGATTCCCGCCGCTCCCGCCCGCACCGTCGGCAGATCGGCAAGATCAAAGACCGCCGAGGACAGCTTCGCCTCGCCCACCGTCTCGGAGATCGCTACGGCAGCCGCTTCGCACTTCTTCGCGGTGCGTCCGCAGAGCACCACCTCAGCTCCACCAGCGGCGAGTGCTCGAGCCGTCTCGAGTCCGAGGCCCGTAGTCGCGCCCGTCACCACCGCAACCCGCCCGGTCAGATCGATTCCCACCATTACTTCGTCAGTCGTCGTTGAGAATGCCACCTCGGGCTCCTTGTCTGAGTTGCGTTGCCTCTTGGAGTGAACGCCGCTCACAGTAGCCAACTAGTGCATCCTCGCGTTAGTGGTGTTGCTGTGTTAGGGTCGGGTTATGACTTTGCCGAAGGTTTTAGAAGTGTCGGATGCGGATCGGGTGGTGTTGGAGGCGCGGGTTGCTGCGTCTACTACGCCGCTGCGTGACTGGCAGCGGGCCAAGGTGGTGCTTTTGGCCTCTGAGGGGTTGTCGTCGCCGGTGATCGGAGAGGTGGTGGACCTCAACCGCAACCAGGTGGACGTGTGGCGGCGCCGTTACCGTGCGGAGGGTCTGTGTGGGTTGTTGGACAAGCCGCGGTCGGGCCGGCCGCGGGTGTATGGGCCTGTTGAGAGGCTGGCTTTGGTCAAGACGATCACGACGCGCCCGCCTGAGGCGGGTCAGCTCGGCGGGCGCAGGCTCAAGGCCCGCATGTCGATGCCCGAGGTCGGCCGGATCCTGCGCGAGGACAAAGGTATCGCCATCTCAGACTCGCAGGTGTGGCGGATCTGCAAGTCCATGGACTTCAAGCCTTGGCAGGTCCGGTCGTGGATGACCTCCCATGACCCCGATTTCGACGACAAGGCCGCCGACATCTGCGGGCTCTATCTGCAGCCGCCGCAGAACTGGGCGGTGTTCAGCGTCGATGAGAAGACCGGGATACAGGCCAAAAGCCGGACTAACCCCACCCGCGCAGCGCAAGCCGCGGCACAGCCCGCGTCGGTGGCGAGCCCCAAGGGGCGGCCTGCCCAACAGGAGTTCGAGTACCGCCGCAACGGCACCGCCTCGCTGTTCGCCGCGTTCGAGTGCGCCACCGGCGAAGTCCTCGCCGCGCCCACAGACTCGATCCGCTCAGACAACTTTGTGGCGTTCCTCGCCGAACTCGACTCTGTAGTCCCCGCACACCTCGAACTGCACTGCATCGTCGACAACCTCGCCACCCACGGAACCCCCGCAGTCGAAGAGTTCCTCGACGCCCACCACCGCGTGTTCCTACACCGCACCCCCACCCACGCCTCCTGGCTCAACCAGATCGAGATGTGGTTCTCCATCCTCACCCGACAACTCCTCGACACCGCCGAGTTCAACCACACCAGCGAAATCGCCGGAGCAATCCACGACTACGTCAACGACTACAACAACAGGGCCAAACCCTTCAAATGGACATACCACCCCAACCAACAACAGCCACAAAACTAACGCGCGTGACCACTAGATACCCAAAATGATGCTGGACTACAGTAGCGCCGCAATGGACGACACTGTTTTGAGCGATCGCGCGTCAAGGGACAGACTCGGTGGCTGAGGCGAACGAATCAACACGCAGCGCGGCCTCGCTGACCGCCACCATGCTCGACGAGGAAGCAGCCCGTCAACGCAGCCAGGCCGAACGGTCCGAGGCTGTCGTCTTCGCCGACGACCTTCTGCCCGGCGTCGGCACGGACGAAATGGAGTTTCGTGACGGGATCAAGAAAGGAGGCGTCTACACCTTCAGCGTGCTCCTCGCGCTCAACTCGATGGACGAACTCGAAGGCGCCGCGATCAACATTCTCGGCCCCGACATCGCCGAGACCCTCAACGTGTCAGACGGCACGATCACCTTCATCTCAGTCGCTTCAGTCGCCTTCTTCGTGCTCGGAGCCGGGCCGATGGGCTGGCTCGCCGACAGGATACGACGCGGCCCGATCATCGGCGTGGCGAGCATGGCCTTCGCCGGTTTCGCCGCGCTCAGCGGCCTCGCGATCAACGCGTTCATGCTGTTCTGGACCCGCTTCTTCACCGGGATCTCCAAAGCCAACACGATCACCGTCCACGCCACCCTGTTGGCCGACACGTACCCGATCGCGGTCAGGGGCCGCATCTTCGCGACCAACGCGGCAGTCGGCCGGGTGTTCAACGCGGCAAGTCCGATCCTGGTCGGAGGCATCGCCGTCGCAGTCGGCGGCGACGAGGGCTGGCGCTGGGCGTACTTGAGCTTGGGCATACCGGTCGCCGTGCTGGCAGCACTGGCTTTTGCTCTGCCTGAACCGGAGAGGGGCCAATGGGAGAAGAAGGACGTCCTGGGGCACTCCTTCGGCAAGGACCTCGCCGAGATCCCCATCTCCGTCGGCGCGGCGTTCGCCCGCATCTGGCGGATAGACACGATCCGCTACATGACCATGGCCATGGTCGCCATCGGTTTCGCCCTGTTCCCTGGCGCGTCGATCCAGAGCTTCTTCCTCGAGGAGGAGTTCGGCCTCGATGCTCTGGGGCGTGGTTTCGCCACCGCACCGACCGGGGTGCTGATCGTGGCGTTCCTCCCCTGGATCGGCAAGAGGTTCGACCAGACGTTCAGGGAGAGCCCCGACAAGGCGCTGCGAATCATGGGGCTGCTGCTGATCCCCGCGGCGGTGTTGGTACCGCTGCAATATTCGATGCCCAACGTCTGGATGTTCGTCGTCTTCGCCACACTCAACGGCACCTTCCTCGGCGCCGCCTTCTCGATGGTCCAGCCGTCGATCCAGAGCGTGGTCCCCTACCGCCTGCGCGGCATGGGAACCGCGATAATCACGTTCTTCATGTTCGCAGGGGGCGGAGTTGCGGGCGGACTCGTCAGCGCCTTCCTGCAGGACACCGTCGGGGAACGGGCCGCGATCACCTTCCTCACGATCGTGTTCATGCCGCTCGGCGGCTACTACATCATGAGAGGCTCGCACCGGGTTCGACACGACCTGTCGCTGGTGGTCGAGGAGCTCCAGGAGGAACAGGCCTACCACGACCTCATCGACGCCGGAACCGATATCCCGGTGATGCAGGTCAACCACATCGACTTCAGCTACGGGAGAGTCCAAGTCCTCTTCGATGTGTCCTTCGATGTGGCACAAGGCGAGACCCTGGCACTGCTCGGGACCAACGGGGCCGGCAAGTCGACGATCCTGAAAGTCATCTCCGGCCTCGAGACACCCGAGCGGGGCGTTGTGCGCTACAAGGGCCGCACAGCGACTTTCGCGAGCCCCGAAACACGGGGAAGGCTCGGTATCCAGATGCTGCCCGGCGGCAAGGGGATCTGGCCGTCGATGTCGATCGGCGACAACTTGACGATCGGGGCCTACAACTATCGCTCCGACCCGGCCGACGTGGCGCGCCGAACCGAACGGGTGCTCGAAATGTTCCCAGCGCTTGCGGACCGGCTGTCGGACCGGGCTGGAGACCTCTCTGGTGGGCAGCAGCAGATGCTGGCTCTGGCACGGGTCATGCTGCACGAACCGGAGCTGCTCATCATCGATGAACTCTCCCTGGGTCTCGCCCCGACGGTCGTGCAAGAGCTGCTCGAACACATAGACGCCCTGCGGGCCGCCGGACAGACGATGATCATCGTCGAACAGTCCCTCAATGTGGCCCTGGCCGTTTCGGACCGGGCGATCTTCCTGGAGAAGGGGCAGGTTCGCTTCGAAGGCTCCGCTGAGGAACTGGCCGCCCGTGACGACCTGGCCCGCGCAGTGTTCCTCGGGAAGGAAGGCGGCTGATGCCAGCCACGATCCTCGGGGTTTGGATCACCAACCAGGTGATCTTCTGGGGAGTCGTCAACGGTCTCATTTTCGGGCTGCTGGCCATGGGGATCGTGTTGATCTACCGCAGCACCCGAGTCATCAACTTCGCGGTCGGCAACATGGGACTCCCCGGCGCTGCGCTGTTCGCGTTGATGATGATCAACTGGGGTTTCCCGTTCTGGGTGGCGTTGATCTCATGCCTTCTGATCGGAGCGCTGATCGGAGCGGTCGTCGAAGTCGTCATCGTCAAACGGCTCTTTCACCGACCCCGCGTGGTGCTGCTGATCGCCACGGTCGGGATCGCCGAGTTGATGCGCGCCGTCGTGATCTCGGCCTACCCCGACATCGAAGGCACCCAAACCACATACCCGGTGGCGATCGGCACGATCTGGGAAGACTCGGTCTCCTGGCTCACCGCGCTCACAACCTGGATTCCCGGGGTGGCCGAAGACGACGGACTGCGCATCATCGGCGCGAACCTGCAAGTGCTCATCGTGGTTCCGCTCGTGGCCCTGGTTCTGGGGCTGCTGGTCACCAAGACGGTATTCGGCAAGGCCATCACCGCATCGGCTGACAACGTCGAACTGAGCCGCCTGTCGGGGGTCAACCCCCATGTCGTCTCCACTGTCGTGTGGACCATCGGCGGTTTCCTGGCGACCCTCTCGATGATCCTGCTGAGCGGCGGATCAGCAGCGACCGGCATCGAGAACCTGGGCCCGTTCACCCTCACCAATGCTCTCGCTGCGGCCGTCATAGCGGGAATGCGTTCGTTCCCGCGGGCCATGCTCGGCGGGGTCGCCATCGGCATCGCCCAGAACCTGTTCAACTTCAACTTCACCAGAGACCCCGGACTCGGCACCCTGCTGGTGTTCGTAGCGGTCGTGGTCGCCCTCTACTGGCAGAGCCGCAACACCGACGACGAATCGGTACTCGCCTTCGCCCCCAAAGTGCGGCCCCTGCCACTGTGGGCACGCGACGTCTGGTGGATCCGCAACATGCACCGCATCGCCATGGCGATCGGTCTGCTGATCGTGATCTTCATTGCTTGGCGGCACACCGAGATATTCAGTTGGATCAACGACAACCAGACTCTGTGGGAAGCCCCCGAGAAGATCAAACAATCACAGTTCCTGCTGTACTCGACAATCGTCGCTGTGGCCATTTGTGTGGCTTCGCTGACAGTCATCACAGGCTGGTCGGGCCAGCTGTCGCTGGCGCAGATGGCGTACGCGGGGATCGGTGCATTGAGCGCCGCCGCCTTCAACCGCGGCATCGAACTCGACATCGGATACGGCGACACCCGCCTCATCGACTTCCAATGGCCGGGAATACCGACGGTCCCGGCGATCATCGCCGCGGTGTTCTTCACCGCCGCGGTGGCTGCGATCACCGGTGTCGGGGCGCTGCGGGTGCGCGGGCTGATGCTGGCTGTGTCGACGTTCGCGTTCGCGATCGCTGCCCAAAGCTACCTCTACGGCCGGCCCTTCTTCAGCGACGGCGACCGCAGCGTGCTGTTCGACCGCGGCTACCTGTTCGGCTGGTACCTGAAGGACCAGCGAAGCTACTTCTATTTCTGTCTCGCCTGTCTGGTGGTCGTTGTGACCGTGCTGGGGAGGCTCCGACGTTCGGGGTTCGGGCGCACCGTCATCGCGGTGCGCGACAACGCCGACACGGCCTCGGCCTACACAGTGTCGCCGGTGCGCATGAAACTCATGGCCTTCGCGGTGGCCGGCGGCGTCGCCGGGCTCGGCGGTGCGCTGCTGGGCAACCTCGTCCGCCAGATCCGTTTCAACGAGGCACTGTTTCAGATCGGTGATTCGTTGAAAGTCGTCAACATGGTCGTGATCGGCGGACTGGGGTCAGTCACGGGGCCGCTGCTCGGTGCGCTGTGGATTGAAGGACTCCCCAAGTTCTTCCCGGACCAACCCGTGGTGAGTCTCGTCACCTCCAGCATCGGCTTCCTGTTCGTGCTGATGTACTTCCCGGGCGGCTTCGTGCAGATCGCCTATGCAACCCGCGACAGCATCATCGGAGTGGTCGAGAAACGGCGGGTCTCGCAGGCACCTGTTGAATCGACCACTGCGCCCCCGGTCGGGTTGAGGCAACGGGTTCGCCGGGATCCAGCTGAAATCGCTGCGACCCCATCGACGTTCACCCGCTATCTGGGCTACGGAGTCGCCCTAGTCAAGGCACTGGCATCGCTGGCGATCGCCGTGTTGGCCGTCCCGCAGCTGCTTGGTGGCGACACCTACGGCTGGGGGGTTCTGCTGTTGGCCGTCGCAGCTTCGGGGTTCTGGTCGGCGCACCTGCTGTATCTGCTGGCCCCCGCACCGGCGAAGATCGTCGGCTCCGCACGCCAGAAAGCGCTCTACACGCTGCTGCTGTTCCTTGAGGCTCCGGGCATCCCGTTCATGTGGCCGTTCTTCATACGCAACTGGCTCCCCAGCGAACGGCGTCTGGCTTCAGCGGCGCAGGTCAACCAGACAAGCACGCCGGGCGACTCCAACGACAACGAACTAGTATTGCGAACCCACGACATCACCGTGAACTTCGGGGGCAACATCGCGGTCGACCATGTGGACATCGACGTCTACCAAGACGAGATCGTCGGCCTGATCGGCACCAACGGTGCGGGCAAGTCCACATTCATGAACGCCGTCGGCGGATACGTGCCGTCGGTCGGCACCGTCGAGCTGATCGGCTTGGACATCTCGGACCTGTCCCCGCCGAGACGCTCGCATGAAGGCCTGGGACGGACCTTCCAGGCAGCGACTCTCTTCCCCGAGCTGACCGTACGCGAGTCCGTACAGGTAGCGCTCGAGGCGCGGGAACGGTCGTCCTTCGTCAAGAGCGCCCTGTTCTTGAACGGGCCTGCGGAACGACGCAAACGAAGCGACGCAGACGACCTGATCGACTTCCTGGGCCTCGGACGCTACGCCGACAGCTTCATCTCGGACCTCTCCACCGGAACCCGGCGCATCGTCGAGATCGCCGGGCTGTTGGCCGTCGACGCCGAACTGTTGTGCCTCGACGAACCCACCGCGGGGATCGCGCAACGAGAAACCGAGGCGTTCGGTCCCCTGATCGTCGAGATCCGCAAAGAACTCGGCGCAGCGATGCTGATCATCGAGCATGACATGCCCCTGATCATGAGCATCAGCGACCGGGTCTACTGCCTCGAGTCCGGTGCCGTGATCGCCACCGGAGAACCCGAGACCGTGCGCAACGACCCCGCGGTTATCGCCAGCTATTTGGGCACCGACGATCGGGCAATAGACCGCAGCGACCAGTGAACCCGAGTTGAGGAGCACCGCAAGTCTCCCCGACGCTCAGCGCTCAACTGGGGTAGGGTGTAACCGGAGGTTGGCTATGCCCCTGCGTTCATCTATACGACGGAAGCCATTAGCGGATGAAACTCAGAAGCGGTTAGCGGCCGCTTCGGCGGAAGATGATGATATTGCCGATCCCGAAGGCGATCTCGCCTCGGAGCGGCATACCCGCCACTCAAGCTCCGAAGAGTTTTTGACCTCCTTGAAACAGCGGATTTGAGCCTCGACCCGGATCCCTTCTTCGTATTACTCGGTGTATGAGGATAGACAGCGGGGAGTGTCCAAATTGTTGATGTAATTGTCGTGGTCGGGTCGTGAAGTTTGGAATTGTGGGTTCCGGCCTGTCTCAAAGACAATGCGAATCGATCCCGCACACATGTCTCCCCCGCCTCCATGGTCGCACTTCTTCGTTGCTTCGGTACACCGCAGGCGGCTGCGATGCCCACTCGCAGCGGCGAAAAAGGCTTCACTCGGATGACCGTGGGAGTTCGTCGAGCCAACGCTAACCAGAATGTCTGAGGGGTCCAGTAGGGCGAAAAGATCGTCCTGCGAACCGGCGATTCCGCCACCGTGGTGCGGCCACCTCACGATAGGATTCTCTGGAAGCTGGTCTTGTACGGCTTTCCACACTTTCAGCGGAGCGTCACCGCCGATGACGACACTCTGGTCTTCGAATTCGATCAGCACGATAGCACTGGCAAAGTTGGGATTGTGAGTAATGATTGCTTCAGTCAACTGGGAGTGAGTGGGCGAGAGCAGGGTCCAAGTCATGGTGCCTAGCGTTTGAGTCCCGATGTCTGGTTGAGCTCTTTGAAGTCTTGGTTCGAGACTGTAGGCCCTTCGGAGCAGACCAATCAGCTTGGGCTTGTTGTATTTCCAACCGTCTTCATGCTTATGGGCTGCAATGAAGGTGTCGTGGTTGTAATGGAGTTTCCCTGTAAAGCGTTCTTTCAGGATTTCAATTGCTTCGATGACACCTTCGAAATGGTCAAGGTGGGAGTGGGTGACGATCGCGGCACTCAGTTCGGAGAACCCAAGTCTCTCAAGTTCGGAGATTGCGGCACCGTAGTGGCCCGTGTTGCAGTCTACCAAGAGCCCCTTTCCCGTTTCACTGTCAACCGCAATCGTGCAGTCTCCTTGTCCTACATCGACGATCACGACAGTTCCGGGCATGAGCGTCTCAGGACTGCTGAGGCTCGGCAGGGGAATCGTCCAGATCGAGCAACTTCCAGGACATCGGCTGGAATTCAAAGCTCGCACTGACGATGTCTTGAATTGTGTCGATACCGCTGGCGTCAAATGTGGCGCCGGGGCGTACGAGCCATCCCGGCAGGCGTGGCGGCAGGTCCATGAGATGTCCATCGTCGGGTGTGACCCCGCTGATCCAGATACGCACGCGTTCCTGCTCGGTGTCGAGGACAGCTCCGACGCGCCTCATGGTTGACTTGTCCTCAACAAGAGCGGAATCGATCGCTGGGTAACGGATATTCTGTTCGGGTGCAGCATGTCCGGAGAGAAGCTGAACGGCCTGGGCCCTAAAATACTCGTCTGGCCCATAAGCGTCCCAAACTGCTTCCTCTATCTCACCCAGAACGCTTGCCAGAGCGGGAGGATCATTCGCGTTTCGAAAAGCCCTGTTGCCGAGGCGGCCGAGGCGACGAATAGCGGCAGGGGACTCCGGCACGGGGAATGTTCTCATGACCGGGGCCGTAATGTGCCGGTCGATTCCCGCGTGGGCGGCGTAAGCGCTCGCGAATCCAGAACCGAGAATGGCAAGGACGGCGAACAGGATGTCGTCATCGGACTGGTCGATGGGCGCGATACACCGGATGTTGTTGGTGCAACTCACGCCGATCAGATCCACCGCTACCTTGAATCGCCAGGGATTTTCGGGGTTCTTCATTGCCGGGACAAGGATTTTTCGTTTCTCGATGACATCTTTGCCGCGAGCGCCCGCGAAATCTTCGGGGAAATGAGCGAACTTCAGCTTGCCGACATCGACGCCTTCATATGGAGCGACATCGTTGATGCTCCGCAGGTACCTCACGCCTTCATCTCGGTAGGGATTCTTCCTGTGTCGCTGCTGGCCGCTCCGTATGATCGCGATCTCTTCAAGTTGGCAGACCTCGTTGGCAAATGCCGGTGTGGGCATTGCTCGGGAAAGCTCGGCCGACAAGTCGCCCACTACGGCATTGGCCAGGAGAGGATGGCCGCCCAAGAACGGCTCTAGTTCTTGATGACGGATGTGCCTCACGACTCTGTTGCCCTGGTCTCTCCTGCCCTCGTCAGTCCCGGCTTCCCGCTTGCGGGCGAGAATCACCGAAGGAGCCTGATTGGACTGCGAAAACGTGCTCTCAGGAAGTCGCCAGATCTCAAACACCTCGAATTCATTGCGAATGCGTTCACGGGTCTGTCTGCTGTTGTCCGCTGATAACCACGACGTGGGGAGGATCGCTCCAAGCAACCCTCCCGGCATCAGCTCGTCTGCGGCCCACCCTATGAAGTCATCGGCACGCTGGCTGCGGTAGCTCTTCGAGGTGAACCTCCAAGGAGGGTTCATCACGATGATCCGAGGTCGGGGATTTATGTTTCCGGTGTTGAAGGTGCTGAGGGTGTCGACCGTTTCGATGGCCCATCCGTTGCCGGCCGGTTGTGCCTTGAGCAACAGCGCAAGCTGTGCGATCCCTGTTGCGAAGGGATCAATGTCTTGTCCACGGAGATGAACCTTCAGATCTCGGTGTCGCTCTGCCACGGACCAGCCTTGGGGTTGCAGCTTGTGCAGGCGTTCATGCGCGGCGACCAGAAGGGACCCCGACCCGCATGCAGGATCGAGCACGTGCCGGTGCTGTGGATCAATGAACTCGACGGGCAAGTTGTCGAGCATGCGAGCCGCGAGCTCAGGAGGCGTGTAGTGGATGCCGAGCTTGCGCCGGTCTTCGTCATCAACAAGCGCTTGCTCGTAGACGAGACTGAGGATCGCCGGGTCCATGCTGCGATAGTCGATGCCCTGGCCGAGTTGGTCTGTAAGGTCGTTGAGGACTCGTACTTCTGTGGGGGATGCCGACCGGAGCCAGCCGAACGTCTCAGGGTGCTTCGCCGCCGCATTCGAGGCCACTTCGCCCGCGGGGGGAGAGCCCGGGTAGATGTCGGCACCCCCGTGCCCCAACGTCCAGGCCACTTCGCCCGCGGGGGGAGAACCCTTCAGCTCTTCGTCGCCTCCCGGTGGGTCTGCGTCGCGGATCACAAGAGCAGTCAACGCGCCGATGACCAGGCGGGCGGCCTCTTGGTGGGCCCGGGTCGGTCCTTCTGAGGCAGTCTTGTCTTCAGATGACAGCGCTTCAACCGCTGATTGAAGCGCTTCGCCGACAATGGGACCAAGCTGATCAGATCCCCTGGCCTTCGCTCTCGCTAGAAAATCGACTGGGACGTCGAACAGCGGGAGCTGGCGCAAGCCGGCCTTTACCTGCCTGGCCGCCTCTGGCCTCAGCCATTGCTGGACTTCTGCCACTGACTCCAAGCTGACTGTCTCCCAGAATTTCAGCTCGTCGGGTTTGGCGACTGATAGGTAGAAGCCCTCTGAATTGGGGGTGAGGACGAAGGGGGCGCCTAGCGTTTGAGCAACACGCTGGGCCGGTTCGCGGCCCGCTAGGTGGACAACAACAACCGCCGTCGACATGTCTCGGGGGTATGGCTGCGCGAATGCGACCAGATCCGCCCTCAAGACCTCTGGGGGCTCCGACACCCACACCGGATACTCCTCGATGAGCACATTGTCCCCATAGCCGATGTGGCCCAGGATTTCCCTAGCAGTCTGCAGCGTCGCAGTCGCTCCCATTGCTAGTCAGCCTCTACCATCGGACAGCGAAATGGGAGGGGCGACCGCTTCACTGCGGCGACGACGCGGGGAGGCCGAAACGGCTCGCGCCCTGGCTGTGTCGTACCGAACGGACTCTCAATGAGGCCACACGAGTCGGGAAACAGCAAACAAAGGCGGATACGACAGTATGGCCCCTCACGAAGCACCAATTGTTCCTTTCCATCTCGCTGCAGTAGCCAATTGCCACTGAATCCTTGCGTTCCAAGACCACGAGTATCAGCAGAAGCCAGACCCTCGCGCCCATGTAGCCGCTCCAAAGGCTGTGTAGAATTCCTTCGCCGGGGTGCCCTCCCTGATCCCGTCGGGCGATTCGCCAGAGTCATCCGGCACTCTACAGAACAGCTGTAACGCTTCCTATATGCATGGGAAGTCAACTCGCAAGAATCTGAGGTTCCCCCGTTTCTGTGGAGACATGCTCTAGGGGACGAGCAGTGACACTTCCTTTGCTCGGTTGTGGGGCTTTCCGTTGCGGACACGCCTGGCAGGCTTGTCAGTGCTGGTAACCGGATCGGCAGATCGGTTCAGGGGAGCAAGAATATGATTCCCAAACCTTAGGAAGCCAGAACCCTGGCATCACCCCGCCTGCGCCGGTTCCGACCCTCGCACCACACGTCGGCACCGGTTCCGACCCTCGCATCACCCGTCGCTTGGCTCGGGCTTGGCTAGGAGTCGTCTATGTGGTTGACCGGTTCGCCAGTCAGCTTCAGGGCCGTTCATGAGCGTTCGCGTGTGTTCGTCTTCGGTGGCGCTTTGGTGCGCTTTGAGATATGGGACCCAATCGGGGGAGGGGGTTCAGCAGGAGGGGTCGGCGGTTTGCTGTCCCCACCACTCGGAGGTTCGTTGTCGCTCATGGCTTGATCCTACAAGGTGACCGCTGTGCCCAAGGCGACGACGCTCACCAGTGAGGCAGCGCTTTCTGCTCGCACAGCGAAGACCATCTTGTCTAACCGTGCCTCGTTCTCGTGGAAGGTCTTCTCCATGTTCGCCATCAGACTGCGCTCCAACTCTCGACGCGGTCTGCCTTCCTCGTAATAGCTCGTGACCATGGTCTGGATTCGGGGAGCTTCTGTCCAACTACTCGGCAGGATGGTGTACGCCGTTGCGATCAGTGAGAGCACTCCGGCAATCGCAGCTACGCAGAACCAGGATGAAGATGTTGGAAGGTCACGTTGGGAGACGAATATCGACCAGAACACAAGCGTCCATGCAAAAACCTGAATCGACAGTTTCTGATAATGCTCCAGCCTGTACTCCTGTCCCTTGCGACGTTCCCTGCTCTCGAACAGGATGATCTCGGACACCTCGCGACTGTTGTCATCGACTTGGCTGGAGCCGGTAGTGCTATCGGATGGTTTCGGTTGCTGGCACAAAGTCAACTACCTCTCGCTGTCTTGTGTGACTGTTTCGTGGATGGCTTTGGCGAGTCCGGCGAGCACGATCTCTCCGAAATCGGGTTCGTTGGAGCACCTTTTGACTAGATCGCCGTTGCTGTCGATCCGCTGGATCATCAGCTTCAGCAGGTCTTGTCTGACAGCGAGGTCGAACTTGTCGAGCGGGTTGGCACGGGCGGTCTGGCTGATGTTCTCGTCGTTCGTGCCGTCTTGGTGGAGTTGCTCTAGGAACAGCCGGTCTGTCTCGTTGAACTCGGTACCGAACCGGTCGTTGAGGTTGGTGATTATCTCTGAGAGCGGGGCTTCGTCCTCGTCTGAGCGTCCGGTGCCTGTCGCTGTAGGGCTTTTGACGGTTGTGGTTTCGTCGTCTAGTTCGATGATCCCTGTGGAGACGTATTGGAGGCGGTAGAACTCCATTTCGACATAGTCTTCGATGCTCAGCGGTCCGTTGTCGTCGTCGCGGAGGTTGGGCAACAGCGCCCGCGCGAATGCTGCGAGCTTTTCGAGGTCGCTGTCGGCGTAGGGGAGGATCTGGCTCAAGAACGTGTAGAGACGCACGAACGCGCCCAGCCGGTCGCGAAACGCTGTCTGGTCGTCATCGTCGAGTTGTTTGAACCGCCCGATGGCGGGTTTGAGTTCTTTGACGAGCAGCGCATGGTTTTGTGGCTCTTCGCGTTTGAGGGTGGAGTCGGCGCGGTGAGGGTCCGCGGCTGAACGCGGGAGATCCTCCAGAATCGGGCAGATAAGCAACCGAGAAACTGGAGGATCCCTGTGGATGTTGACTCTACACGCATGTGTGAGTTGTTGGTGGGTTTGGGCGACGTGGAGGTGTGCGGCGTCGTCGACGAGGTTGGTGAGCCGTTGGGGGTGTGAGGTGTATCTGACTCTTCGCGACAAGTTGCGGGTTTTTTCAAGTCGCATTGGTGGGTGTGCGGTGGTGGTTGGTTTGTCATGTTAGCGGTTGGTTTCGGTGCTGGGCGCGTCGTTGCGTGTCGGCTTGGTGGAGTCCGTCGCGGCGTGCTTGGCGGATCTGGTCGCCTTGTCCGGTGTGTTCGTCGTTGGGGGTGACATAGCCGATGCCTTCGTGGAGCCGCACCGTGTTGTAGTGGCCGCGGACGCGTTCGAGTTCTCGGGTGAGGTCTGTGGGGTCGTCAAGCGTTTCGAGGTGGGGGTGTTCGCCTTTGATGTGGCTGAACAGAGACTCGATCCAGGCTTGGTCGGTGGGTGTTGACCGCCGTCCGAAGTGTTGGGCGATGGAGCAGAGGGCCATGAACTTGGCGGTGTCACCGGCGCGCATCTCCGGTCCGTTGTCTGACACTGCGAGCAGCAGCGGGATCTCGTTGTTGTCGGGGAGGTCGCTGTTGGGGTTGTCGAGCCGGGTGGCGGCCTCGTCGGTGAGGAGCTGTTCGCTTTGCAAGGCTTTGGCGAACAGGACCCGAGCAGCGACCGAGTCCGGCGCTGTCGTGAGATGGGTGGCGATCCATTTGCGGGACACGACATCGACGATCGCGTAGGCGTGTTTGGCGGGTTTACATGCCGGGAACTGAGTGCCGTCCCAGCACCACAGTTGGTTGGGTCGCCACTCACACCAGTTTGGCCACGGTGTCTTGGTTTTCTTGGCGGGGCGGGGCGTGCCGGCCAGTGCGAGGCCGTGACCTGCAAGAACGCGGTCCACTGTCGAGGGTGACACCCACACCCGGCCCAGGTACGAGCCGCGGTGCGCGAGTTTGCGATGTGACCGGTCGATGTGCCCCCACTCGTCGAACAGCGCCATGATCTCGTCGCGTTCAGAACCCAACAGGCTGTGGATCGGACGGCCCCCGGGGCGGGCATCGTCAAGAGTGCCGTCGGCGCGGCGCTGGGTCCAGCGCCACGCCCGGCGGCGGTCCACCCCCAGCACCGTGCAGACCCGGCTGTGCGTCCATCCCGCCGCGACGGCGTCGTCGATCAACTCCAGCAGCGTCGTCTTGGCGGTCCCATCGACGCGGGCGGGGACAGGACCGCTCATCCCCAACCCGTTTTTCCCCGCAGCACCGCCAGCTCCACGGCTTGTTCGACCACAGTACGCTCCAGGCGTTCCACCTCCGAGCGCAGCGCTGCTGCCTCGGTCGCCTCGGCTTGGGACTGACGCCGCCGGCCAGGCTTCGACGAACCCAACGCCGCTACCGCCCCGTCGCGGGCGACAGCCCGCAGCCGGGCGATCACCGACCGGTCCACACCAGCCTCCGCGGCCGCCTGGACCTGAGTGACCTGACCGGTGAGCATCCGCACCCACAAGTCGTACTTCTGCTCTGCTGTCAACAGCTTCTTCGGTTTTCTCTGCTCGGAACTCATAGGCTGCAGCCTCCTGCCCTAAGACCATCAACCCTGCCTGATGCTGCTTGAAAAAACTCAGAACCTGTCGCGCGAAGTCAGATGCAACACAGGTGCATGTCCGTCGGCGGGCGCCTCGGCCGGGTTGCGAGGCCTGTGGCGGACCGTTGTGGTCCAACGGTGAGCGGACCGTGGAGTTGGTGGACCTCCCGGCGTTCGGGCGGGCGACGCGGTTGGTGTGGCACAAACGCCGTTGGCGTTGTCCGAACTCGGAGTGCGCGGCGGGCACGGTCACTGAACAGGACCCTGTGATCGGCCCGCCTCGGGAGCGGTTGACGACACGGGCGGGTCGTTGGGTCACGCGCCAGGCCGGTCGTGGCCGCCCGCTCAAAGAGGCCGCTGAGGAACTGGGTTGTAGTTGGCATCCGGTGAACGGGTCGGTGCAGCGTTGGGGTGAGGGCGCTGCTTGAAGCTGATGTTGAACGGATCGGTGACACCGTGGCGTTGGGGCTTGACGAGCATCTGATGTGGAAGCGGGGCCGGTTTAGGACCAAGGCTTGGGGGACCGGCATAGTTGATGTCGGACGGGGACAGCTCCTTGACATAGTCCCACACAGAACCGCTGAGGCACCCGCGAAATGGCTGTTCGAGCGGCCTCAGCAGTGGCGCAACAACATCGTCTGGGCGGCGCTTGACCTGTCTGGCCCGTACCGGGCCGCGTTCGACACAGCACTGCCGCACGCCGAACAGGTCGCGGATCCGTTCCACGTCGTGAAACTCGCCAACACCGCCCTCGACGAGGTCCGCCGCCGGGTCCAGAACCAGACCATGGGGCACCGCGGCCGCAAAGACGACCCGCTGTACCGGGCCCGGAAACTGCTCGTGTCGGGCTCTGAACGGATCACCGGCAACGGCTGGACCAAACTGACCGGACTGCTCGAAGCCGGCGACCCCCACGGAGAAGTCCGCAACGCCTGGCACGCCAAAGAAACCCTGCGAGGCATCTATGACATCGCCGACCCCGAAACCGGCGCCGAGACCGTCGAGCAACTCGCTGACGAGTTCCAAGACCCGTGGCTGCCCGACGAGATCAACAAACTCGGCCGGACCCTCCACCGCTGGAGCACCCAGATCTCGAACTGGCATCGCGCCCGGGTCACCAACGCAGCCACCGAAGCCGCCAACAATTTGATCAAACGCGTCAAACGCGTCGCGTTCGGATTCACCAACTTCAACAACTACCGCATCCGCGCACTCCTCTACGCCGGCAAACCCAACTGGGCACTCCTCAACACCATCACACCACCCTGAAACGCGAAGAGCCATATATCTGAGACAGGTCGGGTGCTCACAGCGATGGAGTGTGGGTTCGCGCAACCGTTCACCGTGACACTCAGGGCGCCTGTGCCGGATTGTCGGTGTGTTCTCGAACCCCAAGACGCTCAAGCAGCGTCAGACAACCAACCAATGCCGCGGGACACGGAACACTGCCACTGAGTTGAGCGAACAGCCCACAACTAGCCTGAACGTATGACATCACAGCAGCCGACGTCGGGCACTCTGCTATCTAAGTACGTCAACCGGCTATTAGACGACGGCGGTAACGTCACCGCCGCGAAGTCGTTTGCGTACAGAGGCCAACTCGCCGCAGAGTGGGAGTTGCACTCCTCGGCATACCGACGCTTGAGCCGCTCTGCTGCCGCAAGTGGCAGCGCTGGAGTACCCAACGATCAACAGATCACGTACAACAAGAACCTGATCTCAGATTTCCGCAACCGGAGATTCGACACAGTCGACGGCGTGACGTTCACAGATCTAGAAGTGTTGTGTCAACTTCAGCACTTGGGTTCGGCAACGTCACTGATCGACTTCTCACGCAACCCATTAGCCCTGATTGTTCATGGGTGTGTGGTTTTGGGGGGTGCGCGTCCGCGGAAAAGCCCCTTTGGTGTGGGACGATGTGTGTTGGTTAGCACGTTTCGGTTCCACAGAAAGGGGCATCTCCGAGATGCAGGTTAGCAGCACTTGTGATGTGAGGGTGACGGGTGGCGGTGATCAGGTCGCGGCGCATGCGGGTTTGTTCGCGTTGGGGCGTTTCGCTGACGGTTTGGGGCTTTCCGAGGCGTTGTCGGCGGTGGTGCCGGCGGCTGGTGAGCGGGCCCCGGTCCATGACCGGGGCAAGGTGCTGGTTCATTTGTTGTTGATGCTCGCCGGGGGCGGGGAGGCGTGCGCGGATATTGAGCATCTGCGTGCTCAGCGGGTGCTGTTTGGGGAGGTGGCGTCTGATTCGACTCTGTACCGCACGCTGCGGGGTTTGGGTCCTGATGTGTTGGAGGGCCTCGCTTCGGCTGTGGCTGGTGTGCGTTCAGATGTGTGGGAGCGCCGCGGCGACACGGAGTCGTCTGCTCCGGTGGTGTTGGACATCGACTCGACGCTGGTGGAGGTCCATTCGCAGAACAAGACCGGCACGGCGGCGCATTTCAAGGGCGGGTTCGGGTTCCATCCGATGCTGTGTGTCACCGATGATGGTGAGCCGCTGTCGGTCATGCTGCGGCCCGGCAACGCCGCGGCCAACAACATCAGCGACCATATAGAGGTCCTCGACGCTGCTGTGGCGCAGCTTCCTGCTTCCGTGGAGGTGTCAGATGCTCTGTGTAAGGCGGGGTGGTGGTGGTCATGTTAGCCGAGTGGTAGTCGGCCTGGGTAGCGGATGGCGAGCTGGTTGATGCAGGCTGTCCATCCTGGGGTGTTTGTTCCTTGTGGTCCTCCTCTTTTGGTGTTGATGTTTCTGATGGCGAGGTACAGCAGTTTGAGCGCTGCTCGTTCGTTGGGGAAGTGTCCTCGGTTGCGGGTGACTTTACGGAGTTGGTAGTTGACCGACTCGATCATGTTGGTGGTGTAGATCACCCGGCGGACCTCTGGGGGGAAGTCGAGGAACGGGATGAACTGTTCCCATCGGTTGCGCCACAGCGCCACGATAGCTGGGTAGCGGGCTCCGATGCCGGCCTCGAAGTCGTCGAGGGCTGTTCGGGCGGCGTCTGCGCTGGGGGCGGTGTACACGGCTTTGAGCCCTGCTGAGACCTCTCGGCGGTGTTTCCAGGAGGCGTAGCGGCCAGAGGCCCGCAGCAGATGCACCACACAGGTCTGCACTGTGGCTTTGGGCCAGGCCGCCTCGATGGCGTCTGGCAGGCCTTTGAGGCCGTCGCACACGACGATCAACACGTCGGCCACGCCCCGGTTGGTGAGCTCTGCGAGCACACCGGCCCAGTATTTGGATCCTTCTCCGTCGGAGTCGCCGATCCAGATGCCGAGAATGTCTTTACGGCCCTCGACGTCTATGCCAACAGCGAGATACACGGGCCGGTTGGCTACATGACCGTCTCTGATCTTGATCATCAACGCGTCGATGAACACCACCGGATACACCGAGTCCAGCGGTCTGGACCGCCACGCGTCGAGCTCCTCCCAAACCCCGTCAGTCACACGGCTGATCAGGTCATGGGACACCTCCACCCCGTAAATCTCTTGGAGGTGGGCCTGAACATCACGAACGGTCATGCCCCTGGCGTACAAGGCGACGATCCGGTCGTTGAACCCGTCGAGACGCGTCTGGCCCTTAGCCACGATCCGCGGCTCGAAACTGCCCTCACGGTCCCGGGGCACCTCCAGATCCACAGTCCCCGCATCAGTGTGCAAACGCTTGGGGGTGGACCCGTTACGAGAGTTCCCAGACCCGACCCCCACCGGGTCGCCGCGCTCATAACCGAGATGATCCGACAACTCCTCAGCCAAAGCACGCTCCAACACCGCCTTGGTCACCTGCGACAACAACCCGTCAGGCCCCAACAGATCGGTGCCGGAGGCATGAACCCTCTCCATCAGAGAATCCAACACCTCCTCAGACACCAGAGGCACCGCCTCAACCGGCAAACCCGGCACTTCGTTTCGATGAATATCACTCACAATGGTCCTTTCGGTAAACCCGGAGCCGAACAGCCCCAGACAACTATCTCAAACCACCCCCCTTACACAGAGGACCTGACAGGCTCGCTTCCGTCGCTGCGGGGCACCGCGAACACGACGACGCAGAGACGACGCGCCGGCGGCTGCAGTTGCGTGTTGATTCTGCGGGCTGTTCCACACATATCGCCGCTGCTTGCCGGGCCCGCAACGTCGAGTTCTTCATGACAGCACGCTCAAACAACCAGGTAACAGCCGCTATCGACTGCAACCGCATCGACCCCGAGGCATGGCAGCAGGCACTACGCCGCGACCAAGAACCCGCCGAACGCGCCCAGGTCGCGGAACTCACCAGTTTCGTTGACCTCTCCGACTGGCCCGACAAGACCCGTTTCATCGCCCGCCGCGAGCCGCTTCACCCCGGCGCCCAACGCAGCCTGTTCGACTCCAGCAACTGGCGCTACTGCGGGTTCTACACCGACGCCGCAGGCGACCCAGCCGAACTCGACGCCCACCACAGAGCCCACGCCCGCATCGAGAACACCATCGCCGACCTCAAAGACTCCGGCCTGGCCCGCATGCCCTTCAGCGACTACCACGCCAACACCGCCTGGACACAACTCGTCGCGCTCAGCTTGACGCTGGTGAAATGGTTCCAACAACTCCGCCTCACCGGACCCCTCGCCAAAGCCTCCCCCAAACGCCTCCGCTGGCAGCTATGGCACACACCCGCCAGACTCGTGCGCTCCTCACGCAAATGGACCCTGCGGCTGCTCCACTGGTGGCCCACAACACCACAACTCCTGCACGCCTGCCACCCCGGCGCCCCATAAACAGTTCTTCGCACCCCGACCCGACACGGCCCAAAACCCGACCCGACGCGCCCCAACCCGCCACCAACACCCTGGGATGCACCAGAATCGCATCTGCCCGCGAACCACACACCCCAACCCCAACCCCAAACCACACCAAAACACGCACCCCCAACCCGCTCACGAATACTCGTGAACGATCAGGGTTAGTTGCTTTGTGGTTCGCGTGCGAAACCGCCGACGCAACGAACACTCAACAGTCAGCAGGCGCTGTTTTTAAGGTCGACACTACCTACAGCCCCACCACCGACCCGGGACGCACAGTGAACAACGGACACCCGCCGGACTTCACAGCGACGGTGACCTTGTTGCTGATCCCACCGCATGACCTTCTCGCGTGGGAGCCGCCACCCATTTCCAGCGCTCGCGAAAGAGTCGTGGCACAACACAGCATCTTGCTTTTGGGCAAGCCGTTGATGGCATCACGCCCCAACGACCAACGAATCGAGAAGATCCTGGTACCGCACGCCCACAAGCAGCAGTTGAGGGAGGAACTAGCCGCTGTTGGGATTACCGCCTCGACGCTGTTCCCGGACTTGCACGGCTTCGCGAACACCAACGGCGTCACCCATCGAGTGCAACAACTGGACACTCAGGCCCTGCTGCAGCAGGGGCTGAGTAGCTATCACAAAGGCGACGCTGCCGAAGCGCGCGACAAATTGTCGCTGTACACACGCAACCAGCCGAACGACTGGACTGCTCGACTGGTGTTGTCCAACGCCTATGTTGATCTCGGGGAGTACGAGAACGCGCTGGAGATACTGAACGCGACAGAGACTCGCATCAACTCACTCGACGTGTACGGGCAATGCAAACTGTACGCGAATCGTGCCAACACAAAAGCAGCGATGGGCGACCACGAGGCGGCTATCAGCGACTACGGACGAGCGCTCCAATCAGCGACCTGGGATCTTGAAAACATGCTGCACTTCAACCGAGGCAACTCCTATTTCGCCTTGGGGAGGTTCCAAGAAGCTCTCGCCGATTACGAGGCATGTCCCGGTTCGGCACCAGCGGCGCACAACGCAGGCAACGCCCTCATCGCACTAGGTCGGCTCGGCGAGTCTAAGGAAACGTTCCTGAAAGCAGCCATCATGCTCGGGGGACCGCACCTAGCGCGGGTGCACGAGAGTGCGCTCGCCAACGCCCAAGCGGTCAGGACCATCATGGGGATTGTGGGTAAAGACAAGAGCGACGTCGATGTGCGTCTGGCCCAGGAATATGATTCGGCTTCGTTTCTGTGGATCGTGATTCGCTCGGACCGTCCTCAACCCGACCGACCTCGCTTTCCCATTGCCGGCAATGTAGGGAACCAAGGCAACATCGGTTGGGGCGGCGCCGGCGAAGCTGTGTCTACTGGCGGGAAGGGTTTCGCTGGATCGGACGGGATACTCGTAGAGATCACGAACGAACCCGACAAAACCGACAGGGACTAGCCGTGGAAACATCATGCTCACTGAGCCTGGATCCACCGGCGGGGTTGGGTGTTGGGGGTTGGGGCGTCCACTAGAAAGGCCTCCTGACATGGGAGAATGCTGTTGTTTGAGACAGGCATTTCAAACATGTGAGGAGGCACTTGTTGTGAGCAGCATATCTGGTGGGGTCGATGGGGTGGAGGTTCGTTTCGATAACGGGTCTTTGGTGGGGGATGCGGGTTTGTTGTTGGCGGGCACGGTGATTCACCCTGGGTTTTGCGCAGGCTCCAAGGATTGGAGCGAGTATGGAATCTATGGATGCACAAGCGAGGGTGGCGGCGAGGTCTCGCCGCTACTCTGATGAGCAGAAAAAGCATGCGGTGCGGATGGTGTTCGCGCTGCGTGAGGAGTTGGGCACCTCGTCGGGCACGGTCGTTCGGGTGGCTCGGCAGTTGGGTTATGGCGAGGAGTCGTTGCGCCGCTGGGTGGCCCAAGCCGAGGTTGACGCCGGGTCGCGGGCGGGGGTGTCGACTGTTGAGAGCGAGGAGCTCAAGAGGTTGCGTCAGCAGAACCGTGAGCTGCGGCGGGCGAACGAGATTTTGCAGCGTGCAGCGGTTTTTTTCGGGGCGGAGCTCGACCGCCGAGGTCGATAACCGTGTAGTTCATCGACGACAACCGCGAAGAGTTCGGGGTCGAGCCCGTCTGTGCAGCGTTGCAGGTGGCCCCCTGCACGTACTGGACTGCGAAGCGCCGTGCACCGTCGGCGCGTGCGCTTCGCGACGCACAGATGATGCCGCTGTTGTTGGTTTTGTGGCAGGCCAACTACTGCGTGTACAGGTCGCGCAAGCTGTGGGTCGCCGCCAGACGCGCCGGGCACGGCATCGGCCGCGACCACCTCGCCCGCCTGATGCGCCAGTTGGGGATCCGAGGCGTCCGCCGGACAAAGACGGTGGCCACCACCCGAGCGGACCCCGCCGCGGCACGGCCGGCCGATCTCGTCGAGCGTGACTTCACCGCGGATGCGCCGAACCGGCTGTGGGTCGCTGATCTGACCCACGTCGCCACCTGGTCCGGTGTCGCCTATGTGTGTTTCATCACCGACGCACACAGCCGCCGCATCGTGGGTTGGCGGGTCGCGTCGAACATGAAAACCCAGACAGTCCTCGACGCGTCGGGTGATGGCCCGCCAGAACCGAGGGACCCGGCTCGAAGGCCTCGTCGCGCACACCGACGCCGGCAGCCAGTTCACCAGCATCCGCTACAGCGAACGCCTCGACGAACAGGCCGCGGTGCCATCGATCGGATCGGTCGGGGACTCATATGACAACGCCTTGGCCGAGGCCCTCAACGCGCTCTACAAAACCGAACTGATCCGCGGTCCCGGCCAAGGACCGTGGCGGACCATCGACGACGTCGAACTCGCCACCCTCGGCTGGGTGCACTGGTACAACACCGTGCGCATCCACAGCCGCCTCAACGACATCTCACCCGACGAGTACGAAGCCGCCTACACTGCAACAACAACCGACCACATCAAATGAAAACCATCACAGCCGGATACACAAAATTTCTGACAGACCGTACCGCAGACGGTGCCTGCCTTCAGGCTGGTGTGAGGGTTCTGCCGGTGACAGGCCGCAGGTGTCGGATGTGAAGGTCGAGGACTCTTTCGCGTCGCTCTGACCTCGGGAAACGCCGATTTCTCGATCCGGTCTCGGCTCCAAATATGACAAAAACCCCTCTCAGGATGTGAAGGTTTTCCTGCGAGGTGCTGCAACACCGAGGTCAGAGCAGGTCGCGCACACCCCATGTCGAACTCGTTGGACTTGCGAACCAAGGCCGCAGCGGTGCTGACAGGCCCGGAACGCCTCGACATGCGATCTCACCGGCGTGCCGGTATCTGGCGCTGCTAACGGCTCCGGTGCCCGCCTGGATGCCCGAGCCGGAGAATGCACGTTGCTCGTGCCCGCGGCATCGCCTGGTTGCACCGCGGTGACAGCGCCCGCACCCGTCCTGGTTGGTCTTGGTCTGGCAGGTTCAACGGTTCGTAGCCCGCTTCGATTGTTGTTTGAGCAGCGACAGTATCGGCTGTGACGGAGAAACCGAAACCGATTTCTGTGTCGCCGCCGGACGGGTTCTCGGCGGCGTTCAATATTTGGATGCAGCCGTTGTTGAGCAGCCATTGTTCAGTTGTGGCCATCTGACCGGCGGTGAGTGCCCGTCCGGCGCCGAGCATGCGTCGTGTGGCTGTGCCGCCGAGGTCGTGGAGCATTTTGAGGTATCGGCGTTCAGTGTCGGTGAGGCTGTTGAGCGTCGGACGGTAGACACGTTCCTGCATGACAGTCTCAGTGAGCAGAATCGACTCGGTGGCTGCATGACCGGTGATTTCGCCGGTAGGTGCGCCGGCGATGCGCCAGGCGTGGTCTCCAAGGAGTTGGAGATGGTACGGGAGTCCTCCGCAAGCGTCAGCGAGCATCCGTGCAGCTTCGAGCGTGCAGGCACCGCCTCCAGTTTTGACTGACTCTGTGAAGAACCGGATCGCGTCGGCTGCGTCGAGCGTCGGGAGGTCAACGGAGTCGCAGCGCCGGAAGAACGAGAACCTGTCGTCTTCGAGGTAGGTGTGTTTGATCTCGGGCAGACTCGCACCGGCGAACGCCAACGGCAGCCGCTGGCGTTTGGACACATGTTGAAGGTCGTTGGCGAGCCACAGCAACGATTCTGAGTCGCAACGGTGCATCTCATCGACTGACAGCAGCACACCAGCATCGTGTTCATCTGCTGCGGCTGCTAGTTCCGTGAGCTGCCGTCGCAGACCCCATCGGGGTTCCATTCGTCGTAGGGTTTCGCGGTGAGCGTAGAACGGTCCGACCCGTACGCCTTTGACTGTTGTTGTCTGTTCGTCATCGTCGGGGTTGTCGCTGAATGAGCGTGCCCAGTCGATCATCTCAGAGATTCGTTCGCCGACCCCGGCGCTGCCGGCGTCCACGGAGACGACGACCCAGCCTTGTTGCGCGGCTTGGTTCTCGATCTCGTTGAGAAGCACCGTTTTGCCCGACCCGCGTGGCCCTGTGTACACCGTGGTGTATCGGCTGGCGCCCGGTCCAGCTTCGATAGCCTGAGCCGACGCGGCGAGTAGTCCGTCTCTACCGATCAGAACATGCGGTGCGTATCCGAAAGTCGGAGTGAACGGGTTACTAGGCTGCATAAATGCAAGAATATCACATTTATGCAACGATTCGCAGAAAATGCAACATGTTCCTCATCGTGTAATGTTCACGCTACTCATTCCGCTGGGCGTGCTGCCCGGTTGCCCAACACAGTCCACAGATACAGGCTGGTGGTCTGCGTGCTCACCGCGGTCGGCCGCATCGAGAGGCGCATACAACTTTGGCGTGACCCATCGAGTCCCACTTGTGGGGCTGAATCGACGCGAGCGCTTGGTCGAGATCGCCTTGCGCGACGGCAGCCATCGACGCGAGGAGCGCAGCTTCGCTGGGCTCGCCTTGCAGACCTGAATCCGCCATCAGCTCCTCGGCGCCGCCAAGCGTCGCCAGACCATGGCGCGCCGCCGACATTTCGACTTCTCCTTCCGCCAGACTCCAAGCACGTCGCATGAGTTCGATAGCGCCGGGTTCGTTGACTATGTCTGCCCTAACAGGGTTGGCGCGTGAGTCCCAAGCCTTGCAATTTCAACGGTCTTGGACAGTGCCCATGGGTTGGCTGTAACGGATTTCTCGAATGGCGAGACGGAAGCGGCTCCGTCGTCGAGGAAGAATGTCTCCTTCTGGAGGTTCGTCCCTCTCGCTTCATAGTTGGATCATGTTTACGCCGGTTCCTGCTTCTTTGGCTAGGTCTTCGAGGTTGTCGGCGACGTCTTGTTCGCCTGTGATGGTGATCTGCGTGGTTTGGTTGATGTGGGCGATTTCGCCTTCTTCGAGGCGGTTGTGAGGTCTATCTGACTCTTCGCGACAAGTTGCGGGTTTTTTCAAGTCGCATTGGTGGGTGTGTGGTGGTGGTTGGTTTGTCATGTTAGCGGTTGGTTTCGGTGCCAGGCGCGTCGTTGCTGGTCGGCTTGGTGGAGTCCGTGTTGGCGTGCTTGTCGGATTTGGTCGCCTTGTCCGGTGTGTTCGTCGTTGGGGGTGACGTATCCGATGCCTTCGTGGAGCCGCACCGTGTTGTAGTGGTCGCGGACGCGTTCGAGTTCTCGGGTGAGGTCTGTGGGGTCGTCGAGCGTTTCGAGGTGGGGATGCTCGTTTTTGATGTGGCTGAACAGGGACTCGATCCAGGCTTGGTCGGTGGGTGTGGAGCGCCGTCCGAAGTGTTGGGCGATGGAGCACATGGCCATGAATCGGGCGGTGTCACCGGCGCGCATCTCCGGTCCGTTGTCTGACACTGCGAGCAGCAGCGGGATCTCGTTGTTGTCGGGCAACTCTGCGTGGGGGTTGTCGAGCTGGGCGGCGGCCTCGTCGGTGAGGAGTCCTTCGTTTTGGAGTGCTTTGGCGAACAGGACCCGAGCAGCGACCGAGTCCGGTGCCGGTGTGAGATGGGTGGCGATCCATTTGCGGGACACGACATCGACGATCGCGTAGGCGTGTTTGGCGGGTTTACATGCCCCGAACTGGGTGCCGTCCCAGCACCACAGTTGGTTGGGTCGCCACTCACACCAGTCCGGCCACGGCGTCTTGACTGTCCGGGCGGGGCGTGGTGTGCCGGCCAGTGCGAGGCCGTGACCTGCCAGTACGCGGTCCACCGTCGAGGGTGACACCCACACCCGGCCCAGGTAGGAGCCGCGGTGCGCGAGTTTGCGATGCGACCGGTCAACATCGCCCCACTCGTCGAACAGCGCCATGATCTCGTCGCGTTCAGAATCAAGCAGACTGTGGATCGGACGTCCCCCGGGGCGGGCATCGTCAAGAGTGCCGTCGGCGCGGCGCAGGCTCCAGCGCCATGCCCGGCGGCGGTCCAAACCCAGCACCGTGCAGACACGGCTGTGCGTCCAGCCCGCCGCGGTGGCGTCGTCGATCAACCCCAGCAGCACAGCCTTGGCGGTCCCGTCGACGCGGGCGGGGACAGGACCGCTCATCCCCAACCCGTTTTTCCCCGCAGCACCGCCAGCTCCACGGCTTGTTCGACCACAGTACGGCCCAGGCGTTCCACCTCGACACGCAACGCTGCTGCCTCGGTTGCTTCGGCTTGGGTCTGACGCCGACGGCCGGGCTTTGACGAACCCAAAGCCGCGACCGCCCCGTCGCGTGCAACAGCACGCAGCCGGGCGATCACCGACCGGTCCACACCGGCCTCCGCAGCTGCCTGGGCCTGAGTGACCTGACCGGTGAGCATCCGCACCCACAAGTCGTACTTCTGCTCTGCTGTCAACAACTTCTTCGGTTTTCTCTGCACAGAACTCATAGGCTGCAGCCTCCTGAACTAGTACCGCCAACCCTGCCCGATGCGACTTGAAAAAACTCAGAATCTGTCGCGCGAAGTCAGATGCAACCCACCAAACGCTGCGACATCATCTTGGCCATGCTCAAAACCCAAACCCCCTACCAACCAACCCAACACCAACCCCAATCCAAAAAACTCCCTCACGCCGCTTGACAACAAGACAGGGACACCCCCCCGCAGATGCCCCGCTCGGGCTGGAGTCATAGAACAGCCTCAGCAGGCTCGCGCAATCACCCCGTGTCGTGCCGGACTCGACTCGTTCCATGATCGCGTTGAGGCTGTCGAACATCCTGCCGTCGAGTTCGTTGGCTGCTTCGATCAGCCTGTCGAGGAGCCGCTGGTGGGCGTCTCCCTCGCGGGTGCCCAGAGCGACCATGTTGTAGAGCGTGACCTTGTTCTCTTGGCCGATGCGATGGATGCGGCCCATCCGCTGTTCCAACCGGACCAGCGACCAAGGGATGTCCCAGTTGACCAACACGTTCGCTACTTGCAAGTCGATCCCCTCGTTGCCTGCGTCGGTGGAGACGATGACCTCGAACTGACAGTCCATGAACCGTTTCTGGATCGCTGCCCGTTCGACGTGGTTGTCCGCACCGGAGTAGCGCTCTGCTGTGAAACCGGTGTCCTTGAACGCTCGGATGAGCCAGTCGGCGGTGTCGGCGTACTCAGTGAAGACGACAAGTTGTTCGCCGGAGCCGGGGCTGATCCCGTTCTCGTTCAGGCGCTGGATCATCGGCTCCCACTTGGAGACGTTCAACTCGTCCAACGCGAGCCGGTCAGGGTCAAGCATCGGCTCCAACTCTGCGAGCATTTCGCTGATCGCTTGCTTCTCGGCTTTGGCGTCTACCGATGCGGCGCCGACTACCTGCTCTTCGTTCGCGTCGTCGTCATCGTCAGTGTCGGCATCGGACTCGGCTGCTGGAGTGTCACCCGTTCCCATCTTGTCGGAGCGTCGGCGCAGAGTCTCTGCCAACGCGTAAAGCGACGAAGCGGCCCTCTTGCCGTAGACCATTGCAGCGAGCGTACGCCCCTTCACAGGGAAGTACGTCAGGACTAGATCCTGCGCCCGGTCATAGAACCGCTGCTCCGTCGGGTTCATCTGCACTTTGACGTTGACAGCTTCACGCTCCTTGAACAGGAGGCTCTTGGTGTCGTAGTCGACCAGTTCTTCTTTCATCCGCCGCAAGAAGTGCAACGGCCCCGGAGTCAGCGGAGTAGTGCTCCTGGGTTCCTGCTGGTCGGAGCGTCGGCGTTTGGGCAGACCGCTGCCAGGTTCGCTGCTCGTGGGGAACACATCGGGATCGACAAGATGCAGCAACTCCGGAAGTACCACTCGTCGCCCCGGTGTGGTGTAGCGGTCAAGAACACTGCATGAGGCACCCTGGCCGAGAGTTCCTTCCCGACCCTGTGGAACGTTTCTGCTGTGGGGGTCATCCGGTGTGCTTCGTCAAAGATGACCGCATCCCATCCAGCTTCATCGGGGTGCAGGGCATCCCGAAGCGGTTTGTTCATAGCTGCCAGGTTCAACGAAACGATCCACAAGTCGTCGTCGGAGCCGGCGAGAGCACGCTGACGGATCGTTTCGGCGGTCACCTCCCGCAAGTCCTGCCCGAAGAAGCGCCTGAAGTCAGCCTTCCACTTGATGACCAGGTGCGCCGGGCACACAACCAACGCACGCTTCGCAAGGCCAAGCCGTTGGGCTTCACGCAGCCACAGCCCCGACATGATCGTCTTTCCCGTGCCCGGCTCATCAGCCAGCAGGAACCGCAGCAGCGGCTGGGTCAGCATGTGACCGTAGACGGCGTCCATCTGATGCGGATACGGCTTCAGCGTCGTGGAAGCCAGCACCGTCGAGCGAGCCGACCGCACCGCCCCCAGCATCCATTCATTCCACAACCCTGCTAGCACCACCTCGGGTGATGCCGCCCCGTCCTCCTGAATCACCTTGATATTCTCGACCTGCGCGGACGTGAGCGACACCTTGCGAAGCTCGCCAGCACTCGCATCGGTCACATACAGGTCTACGCCGTCAGAAGTCGGCACGAGCACGTCAACAACCACGAGCCCCGCCTCACCGGGCAGTTGACACCGCTGACCACTCACGATCTGATCAACGCGAGACCAGTGCTCTTGCGTCGAGGACACTACTGAGCCTCCCAGTTATCGGCGATAACGACAAAAGGGGCTGCTCTACGGTCGGGTGGGTCGTAGGGAGAACAAAGAACAGGGTCGACAGCGGGGTCTTGAAAGGGGGAGTCCATAGGAAGCGAACTTACGTTACTACGCCGGAGTGACGTTTCTATGAGAACGGGGTCGTCGCGCAGCCCAGGCGCTGCGGTTCCGACCCCACTCCAATCATTCGTCGGATTTCTCCTTGGAGTCCTCGTGGTCAGGCGCGACTGGCTGGACGCACTGGACCGTGCAGGAGTCGGCCACGACGACGCTCGTTGGCCCTTGTCTCGCTAACTCAAATCGAGGTCGTGCTTGAAGCCGTCGAACGCCACCGGCGTATCGGCGAGAGGCAATTCGGTTGTCCCGCGCACCACCCCGCTGGCGCTCTTCGAGGTCGCACTCCAGCCGACCGACAGCCGGCGTGTGGAGGGAGCCTCACCGACGAAGACGTCAAGTGCGCTCTTCCATTCCAACCAGTCCGTCTCGCTGCCAACGATGCCCTTGCGGTTCTCTTTGGCGAGCGACTGCAGTTGTTTGTCGCGGAGCGACCCGGGCTGCATATCAACTCCTCAGGTTGTTCGCACCGCGTAGCTCACCCGCCCCATCGCGTGATGTCCGAAGACATCTCCGCATGAACCTAGACTAGCTCCTTGAGCAGAGTTGAGCCCTATGCAAAGTAAACGGACCAATGTTTGATTCGCTGCGATCAGTTCTGCGGTTCCGCAAGCTGGAGTTCAACGCTGCACAGCGGCGGCTCAACGCTTGCGCCAATGTCGCAGACCTTCGGAGGTTCGCAAAGAAACGACTTCCTGCCGGGGTCTTCGACTACATCGACGGAGGCGCTGAAGACGAAGTGGCCCTCGCGGCCAACACGGGTGCCTATCAAAGACTGGGCTTCTGTCCCCGAGTCTTGCGGGACGTCTCCGCAGTCGATCCCTCAGCCATGCTGCTGGGGCGACCGACACCACTGCCGCTGGTGCTCGCCCCCACCGGATTCACCCGTATCGCCGATCCACAGGGCGAGTTGGCAGTAGCACGAGCCGCGGCCCGCCTAGGCATCCCCTGCACGCTCTCAACAATGGGCACCCGATCGATCGAAGAGTTCGCCGCGGCCAGCGACAGCGTCACCTGGGCAGGAGAGGGCGAGCGCCGTCTGTGGTTCCAGGTATACGTCTGGAAGGACCGGGAACTGCTCGCCGACATGATCGCCCGCTGCGCCGAGGCCCGCTACGAGGCGCTGGTCGTGACCGTCGACGCGCCGATGCTGGGACGAAGGGAACGTGACGTGAGGCGCGGGATGGAACTCCCGCCGAAACTCGGGCTCGGCACCATAGTCGACGGGATGCTGCGGCCCGCGTGGACCTGGCAGTTCCTGCGCAACGAACCCATCGTCTTCGCCAACGTGACATCGAGCCGCAGAGGCGACGACGAACCCGACGGCACCAGCGCAGTCGTGCTCTCAGAACACATGGCGAAACAGTTCGACCCGGCGCTGTCATGGGACGACATCGACTGGTTCCGCTCACAATGGGACGGCAAGCTGATCGTGAAAGGCGTGCAGACCACAGCCGACGCCCTGCTGTGCGTCGAGCGCGGCGCGGATGCTGTGTGCCTGTCGAACCATGGCGGCCGTCAACTCGACGGGGCCCCAGCACCGATCGACCTGGTGGCGCCATGCCGTGGAGCCGCCGGTGGCAGCATCGAGATAATCGCCGACGGCGGAGTGCGGCGAGGCTCAGACATCGTCAAAGCCCGTGCCCTCGGCGCGGACGCGGTCATGGCCGGGCGGCCGTACCTCTACGCCCTGGGCGCCGCAGGCGAACTCGGCGTCGACTGGCTGCTCGACTTCTTCGACGACGGCATGCGCCGTACCATGGCTCTGTGCGGCGCAGTGTCGGTTGAAGAGCTGGGGCCTGACCTGGTCACAAGACTTGCCTGACCACAAGACTTGCCTAATCACAAAACTGAAATGAGTAAGGAGACTCCAGTGCCACGAAACAGTGCCATGCCCGCGGACCTCGTCGCCTACGCGGCGGCTCACTCGACCCGGCCCGACGAAGTCCAGCAGGCCCTGATCGCGGCCACCAGCGAAAGGACTGAGGGCTTCGCCGGGATGCAGATCGGAACCGACCAGGGCGCGTTCATGACGCTGCTCACCACGGTTCTGAAAGTCGAGTTCGCGGTTGAGGTCGGAACGTTCACCGGATACTCGGCCCTCTGCATAGCGAGGGGACTGGCGCCCGGCGGCCGTCTGCTGTGCTGCGACATCAGCGAAGAATGGACCAGCATCGGCAAAGAGCACTGGGAGATGGCCGGCGTAGCTGACCGAATCGAATTGCGAATCGCTCCGGCAATCGAGACCCTCCGATCCCTGCCACCCGAACCGAAGATCGACCTGGCGTTCATCGACGCCGACAAGACCGGCTACATGTCGTACTACGAGGAGATCCTGCCCCGCCTGTCGCCGCGAGGGGTGATTCTGGTCGACAACACACTCTGGCACGGAATGATCCTCGAGGGCTCTGGAGCCCAGGACCCCGACACCGAGGCACTGCGAGCCTTCAACGACCACGTGGCCGCCGACGAGCGGGTCGAAGCCGTGCTGCTCACCATCGGCGACGGGGTCACTCTGGTCCGCCGCCGCTGAGCCAGTCGGTTTGAGAACTAATCGAACGGGCGGATCACCGTGAGGGTCGGTTCGACGTCTTCTGCCGCCTGGTTCCAGCGCAGGCCGATACAGCCCCTCGGGTGGCCGTCGGTGCTCATCCAGTTGCCGAACCCCGGGTCGGATGCCGACAACACGATCTTCACCGAACCGTCCGGTTCATAGTGCGCGGTGTGCTTGTTGACCGTCACCGGCAGCCAGCGGTAGTCGAGGCTCTCCATCCAGCGGTTGTCGACCTGAAAGTTCCAGTAGTAGCACTCAGGCGGGACGAACTCGATCAACAGCGCCTCACCGTCGGCCAGGTCGTACCCGCCGTGGTAGAAGATCTGGTTCGGGTCACCCCAGGCACCCTGCATAGGACCTGCCTTGGTGTGCATCGCATTGGAGACCTCGTCGATCAACTCGTCAGCCCAATCGGTGAAGATCTGTGAGCAGCCCGCCACGAACATCATCGCTCCCTGGAGCTGTTTGCCGAACTGCACCGGGCTCAACGGTTCCGGCAATTCGTCATGGTCCAGGCACTCGATGCGCAGGGTCGGCAGCACCTCAGTACTGCGGTCGAGGAAGAACTGACGTATCGCCAGCATCCCGGGTTCCGGATCGGTCTTGACCCAGTTGTGGTCATGCGGCGTCGGCCCCACAAAGAGCTCAAAGTTGCCGTTCTCGTTGATCAACAGGTCGCTGCCGTCGATGAAACCCATCACGCCGAGACGCTCCTGAGCAGCTCCGTAGTTTCCGGAGAACGCGCTGAAGGACAGATAGTGGACGGTGCCCCGATTTCCCGAAACCTTGTAGTTGAGCCGTCCATCGATCGAACACGCCATGTAGGCCGCGTCCGGATTGTCCGAACCGATCTTGACCTGGTCGGGCAGGGGCTTGATGATCGGGAACCGGATGTCGCCACCCTCCACGAAGCTGGCAAGGCCGCCCCTGGTCAGACGGCTCAAGAACCGGAATCCCTCTGCTCTGTCGAGATCGGACTCGGAACGCTCAAGAATCATCTCGCCGGCGGTTTTCAGGGAGTCACAGAACTCGTTCCAAGTCTTGCCCGAAACGACGTCGTCATGGAGTTCGCGGTTGGAATCGTCGCTGTTGGCGTCAGTCATGGCGGAACCCTAGAACGCGCAGAGTCAGCGCAGCGAATCAGCCGCCCTCGGCGGAGCGAGCCGTTCTTGTTGGTCTAGTCGTCGCCTTGTGACTCAGAATCAGAGCCGACTTTGGCCTTCTTGGACTCCGGCTTGTCCTCGGATTCGGACTTGTCCGCCGGTTTGATCTCCTTGGCCTCATGGCCGACCGCGTCGACATTCCGGTGCCATACGGTCTGCTGCGGGAAGGGGATCTCTATCCCCGTTTCGTCGAACGCAACCTTGAGCCGCATGCGCAGCTCCCTCTCGACGGCCCATTGTTTGGAGGGCTCAGTCTTGACCACCAATCGCAACGCGACGGCCGAAGCACCAAGGTCCTGGACTCCCCAGACTTCTGGACGCTCCATCAACTCGTCGCCGCCCCATTCGGGGTCTTCCCACAAGCTGTCGCCGACGCGCTGGATGACCTCGCGGGCCAGTTCGAGGTCAGTGTCGTAGGCCACTTCCACATCCAGCAGGGCGCGGGACCAGAGCTGGCTCGAGTTTCCGACCCTGGAAATTGTGCCGTTGGGCACATGCCATACCGTTCCCTTCACGTCGCGGATGGTCGTCGAGCGCAGAGACACCTTCTCGACGGTGCCCGAAGCGCTGCCGACGTCGACGATGTCGCCGACACCGTATTGATCCTCGATGAGCATGAACAGTCCTGAAAGGAAGTCCTTGACGATCGACTGTGCCCCGAAACCCAATGCCAGACCACCGATACCGGCGCCTGCGATCAAGGGAGCCAGGTCGATGTCTAGTTGGCCGAGGATCATGAACAGCGCCACAATCCAGACTCCCGCGACGCCGATGCTCCGCAGGACCAGCCCGATGGTCTCGGCGCGCGCCGAGGCACGCTTCAGTTCCCGTTCCTCCATCAACAACTTGCCCGGTCCCCGCTCTCGAAGAGACTGCAAGCGGGGATCCGTCGGTGAGTTGGCGATCGTCTGGGCGAACTTCAATACCGACTTCTGAAGCAGTTTCGAAGCGATCCAGGCAAGGATGACGATCAGCAGGATTCGGATGGGTCGGTCGAGCAGCCAGTCCGCACCTGTCGCGAGGAGTCTGTTATCGGTCCACTCATAGACCTGCTCGCAGATGTAGGAGCGCTCGGCTCCGCAGGCATCGAGCAGGTCTCCGGTCTGTGCCAGCAAATTCGCCATGGATTGAGACTACGGCCCCACGGGGCCTTTCAGATGGGTTTCTCCGCGGGTGGGCTTCTCCGCGGACGGCCCACACTCAAAGTATTACCGTAAATCATAGGCTTTCAGTATGATTTAACCGTATGTACAAGTTTCGTATGGGAGAAGCAGCGCAATTGCTGGGCGTGAGCGTCGATACGGTTCGCCGCTGGGCGGACCAAGGACGGGTCGAGACTCGACGTACACCGGGCGGACAACGAGAAATCGCCGGGCCGGAACTAGCCCGTCTAGCACTCGAACTGGGCGAATCGCCGCACGACGAAACCCGCTCCGTGTCGGCACGCAACCGATTCCCCGGGCTGGTGACCCGGGTGGTCCGCGACACCGTTATGGCCCAAGTCGAGATACAGGCCGGGCCCCACCGAGTCGTGTCGCTCATCTCGACGGAAGCAGCCGACGACCTCGGCCTCGAACCCGGAGTGAGGGCCGTGGCCTCAATCAAGTCGACCGCAGTCATAGTCGAACGAGCCTGATGGCCCGGACCCTGAAGAAGATGATGCCTGTGATCGCGCTGGTCTGGGTGTTCTGCGCATGTTCATCTGACAATGGCCAGACCGTGATCTTCGCGGCGTCATCTCTGGCCGCGGTCACCGACGACATAGATGCTGCGCTCGAAACCGAAGGGCACGACCCGCCCGAATGGGTGCTGGCGGGAAGCTCCCGACTCATCGCACAGGTCCGCGACGGAGCAAGACCAGACATCATCATCTCCGCCGACGACACACAACTGAGGGGAATCCTCGATCTCGGATATGTCGTCGTGGACGAACCGCGGATAACCAACCGGCTGGTCTTGGCGGTCGCCGACGGCAACCCCGCACAGATAACCAGCATCAACGATCTGAGCCTGGACGGGCCCCTGATCGGCCTGTGTGCGCCCGAAGTCCCGTGCGGCGCCGCCGCGCTGCGAATCGCCACCGAGTTCGGCATCACCATGCGCCCCGACACCGCCGAACCCAACGTCCGTGCCCTGGCCCACAAACTCGCCAACGGAGAACTCGACGCCGGTCTCGTCTATGCCACCGACGCCCGCAGCCTCGGGCTCCACACGATCGCCGACGCCCGAATCGCCGACAGCAACGACTGCTCGGACCCAGCAGTCACCAAATACGGAATCGCCGCGCTCGCTGCCGCCACCAACGATGCCACCTCCGCCAACGATGCCACCTCCGCCAACGACACCACCTCCGCCTTTGACGGAGTGCTCCCGAGCATGCACGTCGAGCAATACCTGCCGACCGAGACACTGCAACGAGGCGGGTTCGAACTGGGACTCTGCCGATGATCCACCTACGGCGCGCCCCCGCAACGCTGCTGGTCCCGGCGACGCTGGCCGTTGCGCTACTGGTCGTGCCGCTGATCGGGCTGTTGCAGCGCGCCCCGTGGTCGTCGCTGGGCTCTCGACTCGTCGAAGACGCGGTCCTCGAAGCAATCAGGGTCTCGCTCATCGTCAGCTTCAGCGCGGCGGGACTCTGCCTGGTCCTGGGTCTGCCGCTGGCGTGGGTCCTGGCCCGAGTCGACCTGCCGTTTCCCAGACTGGTGCGGGCCGTGGTGCTGCTGCCGATGGTCCTGCCGCCGGTCGTGGCTGGGACGGCCCTGCTGTTCGCGCTCGGCCGTCGAGGCCTCGTGGGCCAGTGGCTCGACACCTGGTTCGGTGTGACCCTTCCGTTCACGACCGCTGGCACGATCCTGGCCGCAACCTTCGTCGCTCTGCCGTTCTTCGTCACAACAGTCGAAAGCGCTCTCGTCGCACAGGGACGCGATCTTGAAGAGGCCGCCGCGGTCAACGCAGCAGGGCCGATGACAGCTTTCACAACGGTCACCGTGCCGTCGATTCGAGGTGCGATCGGTGCCGGTCTGGCGCTCGGTTGGGCCCGCGCGCTCGGCGAGTTCGGGGCCACGATCACCTTCGCGGGAAGCCTCGGCGGGCGAACCCGCACGCTGCCCCTGCAGACGTTTCTGGCCCTCGAATCCGACCCCGAGTCCGCGGTGGCGATCAGCGTGCTGCTGTTGGCGGTCAGTCTCGGAGTGCTGGTCGCCCTGCGCGGCAGGTGGCTCAGCAGATGACCGCCGAGGCTCTTTCGCCAGGATCGGGACCGGCTCAGATCCAGGTCTGCGGAGTAGTGAGGCGTGAAGACTTCACGCTGAGCGTCGATGTTGTGTTCAACCACAGACGCACCGCGGTCATCGGCCCGAACGGCGTCGGCAAGACCACACTGCTGCGCCTGATCGCAGGGCTCGAACGGCTCGAGACCGGCCAACTCAAGATCGACGGGCGGGTCGTCGACGACTCCTCGTCGACATTCATCGCCGCTTACCAACGAAGCGTGGCAGTGGCGTTCCAAGACCACCGGCTGTTCGGTCACCTGCGGATCATCGACAATGTTGCCTATCCCCTGCGTCGAGCAGGACTGAAACGGGCCGCTGCCCGTGAGTCGGCAACCGACTACCTCGCCTCGGTCGGCCTCAGCGAAGTCGCGATGTCTCGACCCGCACAACTGTCGGGCGGTCAACGGCAGCGGGCCTCCATCGCCCGGGCACTCGCCACGCCTGCCCAGGTGCTGCTGCTCGACGAACCGCTGGCCTCAGTCGACGACCAAAGCCGCGAGGCGCTACGCGACCTGTTGATCAACACCGAACACCGCACCGTCGTCTGGGTGACCCATGACCCCAACGACGCCAAATACGCCAACACCACCGTCACGCTCCCGTCGAACAACATCTAGGCGACACCCGGGCGCTCCTGTTGGAGAGGCAGTACCTTGGCCGGGGTGACGTTGCTGGAGATCAAGAACATGTCGGTCACCTTCGGAGGCGTGCGAGCACTCGACGAAGTCGACCTCGAACTCGAAGCGGGCACCCTGGCCGGGCTGATCGGTCCCAACGGCGCAGGCAAGACCACCTTCATCGATGCTGTGACGGGGATGGTCCAGAGCCGTGGGCAGGTGTTGTTCGGTGGAGCCGACATCAGCCGCGACGCACCCCACCAACGAGCCGCAAAGGGCCTTCTCAGAACGTTCCAGACGCTTGAGTTGTTTGAAGACCTGACCGTGGAGCAGAACCTGCTGGCCGCAGCCGAGCAGACCGGATGGTGGCAGTTCATCAGCGACGCAGTGCGTCCAAAAAGACCAACGTCGGCCAACATGGTCGTCCACCGATCTCTAGAGCTCGTCGGGCTGAGCGGTGAACACCGGCGACTTCCCGCAGAACTCAGCCACGGGCAGCAACGACTCGTCGGCCTGGCGCGGGCGCTCGCCGCTGGACCGAAACTGCTGCTGCTCGACGAACCGGCCGCCGGACTCGACTCGAACGAGAGCCTCGTCCTCGGACAACAGATCCGCTCGATCGCCGATACAGGAGTGACCATCCTGTTGGTCGACCACGACATGAGCCTGGTGCTCGACGTCTGCGAAATCATCACCGTGCTCGACTTCGGCAAGATCATTGCTTGCGGCTCGCCCCGGCAGATCCAAGACGATCCTGCTGTTGTGGCCGCCTACCTCGGCAAGGTCGCGCAGCAGCCGTGACCACCACCCGACCCCCGAAAGCCACCCGGCCGAGACCCGCGTTGACCCTCACAGACGTAGACGCCGGATACTTGGGTGTGCCGGTCGTGCGCGGCCTCGACCTTGAAGTCGCCCCCGGCGAGATCGTTGCCCTGCTCGGACCCAACGGCGCGGGCAAGACCACGACTCTGCGCACAATCTCAGGGCTGTTGCCCATCCTGAGCGGGACCATAGACGTGCTCGGGAAGCCGACCGACAGCCGTCGCCCGCATCACCTCGCTCGACGGGGAGTGTGCCACGTTGCGGAGGACCGTTCGCTGTTCGAAGGGTTGACCGTGCGCGAGAATCTTCGCCTGGCACCTGGACTGCGTCGCCGACACCGCACGGCCGCCTACGAACGCGCTGTTGACGTCTTCGCTGCCCTCGCCCCGCTGATGGATCGACAGACGGGCCTGCTGTCAGGTGGCGAACAGCAGATGCTGGCGCTGGCCCGGGCAATCGTCTCCGGTCCCCGCCTGCTGCTGCTCGACGAGTTGAGCCTGGGACTCGCACCGGTGATCGTGGAGGAGATACTGCCGGTCGTGCGCCGCGTCGCCGACGAGGAGAACACTGCGATCGTCATGGTCGAACAGCATGTTCAGCTGGCTCTGCAACTCGCCGACCGAGCCGTGGTCATGGCCAAGGGGTCGATCGTGCTGGAAGGAGACGCTGCCGATCTTCGCACCGACGTGTCCGCAATCCAAGCCGGCTATCTGAGCTGACCGCCCGCCACCAGATGCTGTCGCCGGTGCCGGTCCTCAGCGCGCAAGCCAGGAGCCGTGAGCGCCGTAGGGGACGCGCCGGGGGGTGAACACCCGCGCCACGGGCGGTCCGCTGAAGTCCTGGGCATCGATGATGCGCAACTCGCTGCGGTCCTTCGTCGGGTCGTAGCACAACAGCATCGCCCAGCCGTCGTCTTCGACCGAATCAGCGTCGCGGGGGACGAAGAGCGCCTCGCCTCCCGTAACCGCTCCCAGGTCGTGCACCTCGACTGCACCGCTGGTCAGGTCGTACTTGTAGATCTCGGTGCCCATCTCGGGGTTGTGGGGGTTGTTGCCGAGTTGCATCGTGTAGCCGTAGCGGGCGGGCAGGCCCAGGCGGCGATCATCGACACGGGCGAAGTCGGACTTGCGTGAGTCGATCTCAACTTCAGAAACGGTGCCCGCGCCCATGTCTATCGTCCAGCGCCACAGCGACGCCTTGGCCGAGATGTCGTTGAAACCGCCCTTCATCGCCCGCTCCGCGCGGCACACGGTCAAGACGATGCGGTCACCGTCTTCATGCGAGTTGACCGGGTGGAACACGTAGCACGGTTCAACGTCGAACCAAACCACATCGGAATCGGAGCCGGTACGGGGCATCACGCCGAGGCGAGCACCGTTGTCGGGGTTCCAATAGAACGGACTCTCGCCCTTCATCGCCAGTTCCAGATCGAAGCAGACGGGAAGGTCCATCCACACGACAAAGTTCTCGGTGATGTTGAAATCGTGCATCATCACGCCGGTCGGCAGCGTGATCGGTTCGCTCTGCACCAACTCGCCGGCAGCCGAGAAACGGTAGTAGCGCAGGTACTCCGGTCCCAGCACGTTGTACCCGAACGCCAACATCTCGCCGGTGGTCGGGCAGATCTTCGGGTGGGCGGTGAACGCCCCGGCGAGGCGGTCACCGAACGTCTGCACACCGACCGTGTTGAGCTCGGCGTCGATCTCCCAGGGATAGTGGACTTCCTCGAGCGCCAGGATCCGTCCCGCGTGCGCCACGACGTGGGTGTTGGCCGGCGAAGCAACCGGGTCCAGCGACACGCTCGTACCACCCGCCTCGAAGTACGGTGTGCGCACATAGCGGTTGCGGTAGGACGCCCGGCCATCGTCCAGGTCGATCGCGTGGATCATCCCGTGACCGAAGAACCAGTGGTCGCTCTCTCCGTTGACGGGGTTGAATCCGTTGCGCAGATACAGACCGTTGAGTTCTGGAGGAACCGTCCCCTCGACTTCAAGGTCGCCTGCGTCCATTTCATCGGTGACCGGCGCGAAGTTGCCGTTCAGGTGCCATCGGGGGTCGGCCTCGGCGCTGCCGGCGGCGGTAGTTGAGCGGTCGTCTTCGGTGATAGTCATGTTGTCCCTCGATCGAATCGGCTTGTTGATCCTAGCTCATCGGGTTAACACTGTTAAGTGTCCGACGGAATTGCGAGACGCGGAGTTGTTAAAGTGCCCAGAGTGCCGGAGTCGAAACCCAACCGCCTACTGATCGCCTTGACGGCGATGATCCTGCTCCTAGCCGCTTGCAGCGAACCATTGGACGACGCCGACAGCACCGACAGCACCAGCACTTCGGCGAGCTCCGACTCCGACGACACCGCCACCGAGCACGACGCCGACGACGCTGACCCGACTCCCGCAGCGGACAGCGGCTCGGTGAGCGACGCTGAGACCGACAGCGGCACCGACACCACCCAGGGCGACGAACCCGGCACGGCACAGGACGCCGAAGTCGAGACCGACACAGTCCCCGACGACGGCAGCATCGTCTGGCAACACCGGGGCGAACCCTGGTTCCTGGGCACCATCCCCTCCAGCGCCGTCGCGGCCGACACCAGCTCCGAACCAATCAAGATCGGCATGATCAACCAGGAGGACACACCCATCGGCTCGTTCCCGGAAGTGCGCTTCGCGGCCGAGGCCGCCATCAACTGGATCAACGCCGAACTCGGCGGCGTAGACGGCCACCCCCTCGAGTTCCACTGGTGCATAACCCGTTCAGCCCCGAACAGTCCCAGGTCTGCGCCCAGGAAATGGTGCAGGAGGGGGTGGTCGCTCTGGTCGGCGGAATCAACGTGATGAGTCAGGCATCGTTCCCGATCCTCGAGCAGAACGGCATTCCCGTGGTCGGCGGAATCCCCGCAGGACTCACCGAACAGCGCAGCGCACTCAGTTTCACGTTCTCCGGCGGGTCGTCCGGCGGACTCGCTGCGTTCATGAAGCATGCGGCTGACAACGGCGCTGAGAAAGCCGTGATCGCCTACGGCGAGTTCGACGCCTTCGAGGTGGCCGCAGCCGACTACGGGGCGGTCGTCGGCGAGCACCTCGGGCTCGACGTGAAGCTGGTGCGGTTCCCGGTGATCGCCGCAGACTTCCTGCCGGTACTGAACCAAGCCGTCGAGTTCGAAGCCGACGCGGTGGTGATCGCCGCCGCAGACAGCTCCTGCGTGAGCATCATGGATACCTTCAAGGAACTCGAGATCGACGCCCAGCTCTACCTCGTGGGAGCATGCGCCGCTGATCACGTGATCGAAGCCGCGGACGGCGCCAACGTCGGCGTGGTGTTCAACTCCGAGGGTCCCCCCGACGACGCCGACATCGAGGGCACGCTGTTCGACGAGGCAACCAACCGATACAACAACGGGCCGGCCCAGGCCGCCGGAACCGTCGGGTTCAGGGGAATGATGAACCTCTACGGCGTACTCGTGGAACTCGGCGCCGACCAGATCACCAGCGAGGCGATCATCGACAGTCTGCGCCAATCCGTCGACCACGAGAGTTTCTGGGGCCATCCCTACACCTGCGACGGCCGACAGGTGCCCGGACTGCCGGCCCTGTGTGCACCGCAACAGACGCTGTTCAAGATGGAATCCGTCGGCGAGGTCGAGTATGTGAGCGGCTGGATCGACACCGCCGAACTGTTCGCGGCCAGCGGTGCGGGCTCGTAACCGGCATGTCGGACTGTCAGCAGCGCCGATCCCGGGCGTCTGTCGTAGCGGGCTGGTAGACCCGATGGCGTGAGCGGACACCTCTCCAACCTGTTGCTCGGCCTGGGGAGCGGAGCGGTGATCGCTGCGTTGGCGGTCGGCGTGGTGGTCACGCACAGAGCCAGCAACGTGATCAACTTCGCCCACGGCGCCATCGGCACCTACCTGGCCCTCGTCTACTACGAGTTCCGTGCAAGCGGAGACATCGTACAACCGCTGCTGATCCCGTTCGTGCCCGAGCGGTTCCATCTTCTGGCGCGCCCCACGGTGGCCAGTGCCTTCGTCATCGTGATGGTGCTGGCTGCACTCGTGGGCGCCCTCTGCTACCTGCTGATATTCCGTCCGCTGCGGCTCGCACCGCCACTGGCCCGAATCGTCGCGTCACTGGGACTGATGACCTACCTGATCGGGGTGATGGCACTTCGCTTCTCCACGCTGTCGTCCGCCACGCTCAACATCGACGGCCCGCTGCCAACCGACATCGTGGAGATCGCAGGCGTCCGCAACATCGCCGACCGCTACTGGTTGTCTGCAATCGTGGTGCTCGCATCGGTGGGAGTCTGGGCGCTCTATCGATTCAGCAACTTCGGACTGTCGACCAGAGCGAGCGCCGAGAGCGGGTCCGGGGCTGTACTGGTCGGAATCTCCGCTCATCGAATCGGTGTAGTCAACTGGATGTTGGCCACGATGCTGGCCGGCGCAGCAATGATCCTCGCCGCGCCGATCACCAGAATCGAACCGACCACAACACCGCTGCTGATCGTCGCCGCTCTGGGTGCCGCCCTGCTGGGCAGATTCCGATCGATCGGTGTGAGCGCCGCTGCCGGATTCGGGATCGGCATGCTGCAGTCCGAACTGCTGCATGCGCAGTCGGAGTGGGACTGGTTGCCGGCGATCGGTCTGCAGCAGGGCCTGCCCTTCATCCTGGTCGTGCTGGCCCTGACGCTGCGCGGCGACCGCCGGATCCGGCGGGGCGAGTCGGCTTCGAACATCGCCCTTCCCGCCGCTGCTGATCCTCGCCTGGCGATGCCGATCACGGCTCTGGTGGTGCTGTGCGGCGGTGTCGCACTGTTCCTGCTCGGCTCGCAGTGGCGACTCGGGATCATGCTCTCAGCCATAGCCGCGGTGATCACCCTTTCGGTGATCGTGCTCACAGGCTTCGTCGGTCAGATCTCCCTGGCGACTTTCGCACTGGCGGGAATAGCGGCTTTCAGCATGGTCCGCGCACAGGACGAACTCGGCGTCGGGTTTCCCGTCGCGCCCCTGCTGGGCGTGGCGGTTGCTGTGGCGCTCGGAACCGTTGCCGGTCTGCCGGCGATACGCATACGCGGACTGACCCTGGCGATCGCCTCGCTGGCCGCTGCGGTGGCGGTAGAGGAACTCGTGTTCAAATGGCGCTGGTTCACCGGGGGGCTGGGCGGCTCTGTCGTCGAACCCGCCCAGTTCGCGGGCCTCGACTTCAATATCCAAGCGATCGGCGCGGGCTACCCGCGGGCCGCATTCGGTGTGCTCACTCTGGTGGTTCTGACCGGATCGATGTGGCTCGTGGTCAACCTGAGGCGCAGCGCAACGGGTCGCCAATGGCTGGCAGTGAGGGCCAACGAACGAGCCGCTGAAGCCATCGGCATCTCCGCGGTACGAGTCAAGTTGAGCGCCAACGCAGTGGCCGCCCTGCTTGCCGGTGTCGGCGGCACGCTGTTGGCCTACCAGCAGCAGTTCGTGTCGGCTGCATCTTTCGGTGCTCTGGACTCCCTGGTCGTCGTGGCGATCGCCTATTTGAGCGGGATCGCCGCGCCGGTCGCCGCGCTGGTAGCAGGGGCAATCACCGAGGGCGGGCTGTTGACAGTCGCCCTCGACCAGTTCAACGACGATGCCTCCAGCTACCAGTTCGCTCTCAACGGGCTGCTGCTGATGGTTGTAGCGATCAGGTTCCCGTCAGGGATCACGGGTGCACGGCGGCCGACGGCCACAACGCCAGGCAAGTCGCCGGCCAAAGAATTTGGGTCAAGAATATGATGGTGCGCTCATGAGCGTAGAAACACCCAAAATAGTGCTGAGCGCTGACGCAATCGTGGGCGAGGCGCTCGCAATGGTCCGAACCTCGGGGCTTCAAGCACTGTCAATGCGCACGCTTGGGGCACGCATGGGTGTGACCGCTCCGGCGTTCTACGCCTATTTCAGTTCCCGCGACGAGTTGTTGCGGGCCTGCGCACAAGTCGGCTACGACGAACTCGCCACCCGGTTCGCCGCGGTCCCAGCCGGCAGGACCATTGAGATGCTCCGCCAATCGAGCTTGGCCTATGTGCAGATGTCGCTCGACGAACCGCAACTGTTCGAGCTCATGTTCCTCTACAGCCCGGACTCCCTCGGAGTCGGCAGCGGCATCGAACACAGTGGAGCAACAGCGGTGTTCGATGCAATGGTCGACCAACTAAGCCAAGCGATCACTGAGGGCGACCTGACACCGGCCGAACCGCTCGACTATGCCATGGCACTGTGGGCAGCCGTGCATGGGGTAGCCACCGTCGCCAACATGACCCCCGGTCTCGATGCGAAGGGCCTCGCCGAACGTGTCTTCGACGGACTCGTCGCCGGATGGTCACCCCGACCCAAAAGAACCGAACCGTAGTATCGGTGTGGAATACTTGGACTGCGGCGGCGGTGGAGCACACCTCCTCCCCCAAAGGATGCGCACCACCGCCCCGCGCTCACGGGACCCTCAGGCCCCAGAACTCGCAGACCAAACCGACGTGTGACGGATGCAACATGTTGGGCCACAATGGCCCCATCGTCAAGCGAGATCACCCACGCCGATGTCAGGCGAGGTTTTTGAGGTCGACAAGACGACACGAAACTCGGGGTTCAGTCGCCGGTCGCACGAACCGGGCACCCATCACCCCGTGGTCGTGAGTGACCGGCTCGATCCAGTTCGGGACGCCCGGGTCGGAATGGGCAACGACAATGCGCACGATCGAACCGTCGCGCACCGCGTTCTCCTTGTCGATGTACCCCTCACCCGTGGCATAGTTGGCAAGATTCTCCATCCAGTGATTGCACAACTGGAAGTTCCAATGCTGCGCCTGCGGTTCCTCGAACTCGATGACGAGAGCCTTGCTGGGCGGGACACGCCAATAGCCGAACTCGAAGATGCGGTCATCGGGGGAGCCGCCGATGCGCTCATACCACTCCTTGGTGTAACGGGTCTGGTTCTCGCGGGTGAGCAGGTCGCGGGTCCATCCGCCGTAGTCGGACTGCAACCCCAAGACGAGTTGGGCCGCTACGGCTAGTCGCACGGCCATGTCCTCGGGTTCGGGAGTAAGCGGTCGGGGGTGCTCGTCTAGGCATTGGATCTGCAGCCGCGGCCGCGTCTGGGTGTTCCGGTCGTCGTAGACCACCCGGCCCATCAGTTCACGAGTGGTCGGTGCCATCGACATCCAAGCCGACCCGTCTTCGGGTTCTTCGACCGACAATACGAAATCGACGGTGCCGTCGGCGTCGGCGAAGTCGGCCAGATACGCGGTGTGGGGGGTGAGCGCCATGTTGGGGTTGAAGACCTCCAGGTGATCTTCGGCATCGAGCCCGACGGCCGTTGCCCCGACATCGTCCGGCACCGGCGGACTCCACGCTGACAAATGGGTGTAGACGTCTCCTGCCGTGCCGGTTATCCGGTAGCGGTACTTGGGGTTGACGGCTTGGACGATGTGGTCCTGGTTGGGTGACTGCACGCCCATGCCTCCCTGCATCGGCGGAGGAATAATCCCAATCCGTTGCGGTCTGGTACCGGGAGTCCGCTGCTCGATCACTCGGGCGTTGGCCATCAACATCATCCGGGTCAGGTATCGAAACCCCTCGACACGATCCTGCGGATCTCCGTCGGGGGTCTCCCGAATGACGATGCTGCCTGCAGCTTTCAAAGTGTCGCAGAAATCTTCCCAGGCCCGTCCGTCCAGCAGCCGCGCTCGGCGCTCGTCGTCTGTCTCATTCACGTGTGCCCCCAGCCGCTGACGGTTCATGTCTCACTGCGCCAGAGCATCGCGGAGAATCCCGATCAACGGCAAACCGCCTGAACTTCCGCCCGTATGACTGCAGGGAGTAGTTTTGCTGTCTTGACGGATTCGCTCCGCCAACGACTATGGGCCTACAACTCATGGCCAACGACAATGGGATCGGAAGGATGGGCAGGGCATGGACAATCTTGATCTCGGGAGCTTGAACTATTGGGCCATCCTGGTGGCGGTGCTTTTCAACCAGGTGCTCGGTGCCGCGTGGTACACGGTCTGGGCCAAACCTTGGATGGCCGACGTCGGCCTCAGCGCAGACGACATGGAAGCCATGAAGGGAACGCCTCGCCAGTGGTACCCCTACTTCATCGCTCTCGACGCCGGACTCGTGTTCACGATCGGTCTGGCACTGCTCGTGCAGGGTCTGGGTGCTGACGGAGCTGCGGAAGGCCTCCTAGTCGGGGTTCTGGCCGCGGTCGCGTTCATCTTCACCTCGAACGCCATCAACTACGCCTTCGAGGGCCGTGGCCTGCGGCTGTTCGCTATCAACAGCGGCTACCCGCTGATCTCCTACAGCGTCATCGGGATTCTCCTGGCCACCTGGAACTGATCCGCTTCCGCCACATCTGTCGCCACCCGCGACAGCGCAGTAGTGTGGGGTCGTGGGACCGTGGTTACTGGCGATCGCGACGGCCTTGGCGCATGGGCTGCTGGCCGTCTTCCTGGTCTTCGGTGCTCCGGTGGCAGCACGCAGGCCCCTGGTGATGCGCTGGTACCTCGCCATGCTGGTGCCGACCGCCGCGGTGAACATCTTGTCGATGCCGTGTCCGTTGACGGTCTGGGAGAAGTACTTCTGGCGCCTCGCCGGTGAAACCCCCTACCGGGGAGGTTTCATCTCGCACTATTTCGTGGAGCCCTTCCACTCCCCCGGCCTCAGCCCCGGCGGCGAGACGGCGCTCCTGGTCGCAATGGTGCTCTGGTGCCTCCCCTGGCTTCTCTACCCAGCCGTCAACCGCCTGCGTCGGTCACGCGACTCGGCGACAATCGAGCCGGACACCAACGCTGAGTTCCTCCAAGCCGGCGATCACTGAGGTTTCACCCAAGCCCTGCCGACAACTCGTCGGGGCACGAATCACTCTGGCAGGGCGTTGCGGAGGAAGGCGAGCTGGAGGTGCATCAGGTTCTCGGCGACTTCTTCCTGGGGGGTCATGTGGGTGACGCCGGACAGGGGGAGCACTGTGTGGGGTCGACCGGCTTCGAGCAGGGCGCGGGACAGTTGCAGGGTGTGCGCTGCGACCACGTTGTCGTCGGCCAGGCCGTGGATCAACAGCAGCGGCGCGACCCCTCTCGCATCGTCAACCTGCGCCGCGTCGAAGAGGACGTCGCTGCGCTCGTAGTTCTCGGGCTCGGTCTCGGGGTGACCCAGGTAGCGCTCGGTGTAATGGGTGTCGTACAACCGCCAGTCGGTCACCGGTGCTCCGGCAATAGCCGCATGGAACACGTCGGGGCGGCGCAGCACAGCCAACGCCGCCAGATAGCCGCCGAACGACCAACCCCGAATCGCCACACGGTCGAGGTCGAGGCGGGGATTCAACTCGGCCATCGCCTGCAGAGCCTCGATCTGATCGTCGAGCACCGGGCCGGCCAGATCGCCTCGCACCTCCCGCTCAAAGGCCGGTCCCCGACCGGGAGTGCCGCGGCCGTCGGTCACCAGCACCGCAAAACCCTGGTCGGCGAACCATTGCGAAACGTAGAACAGCGAACGAGACTGCTGCACCCGCTGCGCGTGGGGGCCGCCGTAAGGGTCGAGCAGCACCGGCAGTCTCGTGTCCGAATCCGCTTCAGAAGACTCGTTCGGCAACAGCAGAGCGGCCGCCAGTTCACGTTCACCGAGGCGATGCAACGAAACATTGAGATCAACATTCGGCGCCTCGCTCCGGCTGGCGATCCGTGCCACAGCACGCCGGGGATGACGAACCTCGACCCCTGCACCATGATAAGCCAGGCTGCGGTTCACCCGTACTTCGGTTGCACCGCCGACCACCGCGCTCTTGATGCCCGGTGTGTTGTCCCACCAGCGAAGTTCGCCATTCCAGCCCACCGTCGCAACCTGTACGGAAGTCGGCTCCCGACAAGCCGTGATCACGATGCCGTCGTCCCCGGCATCGATCACGCTTCGCACCTGCACCCCGTCGCCGGTCAACGCCACGCCGTCAACGCACAGACGCCGAGCCGGCGCTCGATCCTCAACCGTGACCAGCCGCCCGTCGAGCAGCACGGGAGTTCCGGCGATCAACTCCACCCAATGCTCATCGACCACCTGGTAGCGCTGGGAGCACTCCCCTGTCAGCGGGTCAACGTCCAGCACGCCGAGACTGCGCTGATCTCGGCTCTGCACCGTCACCAGAATGCCGTCATCCGTCCAATCCGCTCTGGTCAGATACTCCCAGGGGGCGTTGCTGTCGCCGGGCACAACCGGAGCCGCGGAAACACCCGACACACCGCTATCACCGGGCACACCCGGAGCCGCGGAAACACCCGACACACCGCTATCACCGGGCACAACCGGAACCGGGCGGGGTCTCCAGTTCACGTCGACGCGGCTGTTGTCGAGACCAACAATGGCCAGGGCCACATCGGCATTGGCGCTACCCGCTGCCGGGTAGCGGATCTGCGTCGGAGACTCCTGCGGGGTTACCGGTGCGCTGATCCACCAGGTATCGACCGGTGCCGCGTCAACTCTCTGGACCAGAAGCGCATCGCTGTCGGGTCCCCACCAGAACCCCCGAGTCCTCTCCATCTCCTCAGCCGCGATGAACTCTGCAGCGCCCCACGAAACGGTCTCATCCGATTCGCCGATCAACAGGCGGTCCCCTGCGTCGGTCACCAGCCGAAGCTCACCACCCGCAACGTAAGCGACCTTCTCGGTGTCGGGCGAAAGCCGCGGATCGAAAGCACCTCCGGCGGTGTCGAGCACGCGTACCTCGCCACTGAGCAGATCGACACGAGCAATCTGCGATCCGACGGCAACAACCGCAACCGTCAGATCACGGTCGGCATCAAAGGAAACGATGCCTTCGGCGGACTCCCGGGCGCGCTCGCGACGGGCCCGCTCCGCCGCCGGGAGGTCAGATCGATCCGAGCCGAACTCCGCGGCGTCAACCACGACTCGCTCGGCGCCGTTCGCCACGTCGAACTTCCACAGAGAATTGACCGGGTCGGTCGGTCCGCTCGAACGCAGAAAGGCAACCCGCCCACCATCTGCAGAGACGCGGATGTTGCGGGGAGCACCGAGCGTGAAGCCCCGTGTCAGCGCATGGCGTCGAGGAAAGGACCCTTGGCCGGCCACCGGTGCTGAACTCATCTGCGTATCCTTGCGGATGCAAACGCTGATCACACGGAGGCATCATGGAGCAACACCAGGGAACGGTCCGCTGGGGCGTCTCCTCCACCGGCAATATCGCCGCCCAGTTCGCTGACGCGTTCAGCAAAGCCGAGGGTGGAAGGCTTGTGGCGGTCGGTTCAAGAACGCAGGACAGAGCCTCGCAGTTCGCGGCCGCCCATCAAATCCCCCACGCACACGGCAGCAACGCCGACCTTGCCGCGGACCCCGGTGTCGACGTCGTCTATGTGGCCAGCGTGCAACCCAGCCATGTGCATGACACCGTCATGTTCCTCGAAGCAGGCAAACACGTCCTGGTTGAGAAGCCGATCGCCCTCAACGTCGCGGAGGTCGACCGCATGACCGCAGCCGCGCAGGCCAACGACCGTTTCTTGATGGAAGCAATGTGGATGCGCTTCAACCCCGCGCACCTCCAGGCCGTTGAGCGCATCAACGACGGCGCCGTCGGTGAGGTCCGGCGCATCCACGCCGACTTCTCGTTCGCCATGCCCTACGACCCCGGCCACCGGCTCTGGAACCTCGACACGGGCGGCGGCGCGCTCTTGGACCTCGGTGTCTACCCGCTCACGTTCGCCTGGTGGATTCTCGGCGAGCCCGCCTCAGTCACCGCGGCCGGACTCGTAGCCGACAGCGGCGTCGACGCGGAGACGACGCTGTTGTGCAGTTGGTCCAACGGAGCCACAGCAACGCTGACTTGTGGTATCGACGTGCCCGGAACCCTCACCGCCCGAGTTGAGGGAACCGGCGGCTTCGTCGAGTTTCCGGCGCCTGCACACGCCACCGACACCGTCATTGTGCAGAGCGGGCCCGAGCGTGAAGAGATCAAAGAAACACCTCCGTCGCTGCATTATCAGGTGGCCGAAGTCCACCGATGCCTCGCAGCCGGTGAACGACAGAGCCCGCACATGCCCTGGGCCACCAGCCGAGCGATGATCGCCGCCTGCGACGGGGTGCGCTCCCAACTCGGCGTGCGCTACCCGAGCGACTGAGGACTTCCGGCGTACACCACCTGGACGACTTCGAACTCGGAATCCGCGACCATCAAGCCGCGGCCCGCAAGGTTGGGAAGTTCGAGTCGGGCGGGGAGGGAGACACCGAGGAGGTCGCCGTCGATCGGGTCGGGTTTCAACAGGATCCCGACTCTTGACGAACGAATCTCAGCGGCCCAATGGCCATAGGCCGATCGATACCGGTCCGGCCGCGCAGACGCCACAATGTGCACTCCCGGCGGTGGCGAGGCCACCAGAGCCGCCAGCTGACCATCGGGGTCAGCAACGTTCAGGCAATCGTCGATCAACACGATCATCGGGCCGGACGAAACCAACTCGGCCAAGGACTCGGGACCGACCAGGTCGCGCCTCATACCGGTAGCGAGTTCGTTCTCTGATCGTGGTCCCTCGCCGACAATCACACAGCGCTCGCCGCAGACCGCGGCGACAGCGGCCAGAGCGTTGGTCCGCCCAGAACGCGCCGGACCCAGAATCAGTGCGTGTTCGCCACGATGGAGACGCAACGGTCTCAGGTCGAGGTCACGATCCCCTACCGCCACAAGCAGCTCCGTGGTGACCGCCCCGACCTCACCGGATGCTGCGGCAACGCTCGCGGCAATCACCGAGGCGAGGACTCCAACCTCATGAGGTGCAACCGACGGAGCCGCGCAGTCCTCACGAGCCAGCACAGACGCCGACAGGCTGGGCGCATCCCTGATCACCTGGGCGACCGCATGGTCACCGGCGCGCAACACCCGCCCGCTGGGGAACGCTTCAGTCGACTCCTTGACCCCGAACCGCAGAGCATCAGAGGGGTCGCCCACCCGGTGCAGCAGAACCGTGCCGACCGTTGCAGCCATCGCCGGGGGCAGATCAGCGGTACGGCGAAGCGAAGCGGCCACCGTCACACCGACCGAGGGCCCGTCAGCCCAGATGCGTTCCAGCGCTTCGTGTACCGCCTGCTCCCGAACCGGGTCATGGGCCCGATTCAGACCGCCAAGGTCGTCGACGACCAACAAGATTCGGGCGGAGGGCTGATCGTCAGTGCGGCGGCGCACGATCTCGTCGTCCAACCAGCGGAGCAATCGCACACGCAGTTCCTTGGCGGTGGGAGCAACAACGGTTCCACAATGCGCCAGAGCGGCCAGCGGACTGAGTCCGCCGGCGTCAAGGTCAACGACATACACATGGGGAGCTTCGTCTCCGGCGCAACGAGTCACCTCCAATACCGCGGTGCCGAGTGTGGTCGTCGCACCCGCACCCGGCGCCGCAACCACCGCCAAGTGACCGTCATCGAGCGTCCAGCCGGACACTGACTGTCGCTGCTGATCGGGCTCGTCCACCAACAGCCAACCCGCCGGTTCACACCCGGCGGCCGCGTCGGCGAGCTCTGCGCGGCAGACATCGGTCGGTAGCGCAGGAGGCCATGGTGAACGCGGAGCCACACCGCCGACACTGGCGTGAGCAGCTCGTACAGTCGCTACCAGACGTTCCAGATCAGTCGGGCCCTCGAGCGTGTTCGCTGCCTCCTCCCCACCGCGCACACATACGCTGGCCTGCGTTGTCGAACGTCCAGTCGCCAACGCCGACTGAAACGGGATGATCTCACCAGGGCCGAATCGGGCAATCGCTCTACCCGGCCTACTGCGGGGTATCCCGGCCGCGTCAGCAGAGTCGATGATGTCAACCGATTCCCGGGGATCGCTGACCCGCAGCGCTATCCGACAGGTTGCATTGGCACGGATGTCGTCGGTCACCACACCAGCCGGGCGTTGCGTTGCGAGCACCATGTGGACGCCGAGACTGCGGCCCCTCTGCGCGATGCCGACGAGCGAATCCAAGAAATCGGGAAGGTCGCCGGCCAACGAAGCGAACTCATCGACCACCACCAGCAGCCGCGGCAACGGCTCCGACGACGAACCTTCGCTCTGCATCACCGCGCTTCGAGACCGGAACGCAGCAAGGTCCTCAGCCCCAACCTCGCGTAGACGATGCTCGCGGTAGCGCAACTCAGCCTCCAAACAGCGCAGCGCCCGGGCGCCGAGCTGCTCGTCGAGATCCGTCACCAGCCCGGCCACATGAGGCAGATCGGCACAACAGTCAAACGCTGCGCCGCCCTTGTAGTCGACCAGCACCATCGCCAGGTGCTCGGGGTCGGCGCAAGCTGCTAGGCCTGCGACGAGCGACCGGAGCAACTCCGACTTTCCCGAACCGGTCGTACCCCCGACCAGCACATGAGGGCCGTCAGCAATGAGATCGAGTACCACAGGTCCCTGCGCATCCGCACCGATCGGCCCTGCCAGATCGGCAGTGCCGCTGCTGCGTCGCCAGCGGCGCAGAATCTCATGGTGGTCATCGCCGCTCACACCAAGCAGTCCCAACAGACCGCAGGCCATCGGAACCCCAGCACCGACCAACGGCAGTTCAGGATCGTCAAGTCGAGCCAGACGCCGAGCCGCTCGCTGAGCCACCGCCTCCTCAATGCCCCAGCCCAACACTCGTTGCCCATCGCCGTGCTGACGGGGGTCGACTATCTCGACGCGGCCCGAACCATCCGCAGTCACCACCAGGTCACAGCCCGCCGGAAGGCGATGAGCGTCGTCAACCAGGACAATCGCCGCGGTTCGTTCACTGCCGAGCAGCCGACGACCGACCGTCGACCGGCCCTGGAACGGATCCGCTCCGTCGATGACCGCGAGAATGGCACGATCAGCAGCCACTGCCAGCAGGGCGTCGGCCGCGCCGACCTCGTCTGTGGAGACAACGGTCGCGCCCCTCCGGGCCGTGACGTGATCAGCAGTATGGGGAAGCCAACGGCACCAGTCCCAGACATCTGTGTCATCGGCGCCGACCGCCACTGCCAAGTCGGCGGGCCCGTGATGCACCGCTGCCTGCAACACCAGAGCCCTCGCAATAGCCCCCGCCGCGCTGCGCTCACCCACCAGACCGACGACACTGCCCGGTGAGAGAGCCACCTCGACCGCGACGTCGCTCATCGGCGGCTGGTTCGCCAAGAGTGCCACGGCGCTGTGCGCAGGTGCGCCGCCCCCTGCGGTGATGAGCGTCGGCGAGAACGCTTCGTCGGCCATGCCGATGGCCACATGGAAGGCATCGGCGTGGCCCGGTCGACGCTCCCAACAATGCACCGAAGGACCCTCGGCACGCCTCACAACCTCGGCAAGATCAGGATGCAGTGCCCGCCGACGCTCCGTCTCCGCAACCCGACTCACCGGCAACGCCGCCGCCAGGCCGGCCAACTGCTCGTCGAGTTCGGCCAACGCTCGGCGATGATCACGCCGATTTCGTCGTCGCCGCTCCCACCAGGTCCCGATCGTGATCACCGGCCCGAGCGCTGCGAAGACCGCGAACAACGGACTCAACAACAGTGCGATCACCAAGCCCGCGATGATCGGCAGCACGATCCCCGCCACAGACAATGCCTCGCTCTTGGCCGACTCAGGCGCTTCACAAGGCGCTTTGAGTCCGGGAGAATCCACATCAGGAAGCTGACGAGGCGGACGGTTGAAAGGGATCGTGCCGCCAGAAGCGCCCAGTGCGGAGGTGACCGCCACTGGTCGATCGTCTACGGCGGTGCGCACCTCCAAGCGGGTGGAGCCGATGCGCACGATCCCACCGACGGGAAGAACCGCCCCGACACCCGGACGCACCGCATGCCCGTCGACGGAGGTGCCGTTGCGCGACCTGTGGTCGATGATCTCGTTGACCGAGATGCTGCAGTGGCTGCCCGACACTGCCGGGTCGTCAAGTTGCACGTCGGCCCTGGGATCGCGCCCGACCAGGACCACCCCCGACAGGGGGAACGGATAGGCCACACCGGCCCGGACGCCACCGATAATGGCGAGCGTCCGGGCGGTGGGGGTGGCTGAGGTCAGGTCCGGCGCCGTCTCCAGCACCGAACCTTCACAGAGAGCAATCGACGACAATGGTGCGTCGAGGCTCAGAAGTTGTCCGTCAAGAATCGCAGGTCCGGAGACTCCAAGCGCGGACAGTAGGTCTTCAACCGGTGCGTCCAGGTCGCCGATCTCAAGCTCGGCGACACGTTCGCCGACTTCGGAACGGTGAACGATTCGCACGTCGAGCCTCCCGTGCAGGCAGCCGAGTCAAACAGGCCCCGGCTGACTCAGACTGTGTCGAGTGCACTGACACCGGCCTGGAGCTCCCGAGTGATGAACGAAGAGTGCTCACCGAGCGCCTCCGCGAGATTCATCAAGTTCGGGCGGAACTCCGTGTTCCAGAGCTGATGGAAGCGATCAGCCCGGTTGCCCTGCCAGGTGGTGCCCTCAAGCCCGGACTGAATCGCCCGAATCACGTCCTGTACTGCCTGCTGCTGCCGAGCAAAGTTGCCCGCCAACTGCTCCATCTGTGACTTGCTCATTACCAGCATGTCGCCCGCCATGTCTGTCCTCCTTGGTCATTGGTTCAGTCATTGGTTCAACAAAGGGGGAAATTGGATCGGGGAAATCCGCCGAACAAGAGGATTGCAGAAATCAGATTGAAAAGCAACTGAATAGTACAACAAATATTAAAATATCTGAGACGAGCGCAGCAGTTTTCAGCCCGACAGTTCACGCTTGACCGAACCGAGCGGATCCGCCTTGAAGGCTTGCACCGATTCTTGATGGGCTGCGAGCGCCTGAAACTCCTGACCGGCGCGCATGGCCGCACGCCCGCCCGCCACGTCGAACTGGCGATGAACCATGCGCTTGTGAAGCTGAGCGAGGTCCGTGGGAACCTGTGCGATCCGCTCAGCAACAGCGAGCACCGCTGCCTCGAGGTCGTCGGCCGGATACGCCCGGTTGGCCCAACCGACACGGGCCGCTTCCACCCCGTCGATCGAGTCGCCGGTCAGCATCGCCTCCATGGCATGACGCAGGCCCATCAGCGGCTCGTGATACTGCCAATCCGGCGGCGAGGCCACCCGCACCACCGGGTAGGAGATCTGCGCGTCAGCCGCCACATACACAAGGTCACACGCCGATGCCAGTTCGGTCGCGCCGGCCATGGCGTATCCATGCACCTGGGCGATCACCGGCTTCGCCAGATCCCAGATCGAGAACCAGCCGTCGGTTGCCTGGCGACTCCAGGCTCCGTCACCGGGTGCGGAATGATACGGCGTGTCGTCCATCAACGGGCCGGCAAGGTCATAGCCAGACGAGAAACAGACACCGGCGCCACGCACAATCGACACATGCACGTCGGAATCGTGGTCGTGTTCCTGCAACGTCAAGAACAGCTCGGTTCGCAGGGGCGTTGAGATGGCGTTGCGCTTCTCCGGACGGTTCAACGTGACATAGCGAACATGGGTTGCTGCTTGTTCGACCGTCACCAACTTCTCACTCATCAGCTCTCCCGACTCGTCGCAATAGTGGAACTCGCTGCGACAGTGTCCCGGCTACCGGTCATGTCGGCGGCAACTTCGAGGCCCTCATCAGAATCGCTGCGAACGATCACCCCGGTCACCCCCGCCGGTACGACCTCGTGCCAGCGGCTCCGGCAACGCTGTGCGGACCCGAACAGCGAACCGGCGTCGATGTACTCGTCCGGGACCGCGGCGATCGCCTCGTCCTTGCGTCCCGCCAACCACAGGTCCTGAATCCGTTGGGCAGCTTCGGGGAACCCCCGGCGGGCCATCGCCTCCCTATGGAAGTTCTTCGACTCGCTGCCCATACCCCCCACATACATCCCTGCCAGGGGTTTCTTTGCCTCAATGGCCGCTTTCACGTCGTCGGTCATCTCTATGGTCAACCCGCCCATGATGTCGAAATCATCGGGTCGACCGCCTCGACGAGCCCAACCCCTCTCAAGATTGGGGCCGTGAACCTCCCAACCGTCGGACCCGTAGCCCATCGGCAGCCAGCCGTCGCACACCTCCGCGGCGAGCGCAGTATTGAGCGGCGCTCCCGCAGCGATCCAGATCTCGATTTTGCCGGCCGGATGGAGGATCGACTTGAGCGCCTTGCCTTGCCCGATCGCGCCCGGCCCCTCATATGGAAGCGAGATCTCGGCGCCGTCGTGGCTCACCGGCCCCTCACGGGCGATGACCTTGCGCATGATCGCTACATAGTCGCGGAGCCTGTTGACCGGCGATCCCCACGGCTGGCCGTACCAGCCCTCCACTATCTGGGGCCCAGACACGCCCAGACCGACAATGACCCGGCCTCCGCCCGACATCGCGTCGATCGTCATGGCTTGCATGGCCGTGGCCGCCGGAGTGCGGGCCGCTAATTGCACAACCCCGGTCGCCAGCTTGATCCGGCTCGTATGGGCGGCCAGGAAGGCCAGAGGGGTGAGGGCATCAGACCCATAGGCTTCGGCGGTCCAGACCGAGTGATAGCCGAGCCGTTCCACGAACTGCACCCGCTCAACAGGCACCTCAAGATGCGCCGCACGATAAAGGTCGAGTCCCAGACCGAGTTTCACAGTCCATAACTTACGAGTCATGTGGGTAGCGTGCGCAATTGATGTCCACACGCCCGCACAACCCGGACACAGACTCACCGCCGATCCCGACAACCCAGACCAGTGACTGAACCGGACACGCTGTGGGGGCCTCGCCATCGCCCGGTCATGACTGGGTTGGTCTCGATAATCGCGATCGCCTCGTACAACAACTTGGCGGCAACCGCAGTCCTGCCCGACATCGGCAACGACCTCGGCCGCATCAACCTGTTGCCCTGGGTGATCACCATTGAGTTGCTGACATCGGCCGTTGCCGTGCTCGCCGCCGGTCCGGTCGTCGACGGCGTCGGGGTCCGCAGGACCTTCCGGTTCGCGGCGGTCGGGTTCATGGTCACCTCGGTCATCGTCGCCGCGGCCCCGTCGATGCCTGCTCTGATCGTGGCCCGAGCCGCCCAGGGAGTGTTCGCGGGCGGAGTCATGACAGTGGCCACCGCGGGGATCGGTGTTGCATTGCCGGCAGCGCTTCGGCCTCGAGCATTCGCTGCCATTTCGACCGTGTGGGGGGTGATGGGTGTGGCCGGGCCCGCGATCGCTGCTCTGCTGGTGGCGGTCGCCGACTGGCGCGCCACCTTCTTGGTCAATATTCCCGTGGCCACCGTCGCCCTGCTGTTCGGCTGGACCGCCCTACCCGACCGACCGAGCGCCGAAGCCGCCGCCGGCAAGAAACAGATCGACGGAGTGGGCCTCGTCCTCGTCACGATCATCACCGCGGCCGCTCTCAGCCTCACCGCCACAACACCTTGGATCACAATCGCAGGTGCTGTGACCATTCCCGTCGGCGTCGTCCTCTACCGCCTATGGGCGCGGCACACCCCAGAGCCCATCCTGCGGCTGCCCCACCTGAGCGCAGCGCGGTATCGCAGTGTCCACCTCACCTCTATGGCGGTCCTCGCCGCAGGGGTCGGGGTCAACTCGCTGCTGCCGCTGTACGTCCGCGGTGTCCGCCAGCAGAGCATCACCGTCGCCGCCTTCTCCGTTCTGTACATGACCGTCGGCTGGACCGCCGGAGCCTGGCTCTCAAGCCAACTTCAGGACCGTTGGCGCGGCGAGACAGTCAGTCTGATGGGTTCCGTGATCGCCTTCCCGGCGACGGTGGCGGTCGCTGTGGTCATTCACCTCGACGCAGCCCTGCCGATCGTGTACCTGGCGTTCATGTGGCTCGGGGCAGGTGTGGGGACGATCACCTCCACCGGCGCCGCACTGCTCCAGAATCGCACCGGACTCGCGGAGATGGGACGCCTCAACGGCACCCACCAGTTCCTCAGGACGATCTCGCTCACCATCGGCATCGCCGCAGCCGCCGCGGTCACGCTCACCGTCGTCGATCACCGGACAGGCGACGTCGAGGCTGTGCGTGAACTGCTCAGCAACGATCCCGAGACCATCTCCGACAGTCTGGTCAACGCTCTGGGCGACGGCTACGCCTGGGCTGCCACAGCCGCCGCGGCCATCGCCGCGATCACCATTCCCGCGGCCCTGCACCTGTTCCGAACCCGAGGCCACCCGGCGGGCCTGCCAGTAGCGGTTCCCCCGCACCGTTAGCTGGACGACAGCTTTGTCGCCGACTTGCCTGTGGGCCTCCACAGCGCCGCTGTTCGACGAAGACGATGAGGGACTCTTGGGGCAACCGCGCTGATTGCTGAAACGACGATTCCGTGTGCACCAAACCTTTCCCGCACCCGCAAACACCGCACTCGGTCTCAATCGGGCGAATCGCTTGTGGTGGTCAGGGCGACAAGGCGGTGATCGGGGCTACCGCTACTCCGTCACGTCGCTCGTATCCGTAACCGGTGGCCGTAATCACCAGGAGTTTGGATGGAGGGCCGATCTTGCTGACATCAACCAGACCGCGGAGACGCAACAGGGACCGAGCTGCCTTGTCGATCCCCTCGGCACCTCCCAATTTCACTTCAACGGCAATCCAGGCACCGTCAGATCTGCGCTGGACGACCGCGTCGACTTCCAAGCCTCCCTTGTCGCGGTAGTGGTGAACCGTACAACCGATCAGACTGGAACTGTCGCCGCGCGCCGATCAGGTCCTCTCCTTTCAGCAACCTGGCCAGACTGCGCCGAACCTCTACCTCGGTAAAAGGTCGCGATGCCCAACCTCCCCCGCGGCCCTGCACCTCTTTCGAACCCGCCGCCACCACATCAATTCGGTCCGCTGAGGTCTCGGGTCGTTCCCGACCTATGTTGGTCAGCGGAACCGAGCCAACACTGTTGACGAATTCTACCTCGTTGGGTAGATTTCTACCTATGGTGTTGAGCATCAAGAACGCAAAGGCTGATCAGTTGGCTCGAGAGTTGGCCGAACTAACCGGAGAATCCATCACCACCACTGTGGTCAACGCCCTGCATGCACACCTCGAACTGGAGCGCCGGCGCCGACGAACACGAGGCTTGGGCGACATCGTGGAGCGGTTCAACAAGTTGCCAGTGCTGGACCCGCGCAACCCCGACGACATCGTCGGCTACGACCGACACGGCCTGCCTTCGTGATCGCGGTCGACACTTCAGCGATCACTGCGCTGTTGTTCGGTGAAACCGGCAGCGAGCAGATCGAGCGACTACTGATTGGCGCCCCATGCGCAATGACCGCAGCAACTCGAGTCGAACTCGGCATTGTGATCGAATCCCGGACAGGCGCCGAGGGAGTGCAACTGCTTGAAGAACTCCTTGACCGTGTCGAGATGCAAATCGTTTCTGTCGACGCCCGACTCGCCAATGAAGCGCTCATGTGCTGGAGACGTTTCGGCAAAGGCAGACACAAGGCAAGTCTCAACTTTGGTGACACGTTCTCCTATGCGCTCGCCAAACAAACTGGTTCCCCGCTGGTATTTGTCGGCAAGGACTTCACCCACACCGATGTGATGCCCGCGTGAGTCCCCGAGCGCTAGCCTTCGAGGAGTGAAGGCGCTCAGGTTCAGCCGCAAGGAAGTCCGCTATGTGGCGGCAATGGCGGCATCGCGCTTACGACCCGGCGCCGGCGCGGGAGTTGGGCCGCTGTCGCTCGTCGAAGACGACCCACCCGAACTGCCAGGCGAAGGATGGCACCGTGTCTGGCCCCGTCTCTCGGGGATCTGCGGCAGCGATCTGGCAACCATCGACGGTCACTCGTCGCGCTACTTCGAAGACTTCGTCTCCTTCCCGTTCGTGCCCGGACATGAGATCGTCGGCGAGTTGGCCGACGGCCGTCGAGTGCTTATCGAACCGGTGCTGGGCCACGCCGCCCGAGGCTTCCCGCCGCCCTTCGACGGCGCCGCACCCGCAGACGGCAACGACTACCGGCACCTGACCTGCGGCCACCTCGAGCCCGGATTGCAGACAGGGTTCTGCGCAAGCACCGGCGGAGGCTGGGCAACCGAGTTCGTCGCCCACGACAGCCAACTCCACGACGTGCCCGAGCAGATGAGCGACGAGACCGCTGTGACCGTCGAGCCCGTGGCCGGAGGCGTGCATGCCGCGCTTCGAGCCGGCGTTGAAGATGGCGACACGGTGGCAGTGATCGGCGCCGGCCCGATGGGTCTGGTGACTGTGGCAGCACTGCGCAACTTGACCGCGCCCGGGTCGATCATGATCGGCGCCAAATATCCGGGGCAACAAGATCTCGCCGCTGAGTTCGGGGCCGATGTGGTGAGCTCCCCCGACGAGCTTGGTCGAGCGGTGCGACGAGCCACCGGCTCCTTCATGGTCGGTCCACGACTCTCCGGTGGTGCCGATGTGGTGATCGACGCGGTCGGTTCGGCAGAGACGATCACCCAGGCAATCGGCTTGTGCAGGCCGAGAGGCCGTGTGGTGCTGCTGGGAATGCCCGGAGTCATCGATGTGGACCTCACACCGGTGTGGCATCGAGAAACAGAACTCGTCGGCAGCTACACCTACGGAAGCGAACAGCTGCGGGACGGACGCTCGATCACGAGCTTTGAGGCGGCCGTCGAACTTGCCGGCAAAGAGCCTTTCGACAAGATGCTGTCGGCCACCTATCCCCTCGACCGTTACCGCGACGCCCTGACGCACGCGGCCGAAGCCGGGAGTCGCGGCGCCGTCAAGATCGCTTTCGATCTTCGCAACGAAAACCGCCGCGGCCTGCCGAACGACTGACTGAAACGAGCACGCGACTCGGTGGGGCAGGTCGTTAGTTCGCCTCCGACCCGACAGAATGGACCAATGGCCAAGATCAACCTTGACGACGATACAACCGCGGCGCTGACGCTCTTCAACGAGTATGTAGCTGCTGATCGTGAACGCACCCAGCGCGAGAAGAGGTTGAAGAAGGCCGAGCGAGCCAAGGACGATGCCGCGGCGCTGGTCAAGAAGCTGTCCAAAGGCGGGTCGTCAAAGGAACTGTCAGAAGCCGAAGCCGCTTATCGCGCCGCAGCCGAGACGTGGAAAGCCATGCGCGACGGCAAGGAACCACCAGAGGATCCCCAAGACACCGAAGCAACATCTGCTGAACCAGGAACCGCTGCTGAGACCAAGCCTGAAGCCGAAGCCGGGGTCGAACCTGGAGCCGAAGCCGGGGTCGAAGCCGAACCCCAAACGGACGACAGGACCGAAACCGAGCCTGCGACAGAACCCGAGGTCCCCGCCGAAGCCGAAACCGAGCCGGAAGCAGAGGCCGAACCAGAACCCGAGACAACCGCCGAACTCGAGCCGGAAGCCGAAGCCGAGGCCGCCGCCGAAACCACCGCTGAAACCGAGCCTGAAGTCGAACCCGAGCTGGAAGCAGGGGCAGAGATCGAAGTTGAAACCGAGCCCGAAGCAGAAGTCAGCGCCGAGTCCGAAGCAACTGCGGAGACTGACGCCGACGAAGAAACCGAAGAAGACACTGCGCCTGGAGAAGACACTGGGTCCGAAGCCGACGACGAGTCAGAATCGAGCGGGAAACCCGCCGAATAGACCTTGAGAGGCCGAGCGAACAGGTGAGTCGACGCGGCCCATACGGTACGAGGCCGTGGTCTGAGCGGCCCATGAGCGCAGCGAACAAGAGCGGGAGCGGCCCTGCTTCGACGCGACGTGCTTGCCACCTATCCTCGCAACCCCTGAGCCGACGAGGTCCATGTGACCTCGAATCGGCTCGAGGGTTAGGCTGGCCGGGTGACGCTGGCCGTTTCCTTTCCCGACGAACTACCGCGGGGCTACAGCTGGACCGCGGATGAACCGGTCTTCGATCCGAGTGTGCACCTTCAACTCGAAGAACCGTCGTCTATCACCACGCTGAAAGAACTCGGCTACAGCGACGACGACATCGCGCCCACGGCCACGCCGATGGCAGTGTCCACACCGTTCAGGGTCTTGTCCAAAGAAGGCGCTGAGGTACTGCTCGACGTGGCGCGCAAGCTGCGGGTCCACGAGCGACGCGCCGGCAACCGCATCGAGAACGCGGTACGGGGCGGGTGCTACCGATCGCGTTGGTTGAGAGACTTGTGCTTCAGTCCCGACTTCACCGAACTGATGAGTTCCATATTCGGCATCCCGGTAGCGCCTCACACGATGCCGGTGCATGTAGGTCACATGAATTACGAACCCACCGCTGAACCGGACCAACCGGTCGACAAGTGGCACCACGACACCGTCGCTTTGGACTACGTGATGATGGTGAGCGACCCGGCGGAGCTTTCCGGAGGCCGATTCGAGTGGTTCCACGGAACCAAACACGAAGTCGCCGAGTTGGCCGTTCGTGGCGAGACACCACCGCGCGAGCGCGTCGTGGTCCCCGACTTCGCAGGACCCGGTTACGCAGTGGCGCTGCACGGAAACATGGTCGTGCACCGCGCCGCCGAACTCACCGCGCCCGCCGAGCGGATCACCATGGTCAGCGGTTATGTGAGCCTCGACCGGAACTCGGACGACCAGACCCGCACCCGCGACCTCATCGGTATCGACGACCCCGAGGTCCTCTACACCGAATGGTCCCGCCATGCGGCTTGGCGGGCGACCGGGCGCCTCAACCAGCTGGTTGAAACGCTGGAATTCGGAGTCGACGCTGAAACCGCGGCCGCGACGCTCCAAGAGGCGATCGTCGACGTGACCCGAGCAATCGACGACATGCGCGCAGGCCCGCGGCCGGCACTCCACTACGAATAGCTGCCGCGGCCAGTACCCCACTCAGTTGCCAAGAACGGCCGACGCGAAAGCGCGGAGTTCACGCGAAACGTCGGGACCGGCCGGGGTGTACATCACTTCGGTGATACCGGACTGCGCGGCAGCCTCCACCCGAGCACGAATCTCATCAGCGGTCCCAACCCAGGACATGCCCGCAATAGCTTCGCTGCTTGCTGCCATCACCGGCGCGTCGCGTTCCACAAGGTGGGTGACATGGCCCTCCCAGACAACCAGGTGACGCTCACCAGCCGGACGTTCGGCCTCGACTCCTGCTCGCCAGTCGGCACCACCGGGCATAGTGTCGACCGCTTCGGGCGCTGCCTGATAGATCCCGTGGTAGGCGACCATGTGCCAGGGTCCGATCGCGGCGGCGGGGCGAGCGTCGGTTATCACTTCGCCCTCGTCAAGCACCGTGCCCGAAACCATCTGCACACGCTCACCGAACCCTTCCGCAGGCGGGAACATGTTCATGATCCCGTCGGCCCCCGACTCGGTCGCCACACCGACCCCTTTGGGGCCGAACGCGCTCAACAACAACGGCACGTTGATCGGACGCGCGACAGCCAAGTCGCGGTGGTGCATCATCTGACAGGCTTTACCGTCGATCTCCACTGTTTCCCCGGCCAAGAGAGCCTTGAGCTGCGTCAGGTATCTGCCCATGAACTTCCAGGTCAAAGCAGGTTGATCGAAACACCAACGCGCCGATGCCCCGGTCCCGAACGCATAGGCACAACGGCCCGGTGCGAGGCGTTCCATGGTGGCGATCGCCGACGCGGTCACCATGGGATGGCGCGAATGAGGCACCAACACTGCGGTGCCGAGGCCGATCCTCTCGGTGACCGAAGCGAGACGCGCCAGTGTCATCCACACGTCTTCGTAGATCGCAGGCGAGTCGTACAGCCAGTACCGCTCGAAGCCCAACTCCTCGGCCAGTACCGCAAGCTGTTCGGTCTCCGGTCCCGGCGCGGTCGCCAGCGAGATCTTGACACCGCTCATCACAACTCCCTTGGATCGTTTCTGAGACTCAACCCACGACTACACCACACCACCCCCAACAACGACAAACCCCTCGGATCACACCGACGCCTGGTGATAGACTGTTGGTATTGAATCCGATACCATTGTTGCTATGGACGCATCAAGGGTGATACGGGAAGCCCGCGCCAGATCGGGGTTGACGCTGAGGGACCTGGCAGAACGGGCCGGAACTTCCCATTCCACCGTCTCGGCCTACGAAAAGGGTCGCATGTCGCCGACGGTCGCCACCTTGAATCGAATAGTGCGAGCCGCGGGCTTCGCTCTCGACGGCGCGCTCGAGCGGCGCATCTACGGCGAATCGGACGACCGGGGCGCTGAACTCGAAGCCGTTCTCACCCTGGCCGCAGAGTTTCCCGCCCGCCACCGCACCGACGCGCCCGTCCCGGTGTTCGGACGGCCATCCGGCCAGTCCCCCACAACCGACCCGCCCAACCCTGAGCGCAGCCAGCCATGACCAACACGCAAGAAACAGGACCTGTCGAACGCATCGTCAGACTCCACCACATGCTCAAAGCGGGCAACATCCCCCATGCCTTCGGCGGCGCGCTGGCCCTGGCCTGGTGTACGCAACGAGCTAGGGGCACCATCGACATCGACGTCAACTTGTTCGTCAGCCATCTCCAAGCCGACGAGGTCCTCGAACTCCTGTCGCCCCACATCGAGGTCAGCGACGCACACCGCCGAGACCCGTCTGTGGTGGGACCAGACGCCTGTCGACCTGTTCTTCAATACAACCGACTTCCACGAACAGGTCGCAACCCGGACGCGCACCGAACGATTCGGTGGTCACAACATTCCTTTCCTTGCCTGTGGCGACTTGGCCGTGTTCAAGACGTTCTTCGATCGCCCCCAAGACTGGGTGGATCTTGGGCAGATGGCCGAAGCCGGCACCCTTGACGTTGAGAGTGTCGTGGCTGAGACAACACACCACCTCGGCGTCGATGATCCCCGAGTCCAACGTCTACGCGAACTCGCTTGACCTGAAGCGACCGGCTAGTTCGGGTGCATGCCGCCGTCGACCACCAGCACCTGGCCGGTCATGTACGACGAGGCGTCGCTCGACAGGAACAGGGCCGCGCCCACCATCTCGTCGGGTTCAGCGCAACGGTTCAGAAGGGTCTGAGCGGCCATCGACTCAGCCGCACCCTCACCAAGGTTGCGCACCATGTCGGTGTCGACCGGTCCCGGCGCCAGAGCATTCACCCGAACGCCGTCGCCGGCAAGCTCACCGGCAAAGGAACGGGTGACCGACAGCAGCGCCGCCTTCATCGATGCGTACATCGACAGGCCCCGAGCGAACTGGAACGCCCCCACCGAGATCACGTTGACGACCGCACCGTGGCCCGAGTCTCGGAGATGGTCCCGGGCAGCGCCGATGAGCAGCGCCGGGCCCCGCAGGTTCACCTCGAAGGACTTCTGCCACATGCCCGGATCCTGGCTGCCGACCGGGGCGGCCAGGGCGTTGGCAGCGTTGTTGACGACGATGTCGATCCCGCCGAAGCGATCCACGGCCGCACCGACGATTCTCTCGGCGCTGTCGGCGTCGCCCATGTTGACCGCAATCCCGAGGGCGCCCGCCCCCATCGACTCCAGATGGGCCTGAGTCTGTCGGCAGGCAGCTTCTTTGCGGCTCGCCACGACCACGTTCGCACCTGCCGCCGCGAACCCTTCAGCAACCGCACGACCGATGCCGCGTGTGCCACCAGTGACGACCGCAGTGCGCCCCGCGAGATCGAACAGGGACCGTAGCTTGCCCACATCCATGACCGCCGACCCTACCCGCGGTAGCTCGTACTAACTGCCAGCAGTTCGCTAGGTGCGCAGAGCCGCGTGGAGCAGGGAGAAGAAGTGGTCGCTGGGGTAGTGGGTCACGATGTCGACGTTGGGCTCGCCGCCGCCGAAGCCGAGTTGGTCGACCTCCATCACCCCGCGTTGTGGACCGTCGCCGACCATCACGTCGACGTGCAGACGCGTGGTCGTAGCCACACCCGGATCGATGGCATGGGCCATGGCTATCGGGTCGGGGAGGTCGTCTCCTGCCAGCCCGTTCTCCATAGCGAACCTCCGCACCACCTGCGCGATGTCGACCGCGAACTTCGACAGCGGAGTGCCGATGGCCTTGATCGCCTCGTGGCGGTCGGCGTCTACCACTGCTGACGCGACCGAGACGTCCCAACCCACGAACTCGATCGGGAATCCTGCGCGGGTCACCACCGCAGCAGCCTCGGGATCAGCCCAGAAGTTGTACTCCGCCATGGCCGACACATTGCCCGGGCCGTGGACTCCGGTGCCGCCCATCACCACCACCCGGTCGACTGCCTGCGCGATCTCAGGCGCGAGCAAGACCGCGACAGCAACATTGGTCAACGGACCCAGAGCCACCAGCGTGATCTTGCCGGGGGCGTTCAGGATCGTTTCCACGATTACTTGCGCGCCGCGCCCCTCAGCAGGCACTCGGCCTGACAACGGGTAGCCCGCGTCGCCCATCCCGTCTTTGCCATGGACGTACTCTGCGGTCTCGAGCGAGCGCATCATCGGCGATGCGGCACCCGCATGGACCGGCACATCGGCACCGCACAGTTCCACCGTGTACAGCGCATTCTGCACCGCTTGGTCCAGTCCCACATTGCCCGACACCACGGTGATCGCCTCGACGTCTACCTCTGCATGTCGCAGGGCCATCACCAAAGCAACGGCATCATCGCTGGCTGTGTCTGTGTCAATCAAGAATCGGCGCATCCGCCGATCCTAGACCTGGCAAGCCGACGAGATGCCATCGTCTGGGTGGCGGCCGTCTCGGTTGTGATCGGTGCTCTCAGCAGCGTCTTCAAGATGGCCCTGTACCTGTTTGCCACCACCGGAGAGGTACCAGGCGATTTCCAAGACACCGGTCTCGAGGAAGCGTTCGTAAACCGCAAGGAACTGAAGGCAGAACGAAAAGCGAAGCGGGCTGCGAAGCGAGGAGCCCGCAGGGCCGCCGAACCGTCGTACGAACCGCCCGAGTTGCCGAGTCCTTCATAGCGGAGGTCCACAGCCGCTCGCCGGTAGCGCGTTGGCTCCATGAGTGACGCAGCCAACGCTCCCCATCCCCATGTCGGCAAGGCGGACCTACCGGAAATCGAGCGGCGCATCCTCGAATACTGGGCGGCTGACCGCACCTTCGAGACCTCTGTCGAGCAGCGCCCGGTCGACACCGAAGGCCCCGTTCCGCTGGACTCCAACCAGCCGACGCCCACACCGACACTCGACAAGCAACCAAGAAGCGGTTTGTTTGCCGGTGGGAATACCAACACGTACAAGTAATCGTCGGTTACGAATGGGGACCATACCCGATCTGGGGCTGGAAGTATGAGCTGGTTGAGGTGTGCGAGTGGGAGTACTACACCGTGACGCAGAACAATCCGCACCTCCACATCACCGAGGAGCAATGCCAGGACATACTGGTGTTTGTCACCACCGCTGCCGTCGCTGCCACAACCAGAGGCCGATCCGGTGCCGGAGCGCCTGGGGCCGCGAACCAGGCGGGAGCTGGAGCTGGCGCCGCAACTGTCGCCGCCAACGAAGGGGCCGAGGCCGTCGGCGGCAACTGGGCAACACGAACCGTTTGCAAAATGGTTCCTCGGGTCATCCCGCTTGGCTGGATACCCTAGGCCGGATATATTGCCAACATGACCTTGCTCCGTGACTGTTTCCTACTTTTCGTAGGACTAGGTGTCCTCATGGTGATTTTGAGGCGGGCGCCGACCTGGGTGTCATTCGTAGTCGGTATAGTGGCTATCGCGGGGCTCATACGGACGAACCTTCTTGTTCGTCGGGACCGGAGAGCCGGCTCCAGTCATAGTCACCAACATAAAGGCCCTGTTCGGTGAGCGAGGGAAGACGTTTCTGGAGGAGTTTCTGCAGCATATTTCTCGCTACCGGTGCCCTTCTGTTGACCCTCGAGAGAGTCAGCGTATTCGACAGGCTCGAGGATGGATAGGGTTTCGTCAGGCTCGACAATAACTGGGGATTCGGACTTGTCCTGTTGGTGTACACCGTTACCGCGGCGGTTGCCGAGGGGATCAACCAACGGCTGATTGCCCGCAAGGAACGACGACGCTCCTCATAGCGGAGGTCCACTGCCGCTCGCCGGTAGCCTGTGGCTCCATGAGTGACGCAGCGAACGCTCCCTATCCCCATGTCGGCAAAGCAGACCTGCCCGGCATCGAGCGGCGCATCCTCGAAATTTGGGCGGCTGATCGCACCTTCGAGACCTCAGTCGAGCAGCGCCCGCTCGACACCGAATACGTGTTCTACGACGGTCCGCCGTTCGCCAACGGGCTCCCCCACCACGGGCACCTGCTGACCGGTTACGTCAAGGACGTGGTCCCCCGCTACTTCACGATGAGGGGCCGCCGGGTCGAGAGGCGTTTCGGTTGGGACTGCCACGGCCTTCCCGCCGAGATGGAAGCCGAGAAGGAACTCCCGGTCGCCGGCCGAGCCTCGATCATCGAGTACGGCATCGAGAAGTTCAACGAATACTGCCGCACCTCGGTTCTCAAATACACCAGGGAGTGGGAGAAGACCGTCACCCGGCAGGCCCGCTGGGTCGACTTCGACAACGACTACAAGACCATGGACCGCGACTACATGGAATCGGTCATGTGGGCCTTCAAGCAGCTCTGGGACAAGGGGTTGATCTACCAGTCGAACCGGGTACTGCCCTACAGCTGGGGTGCCGAGACGCCTCTGTCGAACCACGAGATCCGACTCGATGACGCCACCCGTCCCCGGCAGGACCCGGCGATCACCGTGGCATTCGAACTCGACGACCCGACCGGGCTGCCCGGTTCGGACGACACGGATGCTTACCAGAGAGTGTCGATTCTGGCCTGGACCACAACGCCGTGGACACTGCCGTCGAACCTCGCCCTCGCAGTGGGACCGGACCTCCGGTACGCGGTCATGCGAGACGCTGACGGCAGCCGCTGTGTGCTGAGCGAGGCCGCAGTCGAGTCCTATGAGCGTCAACTCAGCGACGCGACCCATGTGGGGACCATCGACGGGTCCGAACTCGTCGGCCGCAGCTATGTGCCCCTGTTCGATTTCTTCGCCGACATGGCAGAAGTCGATCCCCAACAGCCCCATCACGGCACCAACCGTGCCTTCGTCGTCCTCAAAGGCGACTTCATCGACACCTCCGAGGGCACCGGGGTCGTGCACATGGCGCCCGGCTTCGGCGAGGACGACCAGCGGGTGGCTGCCGAGGCGGGAATCGGCGCCGTGGTGCCGGTCGACGATTCGGGCTGCTTCACCGAAGAGGTCAGCGACTGGGCGGGAATCAACGTGCTCGAAGCCAACGCCGGGATCATCAAAGCGCTGCGCGACTCGGGCCGACTCGTACGCCACGACAGCTACACCCACAACTACCCGCACTGCTGGCGCACCGACACGCCGATCATCTACAAGGCCATGCCCAGCTGGTACATGAAGGTCACCGACATCCGCGATCGGCTGCTGGAAACCAACCAGGAGATCAACTGGGTGCCGAGCCATATCCGCGACGGACGGTTCGGGATGTGGCTGGAGGGGGCGAGGGACTGGTCGATCTCGCGCAACCGGTTCTGGGGTTCGCCGATCCCAGTGTGGATCAGCGACAATCCCGAGTTTCCGCGTACCGACGTGTACGGCAGCCTCGACGAACTCGAGGCCGACTTCGGGGTGCGCCCCGACAACCTCCACCGACCCTTCATCGACGAGCTGGTGCGCCCCAACCCGGACGACCCCAGCGGAAAGTCGATGATGCGGAGGGTTCCCGAAGTCCTCGACTGCTGGTTCGAGTCCGGCGCCATGCCCTTCGCCCAGGTCCACTACCCGTTCGAGAACAAGGAGTGGTTCGACGAGCACTTTCCAGCGGACTTCATCGTCGAGTACATCAACCAGTCACGCGGCTGGTTCTACACGCTGCACGTGTTGGCCACGGCGTTGTTCGACCGACCCGCCTTCCAGAACGTCATCTGCCACGGAATCCTGCTGGCCGATGACGGAGCCAAGCTCTCCAAGAAGCTGCGGAACTACACCGAACCCGAGGACATCTTCTCCAAGCAGGGGTCCGACGCTCTGCGCTGGTACTTCATGTCGTCCAACATCGTGCGGGGTGGCGATGCACGCATCTCCGACCAGGCGATAGACGATGTGGTACGCCAGGTGATCCTGCCCATCTGGAACGCCTATTCGTTCTTCACGCTGTACGCCAACGTCGAGAACTACCGGGCGACGTTCCGCACCGACAGCACGGAGCTGCTCGATCGCTACATCCTCGCCAAGACGCGCGACCTCGTAGCCAGAACCGAAGCCCGCATGGACGCCTACGACCTCGCGGGTGCGGCGATGGAGATCCGCTCGTTCATCGACGCGCTCAACAACTGGTACATCCGCCGGTCCCGGGACCGTTTCTGGGGCATTGACGGCAGCGGAGCAGACGTGGGCGGACTCGATACCCTCTACAGCGTGCTCATCACGCTCGTGCAGGTGACAGCACCTTTCCTGCCGATGGTAAGCGAAGAGATCTGGCTGGGACTCACCAACGGCGATGACACTTTGGAGCCGTCGGTGCACCTCTGTGACTGGCCGTCAGCCGACAGTCTCCCGACAGACGATGCTCTCGTCGCGGCAATGGATCGGCTTCGCGACGTCGCCTCCACTGCTCTGCGGCTGCGCGAGAACGAGGGATTGCGGGTGCGGTTGCCGCTCGCATCGCTCACTGTCGCAGGCCGTGATGCAACCACGCTCGAGCCTTTCAGCGAACTGCTCGCCGATGAACTCAACGTCAAGTCCGTACACGTCACCGACGAGATCGGGAGTCTCGCCACACTGATTCTGCGACCCGACGGGAAGGCCCTTGGTCCCCGCCTGGGTTCTGCGGTGCAGGCTGTGTTCGCGGCGGCACGAAAGGGCGAATGGGAAGCTCAGGGCGACGGTACCGTTGCCGTCGCCGGTCAGGTACTGGGCACCGACGAGCACGAACTCGTGCTCGAATCCCCCGAGGGCGTGGTTGCGGCTGCTCTGCGCTCCAACGATGCGGTGGTCAGCATCGACGCCGACGTCACCGCAGAACTCGAAGCCGAGGGACTCGCCCGTGACATGGTCCGTGAGATCCAGAACGCGCGCCGAGCCGAGGACCTGGTTGTCACCGACCGCATCGAGGTATCCGTCACAACCGCTTGCGAAACCGCGCTGGCTTCACTCGAAGAACATCGTGACTACGTGTCTGAGCAGGTATTGGCCACCAACATCAGCATCGCCGCCTCTCCAGACAGCCTGCGCGTCCACGAGACCAGGATCGACGGCGAACCATTCTGCTTCTCTTTGCGCACGACCCCCGGCGCGACCACCTAGGCGACGGCCATGGAACGCTTGGAGTTCACCGGCGGAGCGGGGGCGAGACTCGCCGGAGTCCTGCATCGCCCGCCCGACGGCACCGAGACGGTCGGCGCAGCGCTGCTTGCCCACTGCTTCACCTGTTCCAAGGACCTGTTCACGACCACGCGCATCGCCAAGGGGTTGGCCGCCGGCGGGTACTTGACGATGGCCTTCGATTTCACCGGCCTCGGCGACAGCGGCGGGGAGACGGCGTCCACAACCGTCGGGACCAATGTGGCTGATCTGACTCAGGCCGCGGTGGCTCTTATCCGACGCGGCGCCGGCCCGTGCGTGCTCGTCGGTCACAGTCTCGGCGGTTCCGCCGCGGTCCTGGCTGCGTCGCGCCTGCACACCGTGACAGCGGTCGTAGCAGTCGCCTCTCCGGCCTCGGTCGTCCATGTGGAGCACTTGTTCGATGCCGACGCACTCGAACGGATCCGCAAAGACGGTCGAGCCGAGGTCAAGATAGGTCCAAGACCGGTGACCATCGGCAGAGCATTCCTCGACGACCTGCACCGACACGACGTCACTGCAGCCGCAGCCGAACTGGACCGGCCCATGCTGGTGGTGCAGGCCGGCGCCGACACCATCGTCGGCCGCGACCAGACCGAGGCACTTGCCCGCGCCGGTTCGGCGACGCTGCACACCGTCGCGGATGCCGATCATCTCTTCAGCAGCCGGGAACACTCCGATGAACTCGTCGGGGCCGTCGTCGACTGGTTGTCTGTCAACCGCTCGGCCTCGTAGTCGTCGAGTCGGCTAGTTGTCGAGTCGGCGGCCCTCCTCCACGAGGTTGATCTCCCAGATCACCTTGGACAGGGCGTCACCCGCGGTGATCGTCGGGAACCTCAGGGGGTTCTCGGGGGTCACCGTTGTGGGGACCGGCGCGAGGATGGTCCACGGTTCGGGATGGGCGAACTGCACCACCGAGTAGCGGTCTCCCTGCTGGCCTGTGCCGGACACGACCCGATGGAATCCTGGCGGGATCGCACCATTGGTCAGCCTCTCGAGCATCAGACCGGTGTTGATGATCGCCCCGTCATCGGGCGGGACCGCATCGACCCAGCCGTCTTCGACTCGGACCTGCAGGCCGGCTGCAGTGGCGCGGGGCAGGGCGGTTATCAGATTGATGTCGGCATGCTCAGCGGCCCAGACATGGGTCTCATCGGGAGCCTGGTTCATCGCCGGGTAGTGGATCGCCCTGGTCAGGTTCGCGCCGTCGACGAGCATCTGCTCGAAGAACGACTCGTGGAGCCCCAGACCGACCGCGATGATTCTCGACGCCCGAATCTGAAGTGCCACGACCGTGTCGTGGAAGTCGAGCAGCAGTTGGCCGATCCCGACGATGTCATTGTCGGGCAGTGTCGGCAGCCCGTAGCGGAACGGGTACTGGGCACGCAACGGATGGCCCTCGGGGCGTGAAGCACTCCAGTTGAGCATCTCCTTGAAATCGGGCACATCGGCGATCGCGGCAGTCTCCACAAGCAGTCCCGTGTATCCCGTTTGCCCATTGCTACCAGGGACTATGTATTCATCCTTGCGGTCCTGAGGCAGGGAGAAGAACTCTTCGAGCTTGCCGTAGACCTCGTCGATCATGTCGACGCTCATGTCATGCTCTACGTAGACGAACCCCGTGACCAGGCTTTTCATAACTCCGTCTACGACGCTTCGCCGCGCCGCGCGGTCACCTTTTTCGAAGGCCAACAGGTCGACATCGAGGATTTCCATCCCGAGAAGTTACTCCAGACCACTTCGACGGCGCCCAGACCGAACCCTTCGACTGCAAAATACTGACGGTTGATCAGACAAATAGGCAGGCCAGAGGATTATCGCGAACGGGGGTTGACGCGTCTGTAATTTCACTGCTGTAATTATTAGTCCGCAACTGTCAACGCAGTCACGGTGAGAGCGGTGCCAAGCCGGAACCACTCCCCTCAACCCCTCAATCGGCACGGAAAGGTCACAAGATGGTGATGCAACAGGATCGGCTCAGCGCCGTACAGAGCACACCAGCAGCCTCAACCGTCAGCACCAGCATGCGAGTACGCAAGCGCAACGGCACCCTCGAGCCCGTCGACGTCAACAAGATCGTCAACGCAGTCGCCAGAGCCTCCGAGGGACTGCACGGCGTCGACCCCATGATCGTGTCGACCCGCACGATCGCCGCACTGGCCGACGGCGCCACCACCCAGGAGCTCGACGAACTGTCGATCCGCACGGCCGCCGGCCTGATCGTTGAAGAACCCAACTACTCCAAACTTGCTGCCCGGCTGCTCTCGACCTACATCGACAAGGAGGTCCGCAACCAGAACGCTCCATGGTTCTCCGAGTCAGTCTCGCTGGGCCACAAGCTCGGCCTCATCAGCGACGAGGTGTTCGAGTTCGTCGGCGAGCACGCCCCGGAACTCAACGCCGCCATCGACAGCCAACGGGACCGCAACTTCGAGTTCTTCGGGATCCGCACGGTCTATGACCGCTACCTGCTGCGCCATCCCGAAACCCGCAAGGTCATCGAAACCCCCCAGTATTTTTTTCTGAGAGTCGCCTGCGGACTCTCCAACAACCCCGAGGAAGCCGTCTACTTCTACGACCTGATGTCGTCGCTGGCCTACCTTCCGTCGAGTCCCACACTTTTCAACTCCGGCACCAAACACCCGCAGATGTCGAGTTGCTACCTGCTCGACTCCCCCGAGGACTCACTCGAGGGCATCTACAAGCGCTACACCGACATCGCGCAGCTCTCCAAGTTCGCCGGCGGGATCGGCGTCGCGTGGCATCGGGTCCGGTCCAAGAACAGTCTCATCGTCGGCACCAACGGGCTCTCCAACGGCATCGTCCCGTGGCTCAAAACCCTTGATGCCTCTGTCGCCGCGGTCAACCAGGGCGGTCGTCGCAAAGGCGCAGCCTGCGTCTACCTCGAAGCCTGGCACGCCGACATCGAGCAGTTCCTCGAACTACGCGACAACACCGGTGACCACACCCGGCGCACCCACAACATCAACCTCGCCAACTGGATCCCCGACCTGTTCATGGAACGGGTCAAGAATGGCTGGAAGTGGAGCCTTTTCGACCCCAAGAAGGTCCCGGAGTTGATCGACACCTACGGCGACGAGTTCCGCGTCATATACGAACAAGCAGAGGCCGACGGACTCCAAGAGAAGCAAGTGGAAGCCCGCGAGCTCTACCAACGCATGATGAGGGCACTGGCCGAGACAGGCAATGGTTGGATGACCTTCAAGGACTCCGCCAACCGGAAGTGCAACCAGACCGGTCCCGGCTCTGAGGGCGAAACCAACTCCCGCGACCGGGTCGTGCACCTCTCCAACCTCTGCACCGAGATCCTCGAGGTCACAAGCCAGAGCGAGACTGCGGTGTGTAACCTCGGTTCGGTCAACCTCGGCGAGTTCGTAACCACGGTCCCCTCCGAGACTCCCCCGACGCTTCACAGCGTTGCCGGCACAAACGGCACAACTCCCGACCAGACGGCCACAGCGCAGACCGCCCCGACCGACGTGAAGACGATGGACTACCAGCGGCTCGGGCAGGTTGTGCGCCAAGTCGTCCCGTTCCTTGATCGAGTGATCGACATCAATTTCTACCCGACCCCGGAGGCCGGCACATCCAACCACCGCTGGCGACCCGTCGGCCTCGGATTGATGGGTCTGCAAGACGTCTTCTTCAAATTGGGTCTGGCTTTCGATTCGCCCGAGGCCCGCGAGACCTCCCGCCGCATAAGCGAGGAGATCTACTTCAACGCGCTGTGGGCCTCGACGGAATTGGCCGAGAGCAACGGAGAGCACGCCGCCTTCGCAGAGACCCGAGCGGCCCGAGGCGACCTGCAGTTCGACCTGTGGGGCGTCGAGCCATCAGACCCCGAGCGCTGGGAGACCCTGCGCCAACGCATCTCCCAGCACGGCCTGCGCAACTCGCTGATGATCGCCATCGCCCCGACCGCGACCATCGCTTCGATCTCCGGATGCTACGAGTGCATCGAGCCGCAGGTATCCAACCTCTTCAAACGAGAAACCCTCTCAGGAGAGTTCATGCAGATCAACCGCTATCTCGTCGCAGAACTTCAGCGCCGGGGTCTGTGGGACTCCGACATGATCGCCGACGTCAAGAAGGCGGAAGGCTCGGTCCAGACGATCGACCGGGTGCCCGACGACCTCAAGACCGTCTATCGAACGGCATGGGAAATCCCAATGAAGTCTCTCATCGAGATGGCCGCCGACCGTGGTGCCTTCATCGATCAGAGCCAATCACTGAATCTGTTTATGGAGGCCCCGACTATCGGAAAGCTGTCTTCCATGTACATGCACGCCTGGGAGAAGGGCCTGAAGACCACCTATTACCTGCGGAGTCGCCCCAAGACACGTATCAACAAGACTACGGCCGGCGCTGCCGGCGGGGGTTCGGGCGGTGGTCCGACCAACGGCTCCCGGGACAAGAAGGCCTTCACGGAAACCGAAGCCCTCGCCTGCTCACTCGAGAATCCCGAGACATGCGAGGCATGCGACTGATGGCCCTGACTGACGATCTGAGTTTTGCCACTGGTCCGGCACAGGACACTGGTCCGGTACGGCCTCCAGAGGGCCATGCGGGTCATTACGCCACGCCGGCCAATGCCGAATCCAACATCTTGGACCCCGGCTTCAACTTGACCTTGCGGCCGATGCGCTATCCGCAGTTCTTCGAGATGTACAAGGACGCGATCAAGAACACCTGGACTGTCGAGGAGATCGACTTCTCCGACGACCTCACGGACCTTGACCGCAAGCTGATGCCGGCCGAGAAGCACCTCATCAGCCGGCTCGTTGCGTTCTTTGCCACGGGTGATTCGATCGTGGCCAACAACCTCGTCCTGAACCTCTACGAGCACATCAACTCACCCGAGGCGCGGATGTATCTTTCGCGCCAACTCTACGAAGAGGCACTGCACGTCCAGTTCTACCTGAACCTGCTCGACAACTACATCCCCGATGCCGACGAGCGGGCCGCTGCCTTCGCGGCCATCGACAACATTCCCTCGATTCGGGCGAAGGCAGAGTTCTGCTTCAAGTGGATGGACTCTGTCGGCAAGGGTCCCCTGCTGACCGCCGAGGATCGCAGACGGTTCCTGATGAACCTGATCTGCTTCGCCACGTGCATTGAGGGCTTGTTCTTCTTCGCCGCCTTCGCCTATGTCTACTTCCTGCGTTCAAAGGGCCTTCTCAACGGGTTGGCTGCAGGCACCAACTGGGTGTTCCGGGACGAATCGATGCACATGAACTTCGCCCTCGAAGTGATCAACACGGTGCGCTCCGAAGAACCGGACCTCTTCGACGCGGAGCTCGGTGAACGCATCACCGACATGCTCGAAGATGCCGTCGAGGCCGAATTCATGTTCGCGCAAGACCTGCTGGGCGAGGGCGTGCCGGGCATGTCCACCGCCGACACCCGCGACTACCTCGAGTTCGTCGCAGATCAGCGACTCGTCCAGTTGGGCCTTCCCCGGCGCTTCGGATCCCGCAACCCGTTCGCCTTCATGGAACTGCAGGATGTGCAGGAATTGTCGAACTTCTTCGAGCGGACGGTGTCGGCCTACCAGGTCGGTGTTGAGGGCGAAGTCTCCTTCGACGAAGACTTCTGACCCGAATCCTAGAAGTCCGCTACCCATAGGCGCGTCGTAACACTTCGGTTACCATGGCTGTGGTGGTAGGTCGGATCGCGGCGACGCTGCTTGTTGTCGCCGGAATAGGTGCCATCGTCTGGGTGGCTGTGCGCGACACCGATGAACCCCCCTCGGTCACAGAAGTGCTCGCTGAGCGCCGGTCCGAATCAGTCGACGAGACACCCGAGCCGATTCCTGTGCTGGGTCGAGCCGACACTCTCACGGGTCTCGACGGTTGGCTCAACACCGACGCGGCCTCACTGGAGGTGATCCGTGCCGCCAACGAACTGACGATCCTCCAGTTCTGGACTTTCGGCTGCTACAACTGCAAGAACACCCTGGAGGCCCTGTCGCAGATCTATGCCGACTTCGGCGACCGCGGCGTTGAGATCATCGGGGTACACGCGCCGGAGTTCTCCTACGAAGCCGATGTCGACAACATAATCGCGGCCGCCGCGGAACTCGGCGTCACCTGGCCGATCGCACTCGACACCGACAAACGCAACTTCCACCGCTGGCAGGAGGGGCCGACCGCGTACTGGCCGCGGGTGTACCTGATCGACGGCGACAACCAGATCCGGCTCGACAAGCGCGGCGACCGCTCCTCGAACTACGCCCTGCTCTACGAGTACGTAGAGCGACTGCTTGACGGAGAGGCGTAGGCCACAATGCCGACGTTGGCCATGCTGGCCACAGTGCCGACGTTGGCCATGCTGGCCACAGTGCCGACGTTGGCCATGCTGGCCACAGTGCCGACGTTTCTTGAAGGCGTCGAGAGCATCACCCAAGCCTGCACTCTTGTAGTGGGCCTGCCCGGGTTTGCACTGGTGCTGGTTGCTCGTCGCGGTCGACTCACCCTGGCGCTCTGCTATACCGTCTTCGCCGCCTTGTTGATGTGGGCACAGGCCGCAGGGCACTGGTCAATCGTGAGCCGCGGCGCGATCGTCGTCCCGGTTGGAATGCTGGTGGCGGCAACGTTTGTGGCAGCCCGATCAGCCCAACAGGCTGATCAACGTCGTCTGATCGGCGCCGGAGTCATCGGTGGTGCGCTCGCGGGTTGGATGTGGCTTCCCTGCGTGGGCACTCAACTCGGCGACATTTTGAACAATGCAACCAGCCAAGGACCTCGCACCCTGGCGCTGATGACTGTCTACACGGTCGGGGCGCTGCTCCCGATGCTGCTACTCGCTCTGATCAGCCACGCTGTACCAGCCAGCGAGAACATCCTCAACCATCGTGCGGTCGGAGTCATCGGGATGGGATTCGGCGCGCTCTACGCCACGACAGTCGCGATCGGCCGCTACGACGACCTCGTCGGCGAGCTCTACCGAATCTCGGCGATCTAGAGCGCGCTCAGCGATCGACTGAACCGCCGTAGCCGGCGGTGCCCGAGGCGCCTGCGGCGGAACCGAGGCGTTGCAGAGGCGTGGTGTTGGTCGAAGGCGTCGGGGTGAACTCGACGGGCATGTGCTTCACGCCGCCGATGAAATTGGAGCGCAGGTAGTCGAGGTCTCCGGCCAATCGGATATCCGGCAGACGTTGGGCGATTCCCTTGAACATCAGACGGATCTCCATCCGGGCGAGGTTGGCGCCGAGGCAGAAGTGTGGCCCTCCGCCCCCGAAACCAATGTGGTCGTTGGGTGTGCGCTCAATGTCGAAACGCCAGGGATCGTCGAAGGCCCGCGGGTCGCGGTTCGCGGCAATATGCCACATCACCACCTTGTCGTCTTCTTTGATCTTGACTCCGCCCACCTCGTAGTCCCGCATGGCCTGACGTCTGAAGTAGAGCACCGGCGTGGCCCAGCGCACCACCTCGTCGGCCATCGTCGGCGCGTACCGATCCGGGTCTGAACGGTATTTCTCCCATTGTTCGGGAAACTGGAAGAAGCCGTGCATACCTCGGGTGACCGAGTTGCGGGTCGTCTCGTTGCCCGCCACACAGAGCAGCAGGAAGAACATGTCGAACTCCATCTCGGAGAGTTTCTCGCCGTCGATGTCGGCAGACAGCAGGGTGGTGACTATGTCGTCTGCCGGCTTGTCGCGACGTTCGTTCTGCAGCGCGTTGGAGTACGCGAACAGCTCCATCGACGAGGTCAGAAGATCTTCGCGCGAAGCCACTACGTCGGGATCGTCGGCGCCGATCATGGCGTTGGTCCAGTCGAAGATCTTCAACCGGTCCTCCAGTGGAATGCCCATCATCTCCGCGATCGCCTGCAGCGGGAGTTCGGCACTCAGATCCTCGACGAAGTCGGCATGGCCCTGTTCGCACACCTTGTCGATGATCATGTCGGTGCGATTCAGCAGGTAGTCCTCCAACAGGTTGATCATCCGCGGCGTGAAGCCGCGACTGACGATGCGGCGATAGCGGGTGTGTTTGGGAGGATCGAGCGACAGCATCGAGTCGTGCCTGAATTCGTCGATTGCGTCCTCTCGGTTCCGCTCGGTCATCTGAGTGCCGCCGCGGTTGGATGAGAACGCCTCGGCGTTGCGGTTGATTTCCTTGAGGTGCTCAAGGCGGGTGACAGCCCAGAAACCAGGACCTCTGTCGCCTTCTTCTATCCAGTGGATTCCGGGGTCGGTCTCTCGCAGGCGCTCAAGCATGTCGTGGTGTTCCTGACGCTGGAACGCATCCATGTCCCACAGATCAACGCCATCAGTAACTGCCATGTCGAGCCTCGCTTCGCGCTTGCCTATTTTATCTTCCTGCGAAGGAACATATATCAGACGCCCACCCAACGAGAAATTCAGACAGCGGGAGCGACGGCCGGTTCAGGACCGACATAGCGCGCGCTCGGACGCATGATCTTTCCCTCGGCGTGCTGTTCGACCACATGGGCCGACCAACCGATCGATCGGCTGACCGAGAAGGTCGGGGTGAACATCTCGCGGGGCAGGCCGACCAGTTCCAGAACCACGCCGGCCCAGAACTCGACATTGGTGACGATCCGCTGGTCTGGTCGCCACTCAGACAACACCGCGAGGATCTCACCCTCGATTCCAGCAGCACGCTCGACGAGGTCACCACCAAGACGCTCCGCGGCCTCTCGCAGCACCACCCCTCGGGGATCCTCAGCCCGGTACACGGCATGACCGAACCCCATGATCTTGTCTCCTGCAGCGAGACGGGCGCGGGTCCAGTCAGCAGCACAAGACGGATCTCCGATCTCGTCGATCATCTGCATGCAACGACTCGGCGCTCCACCGTGCAAGGGACCCGTGAGGGCTCCTACCGAGGCAACCAGCGAACCCGCCATGTCTGCTCCCGTGCTTGCCACCACGCGGCCTGTGAAAGTCGAGGCGTTGAAGCCATGATCCAGCGTCGCGACCAGATACTGCTCAATGGCACGTTCAGCCTCTGTGCTGGGAATCGAGTCGGTCACCATTCGGAAATAGTCGGCGGCATGGCCGATGGACGGGTCGGGATCCACCGGCGTCAACCCCTGTCGCCGTCGATAGTGGCGAGCGAGGATCGTCGGCACGATCGCGGCGAGGCGCACGGCGTCACCGTGAATCTGCTCCGCGCTTCGGTCGAGCATCGGGCCGCGGGACTCGTGATCGCCCACCACCAGCAATCCGATCCGAAGAGCTGCCATCGGGTCGCCGACCCAACTGGCGCTCTCGTCTACAAACCGGGAAATCGATTCAGGCAGCACTCGCAACGGACCAGGATCCAGCTGCGGCGCCTCAGGTGGAAGAGCACCGTCAATCTGCAGGGTCCAGACGTCTTCGAGCGACCGCGTGCGGGCGAGTTCCGCGGCGTCGTACTGTCGATAGTGGAAGAATCCCTCCTGGCCCCTCACCGCGCCCAGCACCGTGTTTGCCACCGCTAAGCCCTTCAGTCCAGGCGGCGCGATCTCCATGGTTGTTGCTCCTTGTCTGCGAGGTTCTTGGTGAGGTGCCGACGCAATCGAAACTCGACAAGTCTGTGCGATGCTCCGAATCGATTCCGCCGTACTCAATGGTGCCGTGGACTTGAACAAAACGACAACACCGGCACCTCAACCGTCAAGCAGACGATCCACGGCAACACTCGGGCTGATCTCTCCAGCGACAACCGAGCCTTCCAACTCTTCGTTGCGGGCCGTGAACTCCGGATCAGCAGTGACTCGCTCCAGAAGCCGCTCGCGCACCATGGCGCGCATCCAATTGAGCATCTGGTCCCTTCGGCGTTGACCCCGTTCACCTGACTCTCCAAGCACACGGCGATGCTGTTGCACCAGATCCCAGATCTGATCGAGTCCTGAACCGCTGAGCGCGGAACAGGTGACGACAGGGGTGCTCCAGTTCGGGCTCTGCGGCGCCAACAGATGCAGTGCTCGACGATAGTCCGTCGCCGCGAGTTCGGCACGGTGGGCGTTGTCGCCGTCGGCCTTGTTGACAGCCACGAGATCGGCCAACTCCAAGACACCCTTCTTGATGCCCTGCAGTTCATCACCCGCTCCAGGAAGCATCAGCACCATGAAAATGTCGACCAGAGAATGAACCACCGTCTCCGACTGCCCCACGCCGACCGTCTCCACAATGATCAAGTCGTATCCGGCCGCTTCCAATACCAGCATCGACTCGCGTGTCGAGCGCGCCACTCCCCCGAGCGTTCCCGACGACGGCGCCGGCCTGATGAAGGCCAGGTCGTCAACGGAGAGTCTCGACATTCTCGTCTTGTCCGCAAGGATCGAACCGCCGCTGAGCGAGCTCGAAGGATCGACTGCCACAACCGCGACACGGTGATTCTGCGCGGTGAGCTGCGAACCGAACACCTCAATGAACGTCGACTTGCCGACACCGGGCACACCGGTGATCCCGATCCGGTCAGCGCTTCCCGTGTGCGGCAACAACACCTCCAGCAGGGTCGCGGCTCTCCGGCGATCCTCGGGCAACCTCGACTCGACGAGGGTTATGGCGCGGCCGATCGCACTCCGATCACCGGCGACAACCGCTTCGCCAAGATCGCGGTCACTGTGGTCCGAGGCGGGATCGTTGTCTGAGATTTCGCTTGCCATCCCCGCCGACGTTACCGTTTCGTCCTACCCGAACAAGACCAGGAAAGAACATGTCACCCAACGACGCCAACCCGACCGCCGACAACGAAGCCGCAAGCGACGGCTCTGTCGTCTTTGACCGCGCCGAGATCTCAGCGACGATCGAGCGTTACCTGCAACTGCGGCGGGCCGCCATCGCAGGCGAGATCCAGTGGAGCGAACTCAAGGAAGTGTTCACAGACGATGTTGTGTTCGTCGACTCCATGTGGGGCCGGCATCAGGGTGTCGACAACCTCGTGAAGTTTCTCGACGACTCCATGAAAGGGCTGCAAGGTTGGGACTTCCCGCACTTCTGGGAGGCCATCGACGGCAACCGCGTCTTCCTGCGCTGGAGCAACCGCATTCCCGGCGCCGGAGAGGACAACATGGGTCTGTCGATCCTCGAGTACGCGGGTGGCGGCAAGTTCTCCTATGAAGAAGACCTGTACTCCGAGAGCCACCTCATGAAGGTGATGAAACAGAGCGGCTGGCGCCCGTCGGAGCCGATGATGGCGCCTCCCGCCGACCGGGAATGGGTCTGAACGGTCCCTCGACCGGCTGTTCTGCCGATTCTCACGCAGCCGGTCTATAACAGGGCCGGTCTATAACAGGGCCGGTCTATAACAGGTCGAGCAGCTCTGTTGCGGCATCGGCAATGACCGTTCCCGGCGGGTAGACAGCCACCGCGCCCAACTCCAGCAGGGTCGCAACGTCATCTGGGGGAATCACTCCGCCGACAGTGATCTTGATGTCTGCACGGCCGAGCCGCTCCAGTTCAGCGATCAATTCCGGCACCATGGTCAGATGGCCTGCGGCCAACGACGAGGCGCCCACCACATGGACGTCGGCCTCGACGGCTTGACGTGCCACCTCGGCCGGGGTCTGGAACAGCGGACCGATGTCGACGTCGAAACCGAGGTCTGCGAAAGCTGTGGCGATCACCTTCTGGCCGCGGTCGTGGCCGTCCTGGCCCATCTTCGCGACCAGGATGCGAGGACGACGGCCACGAGCCTGCGCGAACGCCTCGACCCGTTCCCTGACTCTGCTGATGGAATCGTCTTCGGCTCCCATTTCGGCTCGGTACACCCCTTCGATCGTACGGATCTGCGCTACATGACGACCGTAGACGTTTTCTAGCGCATCGCTGATCTCCCCCACCGTTGCTTTCTCGCGCACCGCGTCCACTGCAAGGGCCAACAGGTTGCCCTCACCGCTCTCTGCGGCCTTGGTCAGCGCAACCAGGGCAGACTCCACGCTCGTCTGGTCCCGCTCGGCTCGCAACAACTCGAGCTTGGCGATCTGGGAGGCTCGCACATCGGCGTTGTCGATCTTGAGGACTTCAACTTCCTGGCCTTGGGCGGACCGCGGATCGAGCCGGTATCGGTTCACCCCGATCACAGCCTGGGCCCCGGAGTCGATCCGAGCCTGGGTGCGTGCGGCTGCCTCCTCGATTCGCATCTTGGGGATCCCGGCTTCGATGGCTGCGGCCATACCGCCGATGCCCTCGACTTCGCTGATATGACCCCACGCGACTCTCGCTAGATCACAGGTCAGTCTCTCGACATGGTAGCTGCCTCCCCAGGGGTCGACCGTGCGGGTCGTGCCGCTCTCCTGTTGCAGGAACAGTTGGGTGTTGCGCGCTATTCGGGCGGAGAAGTCGGTGGGGAGTCCAAGCGCCTCGTCTAGAGCATTGGTGTGCAGCGACTGGGTGTGGCCCTGCGTGGCCGCCATCGCCTCCACACAGGTACGGACGACGTTGTTGTAGACGTCCTGGGCGGTGAGGCTCCAGCCGCTGGTCTGGGAGTGCGTGCGCAACGACAGCGACTTCGGGTTCTCCGGACCGAACTGCGACATCAGCTCGGCCCACAACAGCCGGGCCGCGCGGAGTTTCGCCACCTCCATGAAGAAGTCCATGCCGATACCCCAGAAGAAGCTGAGACGCGGCGCGAAGGAGTCGACCGGCAGACCCGCAGAAATCCCCGCCCGCACATACTCGATCCCATCGGCGAGGGTGTAGGCGAGTTCGAGATCGGCAGTCGCTCCGGCTTCTTGGATGTGATAGCCCGAAATGGAGATCGAATTGAACTTCGGCATCTGCTCCGACGTGTAGGCGAAGATGTCGGAGATGATCCGCATGCTCGGTGCCGGAGGGTAGATGTAGGTGTTGCGGACCATGAACTCTTTGAGAATGTCGTTCTGGATCGTTCCGTTGAGTCGGCGCGGTTCCACTCCCTGCTCCTCCGCGGCCACCACGTACAGGGCCAGTATCGGGAGTACCGCGCCGTTCATGGTCATCGAGACGCTCATCTGGTCCAGCGGGATTCCCTCGAACAGTTGCCGCATGTCGAGGATCGAGTCGATCGCTACGCCGGCCATTCCGACATCACCGGCCACACGGGGGTTGTCGGAGTCGTAGCCGCGGTGGGTCGCCAGATCGAAAGCGATCGAGAGCCCCTTCTGGCCTGCAGCCAGGTTGCGGCGATAGAACGCGTTGGACTCCTCAGCGGTTGAGAACCCCGCGTACTGCCGGATGGTCCATGGTTGGTTCACATACATCGTCGGGTACGGGCCGCGCACAAACGGCGCGAACCCCGGCAGCGAGTGGGGGAAATCCAATTCGGCGGTGTCTGCGGGGGTCGCGACCGCGCAGACGTCGATTCCCTCCGGTGTCGCGCTGAAATGCGCGCGTCCAGCAGCGACCTGCTCGCTGCTGAGCCCGCTGAGTTCCCCGGCATCGAGGTCGACTGTCGTGAAATCAGGGATCACGCTCATCGCTTCACCGTAGCGGTCACGCCCTCGCAGGCGGCAATGTCATGTCGCCGCACCCAGAGACTACGGTCTTTGCAGATGTCTGAATCTGTGATGTCTGAGCCGGCCGCTTTGAGTTCGGCAACGTCGACGAAGAGCTACGTCCTGGGGATCAGCGCTTTCTACCACGACAGCGCCGCTGCGCTGCTGCGCGACGGCGAACTGGTCGCCGCGGCCCAAGAGGAGCGCTTCACCCGCAAGAAGCACGACGCCGGTTACCCCTCCAACGCCATCGCCTGGTGCCTTCACGACGCCGGGGTGGGTTCTGACGAACTCGAAGCGGTCGTGTTCTATGAGAAGCCGCTCACCACCTTCGTGCGGCTGATCCGCACCTATCTGAAGGTCGGGATCAGGGGATTCTCGTCGTTTCGCGAGGCGATCCCGTTGTGGATGCGCCAGAAACTGTGGATCCCTCTGGAGATCGAACGAGGTCTGAAACGGCTCGGCTACACGCCGCCGAAACAGACCTGGTTCACCGAGCATCACGAGAGCCACGCCGCCAGCGCGTTCTATCCGTCGCCCTTCAACTCAGCCGCCATCGTCACCTTCGACGGGGTCGGTGAATGGGCCACGAGTTCGATCGGAGCCGGGCGCGGCAACGAGATCGTCTTGATCGAACAGATCGACTTCCCCCATTCGCTGGGGATGCTCTACTCAGCGTTCACCTATTTCTGCGGGTTCAGAGTCAACAGCGGCGAATACAAGCTCATGGGACTGGCCCCCTACGGCGAACCGGTCTACGCCGACACCATCCGCGACCACCTCATCAACCTGCGGGTGGACGGATCGTTCACGCTCGACCTCAGTTATTTCGACTACTTGACCGGTCTCACCATGACCAACGACCTCTTCGCAGACCTCTTCGGCGGACCGCCCCGCGCGCCGGAGTCGGGAATCACCAAGCGGGAGATGGATCTGGCGGCTTCGGTGCAGGTCGTCACCGAGGAGGTCGTTCTGGCGATCGCTCGACGAGCCCAGGCAATGACCGGCGAAGAGAACCTGGTGCTCGCCGGTGGTGTGGCCCTCAACTGTGTCGCCAACGGCCGGTTGCTGCGCGAAGGGATTTTCAACCGGATCTGGATGCAACCTGCTGCAGGAGACGCCGGAGGCGCTGTCGGTGCGGCCTACCTCGGATGGCACCGGATCATGGGTAGGGAGCGAACCACCGAATCCGACCATTCGAACGACCGGATGCGTGGTGCCTTTCTCGGGCCCTCGTTCGACAGCGACGAGATCGGCGAGTGGCTCAGCGCCAACGGTCTACCCTACGAAACCTTGCGGGGCAGCGCCAGAGTCGACCGCATCGCCGCAGAGATCGACGAGGGCCGTGTCGTTGGTGTGTTCGCTGGACCCATGGAGTTCGGACCCCGCGCTCTGGGTCATCGCTCAATCCTCGGTGACGCAAGATCGGAGCAGATGCAGTCGAAAATGAATCTCAAGATCAAGTACCGCGAATCGTTTCGGCCTTTCGCCCCGGCAGTCCTTGAGGATCAGACAGAAGACTGGTTCGATCTGGCACAACCCTCCCCCTACATGCTGTTGGTTGCGCCCGTGGCCGCCGAACGGCTGGATGCCGCGGCGGTGCGGGCCTCCAAGGAGCGCGGTCACCGACAAGAACAACCAATACGAGAGTCAGACGTCCGAGACTGGGTCAACGAGCGGCGCTCCGACATCCCTGCGGTGACCCATGTCGACGGCTCAGCACGGGTGCAGACGGTAGACGCCCGACGCAACCCCCGTCTGCACGAGATCCTCAGAGCCTTCGAGGCCCGAACCGGCTGCGGCGTGATCATCAACACGTCGTTCAACGTCAGGGGCGAACCCATCGTCTGTACACCCGACGACGCCTACCGCTGCTTCATGCGAACCGAAATGGACGTGCTCGTTCTGGAGGATCACATTCTGGTCAAGAACGAACAACCCGCCTGGCCCGGGACCGACGACTGGCGCGAAGCCTTCGAGTTGGACTAGCGAGGCGTGCTGGATTGATTCATGCTTGCTCTGCGATTCCGCCACTTCGCCCGGCTCGTCCGAGACTTGATCGGTTTTGCGGTGCTGAATCGGGCGTGGTGGCTGATCCCGGTGATGGTCGTGCTGGCAGTGACCACCGTCTTCATCGTGGTGGGCCAGGCCGCCGCGCCCTACACCCTCTACACGGTCTTCTGATGCCGCTGCTATGAACCAGACCGAGCCGCTTCTTGACCACTCATGGTCGACGTTGCCGACGAGTGGTGCACCCCAGAAGCATCGTCGGCCCGCCTCGGTACTGGTGCCGCTAGCGCTCATCGCCGCTCTGTGGCTGCTTGGTCACCTCACGCTGGCGATCATCGTCGCAGCGATCGCTCTGACGATCACCGTGGCGAGCGCAGCGTCGACGCGAATCAGAACCAGACTCGACCGAATCATGGCTCTTGTCGGGCATTGGGCGGGCCGGTTTCTGACTTTCATCCTGCTGGGGATCGTTCAGTTGGTGATATTCGCTCCGGCGGCAATGTGGTCCCGCTTGACACGCAGAGACCCGCTCGACGTCTCCTCACACAACGACCAATCCAGCCAATGGCTTCCTCGTTCCCCCCAGAAACGGCCGCTGCACCACCGCCCTTACACCGACGAGAGGTACCGACGCCCGTCAGCAGCAACGGCCGCGCGGCCCGGTTCGCTTCGCTGGGTCCGGGGCCTGCTGGGCGGTCTTGTGCTGCTGTTGATCGCCGATGTCGCTCTCGGTTCGCTGCTGAGCCGCTTCGACAACGACGACTCAGCCCCAACCGACAGTCACGTTGTGTTCGGATTCGAGCCGAGCGCCCAGGAAGCACTTGCCACCCAGCCTGGTTCACGAGAACTCATGTCGCATCTCACCAAAGCAGGTATGGGTAATATCGACCCGTTCACCGGTTGGCGATTCGGTCCTGGAGTCACCTACGAGTCACCCGTGGTCAACATCGTCGACGGCGTGAGGACCACGCGGACCTCTGATATCGATGGTGAGCGTGCCGAGGTCTGGTTCTTCGGGGGTTCGACGCTGTACGGGTCGGGCCAGTCCGATATGGCCACAATCCCCTCAGCGGTCGTTGCGCTGCTCGATGATGCGGGCGTGCCGATCAATGCTGTGAACTTCGGCCATCCCGCTTACGCCAACTGGCAGCAGGTTCAACTGCTGGCCCAGGAATTGAGTGCGGGCATCCGCACTCCGCCCGATGCAGTGGTCTTCTACGACGGTTTCAACGATCTCGTTCTTCAGACCCATTTCGGTGTTCACCAAGAGCCGACTCATCTCTTCTTCGGCATACCTGCCGAGGAACCTGCCGCTGATGAGTCGCTCGCTGACTCCCTCAGATCCTGGTGGGCCGATCACAGCGCAGTGGCGCTTGCCTCGGGTCGCATCGCCGATCTGTTCGACGATGAACCGACCGTGCAGGTTGCAGACATCGAAGCCGTGCCGATCGACACGGTCGACCCCGCAGCCGCAGCCGACGCTGCGCTGAAGATTCATCGTCAAGGTGTGGATCATGTGCAGTCGCTCGCCCGTGGCTACGGTTTCGAGACGTTGTTCTTCTGGCAGCCGTACCTGTACACCAAGTCGGCTCTGACGCCGGCGGAACAGACCCTCGTCGGGCTCCCGGGCTACGACACCGATGTGTGGTTGCCGATGACAGAGCGTGTCCGCGCCGGACTCGGGCCCGACGTGATCGACTTGAGCGAGGCTCTCGATTCAGTTGAGTCGTCGGTCTATTGGGACTTCGTTCACACCAATGAACACGGTGCAGCGGTCATCGCGGCGGCCATCGAAGGACACCTCCGCGAGGCCCTCAGCCAACGGGGCTAGACCCCGAGGTCCGCGTGAAGTCGGGTCAGGGCCTCGACGACGTCCATGCCTTGATACCAGAACTCGTCGACACCCGCGGCCTCCAGATCTGAGCGCAGATCACCAGGCTCGCCAGCGAATATGACTCGCTGCGCTCCCGCCTCTTGCAATGCCAGTGCCGTGGCCGTGCCTCGCTGCGCGTACATTGCATCCGTTGAACAGACGATTGCAACCGAGGCGCCGGACTCGCTGAACCGGGCCTCGGCCTCCAACGGCGAGTGGGATCCTCCTTCGTGCGCTCCCGAGCCGACCACGCCCCCGACAGCTAGGAGGTTGGACACCCAGGTGCTGCGCGCTGTGTGGGTCGCCAGATCTCCGAGCGCAACGACATGAACTCGGGGACGCTCGCCGGTGGACAGCAGATGACGGTCAGCGGCGTCCCGCAGCGTCTCGAAGGGCTCAGCCAGTCGACGCAACGACAGGCCCGTCCGCTGCGACGGGCCGGGTTCGCGGGCTTCTCGGGGTTCTTGTCCCGGCTGCGGTTGAGATGGTTGATCTGTCAGGTCCGGGTATTCCGACACACCGGTGACGACCTCGTCACGGGTGTGGACGGCTTCGAGTCTCCGCTGCCACGAGCGCTCGACAGCCGCGTACAGAGAACCATCGGCGATCGCCGCTTCGATCCCACCGGCCGCTTCCAGGGCCACGAACTCCTCCCATGCCCGGGCTGCAAGCCGATCGGTCAAGGACTCTACAAACCAGGATCCGGAGCAGGGGTCTATCACCCTGGCCAGATGCGACTCTTCAATCAACACCGTCTGGGTGTTGCGGGCAAGACGTCTGCCGAGTTCATCGGACGGTCCGAGCGGCTCGTTGAACGGCAGCACCGTCACCGCATCGGCGCCTCCCACTCCAGCGGCAAAAGCTGCGGTTGTTGCGCGCAGCATGTTGACCCACGGGTCTCGGCGGCTGTAGACGGCCCGACTGGTCACCGCCTGCTGAAGTTGCGGCGCAGCGCTCGGGTCGACCCCGCAAGCCTCCAGAACCCGCGCCCAGATCCGTCTCGCGGCACGCAGCTTGGCCATGCTCGCGAACTGGTCGACGCCGATGCTCAACCTGAAACCGATGGTGTTCGCCCCGTCTGAAGGGGCGACGCCGAAGGACTCGAGCCGGCGCAGGTAGGCGACAGCGGTGGCGGTGCTGTACCCGATCTCCTGTGCCTCAGTCGCACCGGCCTCGGCGTAGCAGGTCGAGTCGACACTCAAGGTGCGACCCGACCGCAGCGACGGCGCCAGTGAGGCGGCGACGTTCACCACATCGTCTGCGTCGGCGAACCCGCCACGCGGCACCTCGCCGACGGGATCGAGTCCGAGCCAACTGGGAGCGGCAGCCAAGTCGCCTCGTTGTTCGATCACCGCGGCCAGTCCACGTGCCGCGTTGATGTCGGCATGAGGGGCCAGAATCACCGCTGCGAGATCGAACAAGACCCCGGCAGTGGCCCGCTGCAACGCATCAAGAGTCCAGTTCGGTTCCGGTGGGGCCAGCTCGACGGACGTGACTCCCCTCTCGAGTTCTTCAAGCACGGCGCGGCCGCAAGCATCAGGGTCGTCCGCGCTGAACTGCTGGCGCACATCCCAACCTCGCTCGAGCCGCTGAGCGTCCACAGGTACGAACTTCGGCGCAGACACCGAATCCGCTGCCGTGTAGAGGGGTCGGATATCAAGGTCGTCGAGGGTCGTCGAGACGAGCACTTCGTCGAACGGTCTTCCGCGCAGCACCTTGTCGACTGCTTCTGACCAGTCTGAGAGCTCAGCTTCGCTGGAACTGAATTTTAGGTCTGGTTCAGTCACTGTTACATCCTGGGACGACTTTGTTCCTTTGGCACGCGGACCATGGCTGAAATTATCGTCGCTGCGACACAGACAGGGCCGCATCTGGGGTCACCACCGGCACCAGCCCCACCAGGTACTCGCCCTACAATTTCGTGACCCGCGAGGAGCCGATGGCACCAACCCGCAGAGGATCACCCGTCACCCGAACGAAGTGATTGACGGCAAGTTGACCTACATCAATGGCAGGGAGCCTTCCTGGCGCTGAACAACCAGCGGAGCGCCCCATCCGACAGGGTGTTCAAGACTCCAGTTGAGACTGCAGACCCTCGACTGAATCGATGAACTCTTCGACCATGTCCAGAACGACTGTGCTCGCGGACTTCCGCTGGTTCATGTTGCCGACCACCTGCCCGACAAAATAGTTGGCCAACTTCTCCGCTCCGGACCCCGACTGGTGGGCTGCCCGGTCGATCCGTCGTTGAGCGGCCGCGGTGAGGATCGGCTGCAACGGCATCCCCAGCGGGTCCGGGGTGTCGTCCCGCTCCCATTCCTGAGTCCAGGCCGACTTCAACATCCGCGCGGGTTTGCCGGTGAGCGATCGTGATCTGATCGTGTCAGCCGATGTGGCCGCGAGGAACTTCTCCTTCACGACCGGGTGCGTTTCCGCCTCGTCAGTGGTCAGCCAGACCGATCCGCACCATACGCCCCGGGCGCCGAGCGCCATGGCTGCAGCCATCTGTCGGCCGCGGCCGATGCCGCCGGCTCCCAGCACCGGGAGCGACGTTGCATCGACGATCTCAGGGATCAGGACCATGGATCCGATCTCACCGGTGTGGCCGCCGGCCTCCGAACCCTGTGCGACGATCAGGTCCACACCCGCACGCTCGTGCGCCTCTGCGTGTGAGGCTCGACCGGCCAACGCGCCCACCATGCGACCGGCTCCCTTGACCGCCTCGATCATCTCCGGGGGCGGCGGCCCCAGAGCGTTGGCCACGAAAGCGGTCCGCTTGGCCAACGCCACATCAATCTGTGGAGCTGCCGCGTTCGCGGAGAAGGGCGCGGCCCCGGCCCTGTCCATACTCCCGGAGAGCGTGCTCTCATCGGGCGGCATCTCCGGCACCTCGTAGCGGGCCAGGATGTCGTCGACGAACTCTCTGTGCTCAGGGGGGATCATCTTGACGAGGTCCGCCGTCGTGAAACCGCCGGCGTCATCACCCGCATAGCGGGCCGGGATGATCAGATCAACGCCGTAGGGCTTGTCGCCGACAGCGTCCTCGATCCATTCAAGATCGATCTCCAGTGCTTCGGGTGTATGGCCGACAGCCCCTAGGACTCCCATACCTCCCGCCCTGGAAACCGCCGCGACCACGTCTCGGCAATGACTGAACGCAAAGACGGGGAACTCAAGATCAAACATCTCCGTTACGTCGTTGCGCATCAGTGGATCCTCTGTCGGCCTCGTGCAGCAGGAAGCTCGCTCCTCCGACGATACCGGGAGGTTAGCGACCGTTCACATGCTTGAGTACACTGCGCGCATGAGCTCCGCCGAAGTCGTAATCGTCGACGCCGTCCGCAGCCCGATCGGCAAGCGCAACGGCGAGTTGTCCACCATGCACAGCATCAACCTGCTGGGCGATGTTCAAAAGGCGATCTTCGACCGCACCGGCATGGACCCGGCCGCAGTCGGCCAGGTTGTGGGGGGATGCGTCGGCCAGGTCGGGATGCAGACCATGAACACTGCCCGCAACGCCTGGCTCGCTGCGGGGCTGCCGCTCTCGGTTGCTGCGACCACAGTCGACGCTCAGTGCGGTTCGAGCCAGCAGGCGACCAACCTCGCCTATTCGCTCGTGAAGTCCGGGGTCGTCGACGTGGCCTTGAGCTGCGGAATCGAGTTGATGAGCCGGATCAAGATGGGCTCGACCATTCCCGATCCCGATACCACAGGCGTGCCGGTCAACGCCCGCTACTGGAAGAGCTACGAGTGGACCTCGCAGTTCGAAGGAGCCGAACGTATCGCCGACAAGTGGGACCTCACCCGGGCCGAAGCCGACGAGTTCGGGCTTCGCAGCCAGCAACTGGCAGCCAAGGCCTGGGCCCAAGACGCTTTCGGGTCGCAGATCGTTCCCGTCGAAGTCCCGGTCCTTACCGACGACGGCAAACCAACCGGCGAACACAACTCAGTAACCAAGGACGGGGGTCTGCGCGAGACCACCATCGAAGCACTCGCCAACCTCAAGCCGGTTGCCCGCGACGACGGGATCCACACCGCGGGCTCGTCAAGCCAGATCAGCGACGGTGCCGGCGCGGTTTTGATGATGACCCGCAAAAAAGCCGACGAACTCGGCCTGAAACCCCTGGCGAAGATCGTCGACACCTGCCTGGTGGGCACCGATCCCGTGCTCATGCTGACCGGACCCATCGATGCCACCCAGAAGCTCCTCGCCGACAACAACCTCACTATCGACGACATCGGGCTCGTCGAGATCAACGAGGCTTTCGCCTCGGTCGTGCTGGCATGGGAACGCGAACTCTCGCCCGAAATGAGCACCGTCAACCCCAACGGCGGAGCCATCGCCCTCGGCCACCCGCTGGGCGGAACGGGATCGATCTTGATGACCAAAGCGGTGCACGAGATGCAACGCAGCAACATCGAGTACGGCATAGTCACCATGTGCTGCGGCGGCGGCCTGGGAACCGGAACCCTGCTCCAGAAGCTCTAGCCGGCTCTCGGGCGGCTCTCAGCCTGGTGCCCAGAACTCCTGCCAGCGTTCGCCGTCGTATGGAATCGAACCTATGCCAATCTGCTTGTCCGGCCAGTTGGCGGGCGCTTGCACCAACGGGTTGGGTTCATCGTGTCGCCAGCCGAGCCACAGCAGATGGCGCCGACGTGTGAACTTCCAAACTCCATCGACACGTATGTAACGGTCCTCGTACTTGATCAGCTGCTGAATGAAGCCCTCGTCAGCATCGTCGATGAATCCATGGGCCCAGACCGTGCCCCCTGCAGTTGGTGTGCCGCGGTCGGAAGGCTCGTTGCTGTCGGTTCCTTCGTCGAACTCGATCAAGTGGTTCGCGACCAGCAGCACGGCCATACCGACCTGGCTGAGCGAATCAGCAAAGAACGCTCGTGCTCCGTCGGCACCCTCTCCGTACTGCCCGAAACGCGCATCAGAGCGGTACAGCGAGGCCAGCAGATCGAGATCCCGACGGTCGACCGCGTCAGCATACGCGAACGCCAACTGCCGGATCTCGTCACGCGCCACCGCCCGCTCGACTGCTGTCATCTCCCCCACAAGACCCACAGTAATACCCTCAAACCGGTTCGGGCTGCTCGGCTGCCGCGGCAATGAAATCGAGCAGACGGTCGATCGTGGCTGCCGCGAACTCCAAGAATGCCGTCCCCTGCGGGGTCGGCTCGGGATCGACGACCACCCCCCAGGAAAGGTGGCACTCGGGTCCGTCATCACGCAGCACAAACGTGCCGTGATACAAGTCGAGGCCCGTGGGTCCGGTCACCGAATAGGCACGCCGCCACGGCGGTTCGAACGACAACACCGTTTCCACCAACACCTCGTCTGAACCGAGCAGTTCCGCCTGGCCCGGCAAGTTGAGATGGAGCACCGCGCCCTCGCCATGCGGTGCTGGATCACCCTCGGTGACATAGCCGCCGGTCAACTCCTCGATCAGGTTGTTCAAGACCTTCCAAGTGCGTTCGCGGGGCGCCTTCACGTGCCTCTCAAGCGAACGGGACTGGTGCTTGGCGTTCATGGATCAATACCTCCGTGCCGACATGGCATCCACAATCTTGTCGCGTAGAGCCGGTCGACAGATGATCAAACCAGGCGACCACGGGTCGGCCTTGTTGAACCAGAGCTCACTGCCGTCGAGCCGACAAGCGACAAGTCCCGCAGCTTCAGCCACCGCGGCGGGCGCGCACACATCCCATTCGTACAGCCCGCCTCCATGGACGTAAGCGTCGACTTCGCCGCGCACAACGGCCATCGCCTTGACCCCCGCCGACCCGACAGCCAATATCTCCGCGTCGAGCGCTCGTTGCAACACACGACCGTCCACATGACGACGCGAGCGGGAGACCAGAACCCGCGGCTGATCCCCCACCCGTGACATGACCGGCATCGGTGTCGGTTCGGTCGCCCAGGTTGTGTCCCATCCCGGCACCGCCACGGCCCCCGCGGTCGGTTTGTTCGCTTCGACCAGTGCCACGTGAACCGACCAGTGGGCGCTCCATCCAAAATCATTGGAGCCGTCCAGCGGATCGACTATCCAGACCCGGTCAGCGGTCAGGCGGGAGCTCAGATCGCGCCCCTCTTCAGAGAGGACCGCGTCATTCGGACGATGCTCGGCCAGTTCCTTGACAATGAACTCATGAGCAGCCCGATCGGCCGCATACTCGAGCGACGTCCAGCCTCGCGGCGCACGCGGGGGCTCGTCGAGCATCCGCTGGAGGAGTTCGCCGGTCTGCGAGGCAACACGAGACGCCAAGGCGTGATCAGATGAATCAGCCATTCAACCGTTCAGATCTCCCAGGTCGCGACGCTACCGAGCGCGGCAATCTGTCGAGCACGGGCAATGATCTGCTCACCGTACTGAGGATGCGGAAGGATATAGAACCTCTCGTCGACGATCGCTTCGAACACCTTCTGCGCGACCTCGCTGGGCGGCATCCCCGAAGCAATGAAGTCTCGAACCGATTCACGTCTGAACTCGTGCTCTTCGGTCGGCTCCTCCAACGACACAAGGTGCTCAGGGATGTTGCGATCCGAGTCAGCGATGCGGGTGTGCACAGATCCGGGGCACAACACCGACACCCGCAGGTTGGTGGTCTCCCGGGTCTCAAGGGAGAGCACCTCGCTCACTGCAACAACGCCGTACTTCGCCACCGTGTAGGCACCCAGCGACGGCGTGGGAAGCAGACCGGCCATCGAAGCTGTATTCACTATGGCGCACGGCTCTCCGTGAGCAACCATCGCAGGACCGAAGGCCTTGATTCCATAGATCACCCCCAGCAGGTCGACACCGAGCACCCAGTCCCAGACCCCGATGTCGTCCGGTTCGAGGATCGGCCCTCCACCGGCTACTCCAGCGTTGTTGAACAGGATATGGACGTCGCCGAAGCGTTCGTTGGCATCTGCGGCGAGGGCCTTGACCGAATCATTGTCGGCCACATCGGTTCGCACGCCCAACACGCTCACTCCGTCAGCTTCGAATCGCGCCACCGCGGATTCGAGCGCTGAATGCTCGATGTCGGCAATGACCAGGTTCATGCCCTCTTGAGCCAATCGTGTCGCCACCCCATGGCCGATGCCGCTGGCGCCGCCGGTTATCACCGCAGTCTTTCCGCTGAATTCACGCATTGGGTGATCCTTGCAGCAAATTGCGCTTGTGCGGAAGTCAGGTCTTTGCAGCACTCCGCTGGAGTCAGCCTGAAGGACCCTCGAGTCGGTGCAGCGACACCGCGTAGTTCCCGTCGCGGTACTGATCCTGTTCCCAAGTCGCCCAACGCCGTTGAAGTCTCAGCCCGGTGGCAGCGGCGTGACGGTCGTAGTCCTCCAGACTGAGTCGACCGAGTTGGAAACCAGCCAACAGGAGTCCTTGAGGCACAAGATGACGGGCCATGCTGGCCAAGACTGTCGCTTCGGTGCCCGGTTGCACGAAGATCATCACGTTGCCGGCCATCACGGTCAGGTCGAAGCGTCGATCAAGATCAAGCACGCACAGATCTTCTTGAATCCAACACAACCCGGGCGCCTTTGATTCTGCTTCGGTGAGCATGTGCGGGTCGAGGTCGACCCCGACAACAGATACTCCGCGCCGGTCGAGTTCGATGGTGACGCGACCGGTGCCACAACCAGCGTCGAGCACCGATGCCCCCGGCCCGTATCCGTACGACTCGAGCAGTGCCGATACCAGGTCGGCCTCGCCGTGGACGGACTCACCGGACGCTTCCATGGCTGCCCATCTGCTGTCGTATTCGGCACCGCTGCGAACGTTGCTCCGGTCATTCCATCTGCTCATGGTCACCTCTGTGGATCGCGACGAACGATACCGTCCAGCGTCGTGCAGGCGCCTCCTCGAGCTCGAACCGAATCGGGAATGAGCGCTAGCGTTCAGCAAGTGAAACGTACTCGGCGCGATCGCAGGCCCCTGACGCAGGCCCACTTCCACGACACCCAGCGGTCGCCCCGACCGCTGAAATTGTTGCTGTTGCTCGGAGTGTCTTTCGCGCTGACCTCGATTCTCTTCTTCGTACCAGCGAGTTCGGCCCAGGACTCTCCGACGAACCGGACTGAGTGCAACAACCCCGGAGATGATTTCGTCGTGTTCTGCCTGGCATTCGAGTCGGTTGTCGACCATTTCGTGGACGGGGTCGTCGTCGCGGACTTGGCGGAGGCCGCAATACAGGGCCTGATCGGCGCCGACCTCGCGCCCAGAACGACTCATCCGCCTCCCTGTGCAGTACCTGCGCCCGAATTCGAGGCAGTGTGCGCCGAGATAGACAAGGTCCAAGACACGCGTGCAGCGGCGCTTGTTGCAACCAACGCGATGCTGGATTCCCTCAACGACACGAACACCCGGTTTCTCGCGCCCGTGCAGACGAGAAGGTTCTTCAGCCTTTTGGACGCCGGCAACTCCAGGGCTGGAATCGGTATCGAATACGCTCTGTTGGGAACCGGCGGTGATCCGTGCTTCACGCTGAGCGACACCTGTTTCTTGACCATCACCGAGGTCTATCCGGGGAGTCCTGCCGAGGTGGCGGGTCTGATGGTCGGAGACGTGATCGTCGAGTACAACAAGACTGTCGCAGGACACACCTGCAGCGAACTGCTGGACCTCGACGATCGCGACCACCTTGGTGAGTCTGTGGCGATCGTGGTGCGGCGCGGCGGCGTCGAGGTCCACCACTTCCTGGGGACGGCGGAAGTAGTCGATCCTCTGGCGTCGAGTCGAATCGTCGACGACAGCATCGGCTACATCCGACTCGACGTGTTCGCCACCGGAGCTGCTGAGCTGTTCGCAGCCGAGCTCAGCGATCTCCTCAGCGCTGGTGTCGAGTCGATCGTGGTAGACCTCCGCAACAACCCCGGCGGATACCTGGGCGTCACCGTGGAGATCGTTGATCTGTTCTTGGAGATGGGCGATCTCAACCATCGGACACAGTCAGTTCGAGAGGACTCCTCCTTCTTTACGGATTCTGACGGCATCGCCTCGGACGCGATGGCGCTCCCGATGGCAATCGCCGTGAATGGCGGCTCAGCTTCGGGTTCTGAACTGTTTCTGTTGGCCATGCGGGGGAACAACCGGGCAAAGGTCGTCGGCACGACGACCTACGGAAAGTCCACCGGTCAGTTGACGTATACCGCCGTGTCAGCCAACGGCGCGGTGTTGGGCGCAATCCACGTGACGACCTTGAGATTCTTCGGACCGGACGACCTCAGCGCCACAGGCGGTATCCAACCCGACACAGTCTCTGAAATATCGGACTGCGCACATCCCATCGCTGTCGCACGTGAAGCGGTCGCGTCGCTCGTGCCGCGTGTCTCACAACTGGCCTTCACCTCCACTCCCGCAGCGGATGCCTACGAAACGGGCGAAAGGGTCACGGTCACTGTTCAATTCGACGCTCCGATCGTTGTAGATACGGAGGACGGGGAGCCGTCCCTGAACCTTGAAATAGGCAACGACATCCGAACGTCCGCCTACGTTGCCACGTCGACGGACGACAGAGTCAGCACTATCGAGTTCGAGTACACGATCAACGACGATGCCGACTACGACGGCATCAGCATCGGGGCCGACTCGATCAACCTGAACGGGGCGACGATTCGTCGGGCCGCGGCCGGCTGGGATGCGCACCTCGACCACCCGATGCTCGCCGCCGACCCAGCCCAGGTCGTTGCGGCCGACCCCGAGCGGTATTTCAGCGATATCGCCGAGACGTCGTTCGTCGACGCCATCAACTGGCTTCGACATGCCGGCATCACCACGGGCTGCGGACCAGACACCTACTGCCCGGACCTGCCGGTCACCCGCGGCCAGATGGCCGCATTCCTGAACCGGGCGCTGCAACTGCCCGCCACGGACCAGGACTATTTCAGCGACGACGACAACTCGACGTTCCAAGACGACATCAACCGCCTCCGACAAGCCGAAATCACCACAGGCTGCGGACCAGACACCTACTGCCCAGACCTGCCGGTCACCCGCGGCCAGATGGCCGCATTCCTGAACCGGGCACTGCAACTGCCCGCCACGGACCAGGACTATTTCAGCGACGACGACAACTCGACGTTCCAAGACGACATCAACCGACTCCGACAAGCCGAAATCACCACAGGCTGCGGAACACAGACGTTCTGTGGTGACCTGCCCGTCACCCGCGGCCAGATGGCCGCCTTCCTCTACCGGGCCCGAGACCTGATCGCGGCTGCCCACCAACAGACTCCGTGAATCCGTCGGTGTAGGTCGCCCTGACGTATCCGAGGGCTCGCCAGCCCATCAAGCCCCCTCCCTCACGGCACCCAACGCTCACGTCGCCGGCGGCGTAGCTCTCGATGAGGGAGGCGTAGCGCCACTTCAATCCGACCAGACCCCCGACGATGTAGTCCCCGGCCACCACACCCGCCGCAACACCCCGACAGCGCCCGCGCACAACGCGCCTGAACGGCCCCGCCCCGGCCATCACCGACCGCAGCCCCGAGCCGCGCATCTAACTTGCCCGATCTGCAACCAGAATGAGGTGCGGGAATCTGCGTGCGCTCATAGGCATCGTCCAGTGTCTGTTCGAGGGTCAGTCGTCGTCGGTGATGGTGCCGGTGGCGGTGCCGTCTTCGATGGTTGCGCCTCGGGGGTTGGTCAGCGTGACGGTGAAGTATTCGTCTGGCTCGGATCGGCTGTCGTCGACCAGCCACACCGACACGGTCCGCTTGGTCTGGCCGGGTGCGAACACCACCGTTTGCTGGGCGGTCCAATAGTCGAGCCACATGTGGGCGCGGCCGGTCAGGCCCCGCCAGTTCGAGGTCGAGAACCAGACCCGCACCTGCTCGCTGGACGCTTCGGACAGCGACACCGTGAACTCGACGACTCCGCCGGCCTCGGAACCGGTTGCGTCGCCGACCGACACGGTCACCGAACTCGCCGGCGGCGGAACATCATTGTCGGCGACCGCGACCGTGCCTGCCCCATGCGTGTTCGACACGGTGTAGCCGCTGCCGGCGTCGACCGTGGCGGTGACCGAACCGTCAGGCTCGTCTGTGGCGTCGTCTGTGGTGGCGACGGTGAACGACACGCTGCCTGTGGTGGGGACCGTGACTGTCCGTGTTCCTGTGACAGCACCGTAGTCGCCGGTCTGGGTGACCGTCACAGCGACGTCGAGGGCTGTTGCGGGCGCCGGTGTGGCGGTGAGCGTGAAGCCGGCGTCGCCGCCTTCGGTGACGCCAGGCCCGGCGGTGATGCTCACCACGGGGTCCGGCACCACAACCACCGGCGCGACCGGATCGTCGTCGTCTGTCACGTCGACGGATCCTGACCCGTACGCGCCGACCGTGTAGCCGCTGCCCGCGTCGATCGTGAGTGTTACTGTCCCGTCGGGTTCGTCGGTGGTGTCGTCGCTGGTGGCGACGGTCACCGTGGCGGTGCCGCCGGGAGGGATCGTCACACTGGTCGGTGTCGGGCCGTAACCGAAATCACCGGAAGTGACCACACTGACGTCCACGTCGAGGTCTGCTGCCGGCGCCGGAGACGCGGTGAGCGTGAAGCTGACGGTGGCGCCTTCGGTGCCGCCGGCCGAGTTCACGATGCTCACTTCAGGCGTCGCCGCGACGACGACCGGCGGTATCACCGGTGTCGGGACGACGACCGGTGTCGGGACGACGACCGGCGGCTGGACGACGACCGGTGTCGGATCAGCGGCGGCTTCGATCAGCCTCAGCTGCGCGGCGACTTGATCCCAGCCCGACCAGACGTTGGCGTACACCTGCGCGCCCGCAGCCGTCAACGGCTCAATATCGGGATAGTCGCTGTCGCCGAACGCTTCGAGCACACGCTTCCAACGGTTCACGTGCTTGGCGCCGCCATGGGTCTGCGCGGCCTTGGCGCGCGCCGTCGCCAAAACCTGCGCGTCGATCTGCACGCTCCCCCGCGTCGGCGGCGGCTGCGGGTTCACTGCGTCCATTGCGGCCATATGGGCGAGCACCGGTATCCAACGCGGCCGGCCGATATCGACATGAACCCGCGCCTCGTCAAGCGTCGTCGGCTCCAAACCCGGATAGTCCTCCAACCCGAACGCCTCCAAAACACGTTTCCAACGGTTCACGTGCAGCGTGCCGTGATGGGTCTCGGCTGCGTAGCTGCGCACATCAGCCTCCAGTTGCGGATCCAGCACCGGTGCGTTCTGATCAGAACTCGGCAACGGCGCATCATCGTCATCAGCCACAACGACCGCGGCGGTTCCTTGCGTGGCGGACACGGTGTAGCCGCTGCCCGCGTCGACCGTGGCGGTCACCGACCCGTCAGGCTCGTCAGCCGAATCGTCAGAGGTGGCGACCGTGAACGACACGCTGCCGCCCGTCGGGACCGTCACCGTGCGGCTGCCGGTGCCGGCACCGAAATCGCCGCTCTGAGAGACCGTCACGCTCACCGGCAGGCCAGCGGACGGCGGCGGCGCCGCCGTGACCGTGAAGACGGCGTCGCCGCCCTCGCTCACGTCGGCAGCGGCAGTGATGCTCACCTCCGGCGTCACCACCGGCGTCGGATCAGCGGCGGCTGCCTCGATCAGCCTCAACTGCGCGGCGACTTGATCCCAGGCTGACCAGACGTTGGCGTACACTTGCGCGCCGGCCGCGGTCAACGGCTCGATGCCGGGGTAGTCGCTGTCGCCGAACGCTTCGAGTACTCGTTTCCAGCGGTTCACGTGCTTCGCACCGCCATGTGTCTGCGCGGCTTTGCTGCGCGCCGTGGCGAGCACCTGCGCGTCGACCTGCACATTCCGCCGCGCCGGCGCGGGTTGCGGACTCACCGCGTCCATTGCGGTCATGTGGGCGAGCACCGGTATCCAACGCGGCCGCCCGATGTCGACGTGCACCCGCGCCTCGTCGAGCGTCGTCGGTTCCAGACCGGGGTAGTCCTCCAGCCCGAACGCCACGAGCACACGCTTCCAACGGTTCACGTGCAGCGCGCCGTGATGGGTCTCGGCTGCGTAGCTGCGCACGTCGGCCTCCAGCTGCGGATCAAGCACCGGCCCGACCGGCGCATCGTCGTCATCAGACACGTTCACCGTGCCTGTTCCCTGGCTGGCCGACACCGTGTAACCACCACCGGCGGCGTTGATTGTGACAGTCACCGAACCGTCAGACTCGTCTGTCGAATCGTCAGAGGTCGCGACCAGGAACTGTGCAGATCCGGCGGTTGGGACTGTGACTGTGCGGCTGCCTGTGACAGCACCGTAATCGCCGTCCGCGGTGATTGTGACCGTCACCGGCAAGCCGTCTGCGGGCGCCGGGGTAGCGGTGAGGGTGAACACTGCCGGGTCGCCTTCGGTGACGCTGTCGTGGGTAGCGGTGACGGTGACCTCCGGTACAGGGGCTTCGTCGTCGTCGTCGAGCAGGTCGATGCTGACACTGTGCGGGTCGCCGAGGGTGTAACCGTCGCCGGTGTTGACCCTTGCGACGATGGTGCCGTCGGCGAGTTTCGTGTTGTCGGAGTAGGCCGTGAACCGCCGGTCGACCGATCTTTGACCGGCCGGGATCGTCACCTGGAAGGCGTCGCCGCGGCCGGTGTAGTCGAGGCCGTCTCCCATCTCCTCAGAGACGAACAGGTTGACTGTGGTGTCGAGCTGCGGCACAGGATCAGCAGTCACCGTGAACACTATGTCGCCGCCCTCTGAAACCGAACCCGTGTTGCTGGCCAGGGTCAGGGAAGGCGCCGCTGCCAGAACCTGCGGCGACGTGGACGGCGGCGGATCAACGACAGTGATCCTGGCACGGTCGTTAGAGTCGAGACGGACACCCCCCGTATTATGGCCTTGAGTGATGACTACGGTCTCGCCGCCGGGTTCTGCCACCGAATCTGTGCGTGCTTGCAACGTGATGAAACCGCGGCGCTCGCCCGCATCGATGGGAACAGCGGTAAAAGACTGGAAGTCTTCTACTCTGACTATGGACTGTGCACCCTGCCAACTGTACTCACTGGAACCGATGGTGGATTCTGAATCAGTGCGGATTCCGGCGTATACGGTGTTGCCGGTGGGGTTGGGGGCTGTGAGGGTTGCCCATAGGCGTGCCGTGTCGCCTTCTGTGAGTGTGTCCTTGTCGAAGTCGAGGTTGACTTGCAGCATGTCGCCGGGTTCGGGCATTCCCAGATAGAGGGTCTGTGCCTGTTTCAAGCCGTTGCCGACCAGCGACAGGCCGACCTTCCAGCAGGCCCCCACAGCAGTCTCCTCAACAGGCAGGCCGGTGAGGCATCGGGGGTCGGTCGCACCATTCCAACGCCGGATGATGATCTTTTGGGGGGTGTTCCAGTTCCAACGGGTGAACTGGACACCGGTGGAACTGTAGTTCAACGAGTTCAACGGGTACCCGCCGCGTTGCTGAGCCGTCAACAACTCGAGCACCGGAGCCATACGACGCCCCGTGTTCTGGAACGCTTCTGCCAACGTCAACGGCTCAAGACCCGGATAATCCTCAACACCCAACGTTTCAAGGACCCGTTTCCAACGGTTCACATGCGCTTCACCGAACCGGGTCTCTGCTATGTAACCGCGGATGTCTGCTATCAAAGCAGGGCTCGGGTTCGCATGATCGGCACGGAACTGCGGATGAGACGGATGCCGCAAACCCACAGGCGGACGCGTCCCGCCGTCGAGGTCCCTCGCGGTCGCTCTCACCGTGTGCGTGTCGGTGGGTTCGTGAGTCAACTCCACAGTGACGAACGTTTCAGAACCCGCCAACAACGACAGATTGTCAGAAAGGCCACCCGCGCCCACGACCCTGCCCTCACTGTCCTTGACGACCATCTCCACCCGGTCGTCGTCGAGGACCCGACCATGGAACCGGCTGAAACTACGCGCCGTCGGATCATCATGTTCACGGAAGTTCGGAGAGAAACGATGCTCGATCCTGAACTCCCCCCAACGAGTGTCGACGTCATGAGGCGCGGTGACCGTGACCGTCTGCCAGTCGTTCCAGTCGCTGTCGGTGAAACTCACGGTCGACGGTGAGAACACCAGATCCGCGCCGCCGTTCATCGCTGCCTGCAACGGCGTCACCCTCAACACGTCGCCCGCAGCCGGCCGTTTACGCAAACGCAGCCTGTAATCCTCAGAACCCCCCTCACCGACGTCGAAACAACCATCACCAGTGAGGTTCCAACGGCAGGTCTCCTCATGAACAGCCCGCTGCCCCGACGTCGCCGGACGCGCCACGTCAGTAGACGGATCCACGTCTATCTCCACATCGACGACCGACGGGGACGGAACCTTGGTCACAGTCAAAGCAGCATCAGCACCACGCCACGCCTGAGCATCGAACTTGATCAACCCCCTAGACAGACCCTCCTCCGGCTCCGACAAACCCGAACCCGTCTGATAATCGGAGCCGGTCAACGCCTTGAACATGACACCCACACCCCCGCCGGCAATGTCAGCCCCACTGAAACGGACCCAACGCCTCACCACAGGCACATCGAAACTCACCACCGAACCGTCACGCTCACGGCGCACACCCACAATCCCGAACAAATGCCCGCCGTCGTCGCCGCCGACGGCATTATGCCACACCTGAAGATCCACCGACCCGGACACGCCGCGACGCACGACACCGTTCTCGACCGTGGGATACGACCCGCCGTGAGCCGGACTGCACAAATGAACACCGGCCAGGTTGACCGTCACCGAGAACTCGCCGCCCTCAACCACATCCAACGACGACTCGCTCAAAACAACACGCGGCGCACCAGAACCAAAACTGCACTGAGCAGACGCCGGACCCCCCCACAACAACACCGAACCAACAACAACCAAACCACAAACCACAACACCAACAACAACCCGGAACCACACACGCCTCAAACACCCAAAAGCATCAACCCCCCCCCCCCGGAGGTCTACAAGACGTCAACAACATAACAAAACCTCACAAACTCTAGAAACAACTCTAGAAACCGTAACCAACAACTGAACAATACACAAAATTGAACAATACACAAAATTCCGGGGGCCTGCCAGGCCCGACTTTTGCCGAAAACTGCCGCGCTCAACGTTTTGCATGATTAGCTCAAAGTCGTGGGTGCATCACGAACGAGCCGATTCCCGACACCGACGACGGGAGATCTGATCGCTGGGATCTCGGTAGCGCTGGTGTTGCTGCCCCAGTCACTGGCGTACGCGGAGATCGCCGGCGTTCCGCCGCATGTGGGGCTGTTCGCCGCAGCTCTGCCTCCTCTGCTGGCCGCCCCTTTCGTGTCGTCGCCCTACCTCCAGACGGGTCCGGTAGCACTGACTGCGCTGCTGACCTTCGGTGCGCTGTCAGGGCTGGAGAGCACGGGCACCGCTTCCTACATCGAGCTTGCTGCGCTGTTGGCGCTGATCGTGGGAGTCGTTCGCGTCATACTCGGCCTCGCGCGGCTGGGCATCGTCGCCTACCTCATGTCGCAACCGGTGCTGACCGGCTTCACAGCCAGCGCCGCGATTCTCATCGTGGCCTCGCAGGTTCCTTCAATGTTCGACGTGGACCCCGATGCCGAGGGGGTCCTTGGCCGGGCCCTGTGGGTTCTGGCACGACCCGACCACTGGGACGTGACCGCCATTGTGCTGAGCGTGACCACCGTGGCGATGGTCTTGGGCGCGCGGCGAATTCACCGCCTGTTCCCCGGCGTGTTGCTTGCGGTCGTTGCGACAGTGCTGTGGAGCGAAGCCACCGACTACGACGGGACCGTCGTCGGCGATCTTCCCGGAGGCTTCATCAGCCTGAGCCTCGACCTTCCCTACAGCCAGATCCCGTCGCTGATAGTCGCAGGGATCGTGATCGCACTGGTGGGGTTCGCCGAACCGGCATCCATCGCCCGGACCTTCGCAACCCAGGATCGCATGCGCTGGTCGGCGAACCGCGAGTTCCTCGGTCAAGGCGTCGCCAACATCGCCTCAGGCATTTCGGGTGGATTCCCCGTGGGCGGATCCTTCTCCCGCAGTTCGCTGAATCGCTTCGCCGGGGCGCAGACGCAGTGGTCGGGCGCGATCACCGGGACGTTCGTCCTGGCTGCGATCCCGTTGTCGGCCACACTGAAGTCCCTGCCGACCGCCGTGTTGGGTGCGATCGTGCTGACCGCGGCCTACCGTCTCGTCGACGTCGGCGCCATGCTCACGATCGCCCGCGGCTCGCGCCTGCAGGGACTCGTCGTCTTCGGCACCTTCGCGGCGACCCTGCTGTTCGCGCCCAACGTCGAACGCGGCGTGATCGCCGGCGTGGCCCTCGCCGTCACAGTCCATCTCATCCGCGAGCTCCGGGTCGACCACACCCACGAGGTCGACCACGACACCCTGGTGCTGAGGCCCCGCGGGGTTATCTGGTTCGTGACCGCCCCACATCTCGAAGCACGCTTCATCGCGGCGCGCGCCGAGCATCCCCAACTTCAGAACCTGCGTATCGACTTCGCCAACGTGGGGCGTGTCGACTACGGGGGCGCGGCGACCCTGGCCGAACTCGTCGACGACGCAGTGGCCGCGGGTCTGACCGTGGACATCGTCAATATCGCGCCCCACGCGAAACGTGCTGTCGCTGCGCATCTCGGCGGTCGTCACGGAGTTCCCACTCTCGAGGAGCTGGCCGACGACGAGCGGCATCAGTGGCGGCTCCGCCGCAAGCCGCAAAGCCCATGAAGAGCAGCTGAAACGATCCCTGCCAGCGGATCTGTCAGCCCTTCACCAGTTCTGCGATGACTCGCAGTTCCTCTGGTGTGCGGGCTGACACGTTGAGCATCGTGACCGGACTCTCCTGCCAAGCTTGGAGCCGATCACGGATCCGATCGACGGAACCGACCAGCGAGATCTCATCTGCGAACTCGGTGGGGACCATGGCGATCGCCTCATCGCGCCTTCCCTCGAAGAACAGGTCCTGGATCTTGTAGGCCTCCTGCTCATATCCCATTCGAGCCATCAACTTGGTGTGGTAGTTCTGCCCCTTGGCTCCCATGCCGCCGATGTAGAACCCCAGCGAGGCCTTGGTGGGATACAGCGCCTGTTCGACATCGTCGTGGACGCGCACCGAGACGTTGACCGCGATCTCGAAGTCGGGTCTCGCCAGAGCCAACTCGTCGGCGTAGACCTCAGGCCGGAACGGTGAGTAGTACAGCGGAATCCAGCCGTCGGCGATCTCCACCGTCTGAGCAATGTTCTTCGGTCCCTCAGCGCCGATCCATACGGGTATGTCGCGCAGCGGATGGGTCATCACCTTCAACGGCTTTCCCAGACCCTCCGAACCCGCACCGTGGTAGGGCATCTGAAAATGATCCCCCTGGAACTCCATGGGCCCCTCACGGCGGAAGACCCGGCGCAGGATCTCGACGTATTCGCGGGTACGGGCCAGAGGCTTGCGCGAAGGCATTCCGTACCAGCCTTCGACGACCTGGGGCCCGGACACGCCAAGCCCCAGAATCGTGCGCCCGTTGGAAATGTGATCGAGGGTGATGGCATGCATGGCGGTCGCTGTCGGGGTGCGAGCCGAGATCTGGACCACCCCGGTTCCGAGCTTGATGCGCTCGGTGTGGGCCGCTATGAGCACGAGCGGGCTGAAGGCGTCCGAACCCCACGACTCCGCGGACCAGACTGCATCGAAGCCGGCCCTCTCTGCTTCGACGCTGAGTTCCACGAAGTCCTCGGGCATCCCGCGACCCCAGTAGCCCCATATGAGTCCCAGTTCCATCACAGTCTCCTCTCCAGTTGCATCGGCGCTTGATCTTGGCGGATCAATGCTCCGCAACCAAACCCTCGATGAAGTTGTAGGTCGTCTCGGCGACGGCTGACCAATCGGTGTCAGCCTGCCTCGCGGTTGCCGCGGCGCCGGCGGTCGCCAGATCGTCATCGTTCAGCGAGTCGATACAGGAGGCGAGGTCGGTGGCTGTCGATCCATAGTAGATCCCGGCTCCTCCGAGAGCCTCGCGCAGATATCCCCAATCGGAGGCCAGGCTCGGCAGCCCGATTCCGATGGCATCGGCGGCCACGCCGGTGGTCAACATTCCTTCACTGAACGGCAGAACCAGGGCGTCGAGCGAGAAGAGCCGGAGGGCGTAGACTTCCAGGTCGACCAGTTCGTAGCGTTGCGCCACAACGATCCGGTCATCGTCGGGGACCTGCTCGTCGCCCAGAGACCAGACACAGAGTTGCACATCATCGCGACTGCACCGGTGGACCGCGTCGATCACCAGCTGCACGTCCTTCTCGTGGCGGGGCGCACCCACGACTCCCAGCCGCAGGCCGGCGGGCGACAGACCAAGGCTCTTTGCGGCATCGGCGCGGCCCCCGGGGGGCCGCAGCGGCTCCAGGCGCTGCCCCCAATGGCCGTGGGGTGCGACCAGGTGGCGAGTGTGGGCGCCGTAGCCGTAGTCGGACTCCATCACCGCTCGGCCATAGTCGCTGTGATGGACGACGCCGTCGGCCTCCGCGCACCAAATCTGGTAGCTCTCACGCGCCTCGGGGAGGTAGTGCGGCTTGCGGTTGTGTTGAGTCCACAGAATCGGCAGGCCCGCGGCGCGTAGATTGGCGATCACTTCACGGGTTCGAGTCGGATCGGTTCCTACCGACCACTCCGGCCAGTGCAGATGGAACAGGTCGAACTCAAAGAGCGCAGCCGGGTCGTCCAATAGCCCCGCGGCCTCCTGGTCAGCCACCCGATCGCCGAGTGGGTCATACAGGCTGCGGTTGTACCAGTGTCCTGCCGCGGTGGCCGCAACCCGCAACTGGGGCGTGACCTTCCAGGTGAAGTTGATCTCTTCAGACGGTTCAAGGTCTATCTCGTGGACACGCACGTGCTCGTTCCAGAACGAACGGTGTGCCAACATTCCAGAGGTGTCGATCACCCTGGTCGTGCATCGGTGTTCGGTCTCGAACTCGACTAGGAGCTTCCGTTTAGAAGTTTCTGGGATCTGCAGCGATACCGCGTCGATGGTTTCGGGGGAGCGTTCAAACCTCAGCGTCTCGGACACGACGACGCTGCGCTGGTCCACTCTGTAGCGGGCACTGCGGGATCCGGCGACAGACGGACCCGGCGAATCCGAACCAGTCGTTTCGGCCGAGGGGTTTCCCAGCGGCTTGAACTGGTTGAAGCTGACGTCGAGTCGGCCGTCGCTGTGCCGAACCGAGTCTGGTGGCCCGAAGGTTGTCCACACGGTGCCGTCGGCGTGGACCGCAGGCAGCATCGACGCCAGTCGGTTGTTGTTGACGGGTACTTCGAAGGTGCCTGGCCAGCGCAACGCCGGCGTGTAGTCGACCCAGAATCCTCCGACGAAGGGCAGCACGAATTCAACGCCTCTGCCGCGGCGGGTCCAGACCGACGCATTGCTCTGCGGATCCAGGACGACCAGGCGGTCGACCGCCTCGAAACTCGCCGATGGCGCAGCGGCGTCGAGCGCTTCTGACCTCCTCAATTCGAGCGAAGCCTGTACGAGCTTCCCGAGCAGATCGAGAGTCATCTGCAGGCGCCGCTCCGGACCGCGGTAGAACATCGTCGAACGGTGCTGGTGGGCGTTGACGAGACCTTCCTCGAACCAGTCGCTGATGCGGTGTGCGGAAAGTTCAGCTCTGCCGAGCCAACCGCTGGGGTCATCGGTCAACCCCCGTGACAGGGCGATCGCGCCGAGTTCGATGTTCATCACCACCCCGAGCGCTCCCGTCGAGCGTCCCCAGACGATCGCTCCCTGCGGTGCGGCCAGGTCGGCGACGTCGCCGAGAACCTTGCGGAATCCACTCGACCAGGAACTGCCCAGACGCTCTGCGAACGGTTCGGCGAACAGGTACACGTCCGGTGTGTAGATGTCGAAGTTGGCGCCACCGAAATCGTCGATCCAACCCGTCTGGAGTCGGGTGAACAAACCCGAGACCTTGTCGATCAGCGTGTCGAGTACACCCTCGTCTGGGAGTCGGCCGAGGCGGGACCTGTCAAACTCACAGCGGGTGAGCACCACCGCATAGTTGTTGGGAAGCCCGCCTGAGGCCAGCGCTTCGAGCATCGAGGAGGAGTCGATGGCCTCAGCAACGTTGGCCAGATCCGTCTCGTTCCAGTCTCGGAGCGCCGCGTTGCCGTCGAGTCCACCCAAGCGCAACAGAGTCTCAGCTGCGCGATAGCTGTAGAAGCTGTGCGTCGCAGCGCCGTCGAGTTGCCGAACGATTTCGAGCGCCACATCGGCGCACGACAGTCCCGCAACCTTCTCTACACCAGCTTCGTGCAGCAGAGAGAGTGTGAATGCCAGATCGGCTCGGGAGTCGGGGCCGACGAGGTATCCACCATGTACTCGTGGCAGATCGAGCCCGGGAGCGTGTTCGGACTCAAGATCGTTCAGCACTGCTTTGACAAGGTCTAGCAGTCGTTCTGCGAGGTCGGCCGGGGTTGTCATGACAGTCGGTGAGAGATCGTGTAGGGCCGTACGCTAATACTCCAGAGCCGCTCGGCCTCAACCCGACCGAGTAGGCATTCGAGGAGCAGACAATGACCCGACGACTCAGCAGACTCAGCCGATCCGTGGCGGGCAAGGTCGTGCTCATTACCGGCGCCGGCTGACTCAGGCGTGTTCGTGGTCCGCGCTTTGATACCGTTGATCCTGTTCATTGCAATTGTGTGACAAAATGCCCGGCACGTCGCGATCACCCGTAGCTCCCCCCCGAAATCGCCGCAACCGGTGGATTCGCGTCGTAGCCGCGACCGTGGTCTTTGTTTCGCTCACGACCACGGGCCCCATGGCGCTTGCACAATTTCAGACACCTGACGAAATTCGCGAGCAGATCGAACAGGACAAGGAGAGCCAGAGGCAAGCGAAGGAGGATGCGGCCGAGAACCTGGGGGAGATAGATGTGCTGACCCAGAACATCGACGAGTTGGTGAGCGCCTTCCAGACCCTCGAAGCAGCCAGAGACAGCGCCCAGGAAGCAGTCGATGCAACCATCAGACAACTGGAGGAAGCAGTTGCGGAGCAGGCCAGAACAGAGGCGAGGATCGCCGAGCTTGAGGACGAAGTCGCCGAGACCGAACTGTTGTTGCAACAATCAGCCGTCAACGCCTTCACCTCGTTTCAAGGACCCAACAGCGAGCAGACGGCTTTGAGTTCGGACCCTTGGCAGCACGCCCGAAGCCAGGCCTTGCGCAGCTTCGCGAACCGCAGCACCGAGAATCTCCTCGATGAGTTTCGAGGCCAAGCTGCTGAACTCGAAGCGCTGCGGGAGGAATCGGATCGTTACGTCAACGAACTGGAACAACTGCGAAACGACGCACTTGAACGGGAGGACAATTTCAACAGGGCTGTCGCCCGCGAGGACGCCGCCCTCGAGCAGATCAACCAACGACTGGACCGGCGTCTCGCTGAAGCAGACGCCATCGAACACTTGGATGCACAACTCGCCGCAGAGATCCGGTCCGGTGAACAACAACTCGCAACAGCAACCGCCCGTGCCCAGGCACTCAGGCGGGCACAGACCATCACCCGCCCGCCGAACGCGGATTTTGACTTGACGCCCGTGCAGGGGATTACGGTCAATGTTCTCATCGCCGAGGAACTCGACGGGTTTCTGAACGCAATGAGGGCCGAGGGATTCGACCTGTTCGGCAGCGGTTACCGCACCAATTCCAGGCAGATCGAACTTCGCATGGAGCATTGTGGGACTTCTGAGTATGCCGTCTATCAGATGCCGTCGTCGCAATGCAGTCCGCCCACTGCAAGGCCCGGATTCTCGATGCACGAAGTGGGTCTGGCCGTGGACTTCATATACAACGGCAGGCTGATCAGGAGCCAGAATACGGCTGTGTTCCAAGCCATGGCCCGGATCGCGCCGGACTACGGGTTCCTGAATCTGCCCAGCGAACCCTGGCACTGGTCGACCACCGGCCAGTGAGCAGTCCACCGAGCCTGAGCGTGTGCTATCGAGATGTTGCGGCGACCGCTTCGGCGGGGCGGCCCGCTATCAGACCGTCAACGCCTCTGGCGAGGAGATCGGCGTAGAACTCGCTGGTCTCGACCACATCGGTTCCGCTCAGCCACACCCACACGTATCGACCCTCGTTGTGGATCCTCTCGGTCAGTTCCGGGTTGACGACTTCGACTCCCTCGAAGGTCAACGGGACCTGAAGCACCTCATACCGGGGATCGAGGGGCGCTCCCGACAGGAACCAGGCGAGCATCGCTTCGAGTCCGGGGCTGGTGGCGACGCTGGGAGCAAGTTCGTTGAGCGCGGCCAGCGTCGCGTCGTTGAAGGAGCTGACGATCACTGACTGCTCGCGGTCCAGTTCCTCGATCTCCGCGGCGAGCAGCTCCGCCGCGGCGATTCCGGTGCTGGGATCGGGCTCACCGTCGCGGGTGTTCTGGATCTTGATCTCGACGTCGAGCACATGATTCGGGAACCGCTGGGCCACCTCCTTGAACGTCGCCACCGAGAAGTCGTCCGGTTCGAATCCCTCGGGCGGTTCGACTGCCCCGGTGCGCACCCCGCGGAAGACGTACTCTTCATCCGGCTGGGTCTGGTCTCCCCACTGACCGGGCAGGAACCAGTATGCGTTGTCTAGCGCCTTGATCTCCGCCAGTGTCAGTTCGGCCACTCGACCGGTCGTTTCGGTGGTGCGGTCGACGGTGTCGTCGTGCTGCACGATGAGAACACCGTCGGCGGTCAACTGCACGTCAAGCTCGAGGATGTCAGCGCCGACGGAGGCTGCCCGGGTATACGCGTAGATCGTTGAATGCGGATAGTCCTGGTCACCGCCCGCGTGGGCAATCACCAGGGGGCGGTCGAGTGCGAGGAGTTCGCTGAGCGTCGTCGGCAGTGACTGGGGCGCCTCGGTCGTTGTTGTCGTCGGGGTCGTCGTTGTCGTCGTCGAGGGCGCCGTTGTTGTGGATGTGGCCGAATTCAACGTGGTTGTGGTCACCAACGTAGCCGTGGTCGTCGATGCGAGCGATGCTGTTGACCCTTCAGGCTCAGACGATTCTCGGATCTGATCGTCGTCGCCTGCGCACCCCGCAACAAACAACGCGGCAACCAGCACCAGGAGGCCGAACCGACACCGCCGAGCCATCGACCGTGAACCAGCAGCTGCCTGTGCGTCGCTATCCGTCGTCGATGCCCACATCGTTCAGACTCCAGGGCAGACGGTATCATCCCGCTATAGCATCAACATTGTTCAGCCTCCTTAGAGGCCGAGCGAATAGGCGGAACGACACGGTAGCGACCGAACGAGGCCGTGGCCCGAGCGGCCCGTGAACGCAGCGAACAAGAGCGGGAGACGACAGGTCTCGACGCACCCGCGATGGTCAATCCGCGCACGTTCTAAAGACTCGATACCCGCGACGAGGCAGCAAGCGCCGCCGAGGTGACGGGGACCCGAGGGAGAGCAGCAACCACGAACTTGTAACCGGTTACTACAAACTCGCTACCGACTTCTATGAGTACGGCTGGGGCGACCTCGCGGATCAGGCATCCGGTATTCCGTGGTATCAGCCATTGGTCGGATCCGGCATATCCCTCTCCGGGTTGCGCAGTTCGGCCGACTGGAGATCTCCACCCCGATGCACTTCGTGCTTGCCCGCAAGCCCGAGCAACCGAGCCTGAACTCGACTCGGAGTCCGCTGTCAGTCGGCCGACAGCATCGCCTGGGTGCGTTCCAACGAATCGACGCACTCCTCCACCAACTCAAAGACGACGTCGGCGCTGCGCTTGACCTTGTTCATGGATCCGACGATCTGACCCACCGGGTTGAAGGCAACCTGTTGGGCCCTGTCGGGATAGCGGCCGCTTCTCACCATCGCCTCACGCACGGCCATCATCTGCAACGGCATCCCCAGCGTGTCGGGAGTGTCTGGCCGTTCCCATGCCTCGGTCCAGTCGTTGCGGAGCATTCGACAGGGCTTTCCGGTGTATGAGCGGGAGCGCACCGTGTCCTTGCTGGTCGCATCCAGATAGGACTGGACCTGGGCGGGGGATCCCGCCGCTTCCTCGACAGCCAGCCACAGCGAACCGGTCCAAACACCCGCCGCTCCCATGGCCAGCGCAGCCGCCATCTGACGACCCGATCCAATCCCCCCGGCAGCGAGCATCGGTACCGGCGAGATCGCATCGATGACCTGGGGCCACAACACCATCGAACCGATGTCTCCGGTGTGGCCGCCTCCCTCGTAGCCCTGGGCGATCACAAAGTCAAGGCCGGCCACGGCGTGGCGGCTCGCCTGTGCCGGGGTACCGCAGAGCGCCCCGACCGCACGGCCGCTCGCCTGGATCGCTTCGACAAGATCCTGCGGTGGAGTCCCCAACGCGTTGGCAACCATCACAACGTTGTCGTGGCGCAGGATCTCCTCGACCTGGGGAACTGCGGTCGCAGCGTTCCAGCCCATCAGTCCGCTGCCCAGCTCCTCGTCGGGCGGCAACTCGGGAACGTCGTGCTTGTCGAGCATCTCCCGGACGAACTGGCGGTGTTCGTCGGGGATCATCGACTGGAGTTGTCCGGTCAACTTGCCGAGGTCCATCTCGCCGGCACCGTCGTATTTGGCAGGCAGGACGATGTCCACGCCATAGGGCTTGTCGCCGATGTGCTCATCAATCCATTCGAGCTCGATCCTCAGTTGTTCCACACTGAAGCCGACCGCGCCCAGGACTCCCAGTCCGCCGGCCCTGCTCACCGCGACCACCACATCCCGGCAGTGTGTGAACGCATAGATCGGAAACTCGATACCGAACCGTCGTGTCAAGTCGTTCTGCATGTGTCCAACCTACGCGCGTTGCTTTCGCCGGGCGCAGCCGGAGCCGCGACAAACTTCGCCCGGGCGCAGCCGAAGCCGCGGCCACTCTCGCCGGGCGCAGCCGAAGCCGCGACAAACTTCGCCCGGGGGTGCTAGCCGGTCAGGTGTCTTGGAGGGCTGGGATCACCCGATCGACTGTGAGCTCGACGGACTGCCAGGCTGAATCTATCGGCATGCCCCCGACCAACGGGTGAAGCGAAAGGGCCCCTGTCTCGCTGGCCCGCTTCACGGCCTGCTCCGGGGTCAGGAACTGGTAGATACCCTCCTCACGCAGTTCCTGCTGGTTGGTGGCGTGAGTATGGACCGCGGAGGTCTGCCCCGGTGGTTGCCACGAATCGTAGACGGACGCCTCGAGCCAGAAGTGTTTCCCGAGCTTGGCCCAGGCCTCATCAGGGTCATCGACCACATGGATCATGGCCACCTGCTCGGGTGAGATGCAGAACCCCTGCGTGCCCAGCCTCTCGCATTCGGCGTAATACAGTGCCTCAATTTCAGGGTTGGGGGCGGGAAGCTGGAGCGGCAGACCCAGACGGGCGGCGCGCTTCGCTGCCGCCGGACCCGAACCACCGATCATCACCATGGGATGCGGGCGGGTATAGGGCATGGGACCAACCTTGATCGTCACTCCGTTGTATTCGAACTCCTCACCCGACCAGACCTTCTGCATGGTCTCAAGGGCATGGTCGAGGATCTTGCCGCGGCGGCTCCAGTCCTTCTGGACAGCCGCGTACTCCGCTGGGCGGTAACCGAGCCCCGTGGTGATCGCAATTCGGCCCTTGCTCATCAGGTCGATCACCGCCAGCTCCTGTGCCAGACGCACCGGATCATGCAGCGGCACCAGCAGCGCGGTGATCGCCACCGAGAGGTTCTGCGTGCGGTTGAGGATCATCGCGGCATTGAGCAGCGGCGTCGGACTCCAACCGATTTCGGTGGCCTGATGCTCCTCAAGGCTCACCATCGCGAAACCGTTCTTGTCGGCGTACTCGGCGAGGTCGAAGCCGGCTCGATAGCGGTCACTCATCTCCGCTGGGTCGGTCGGGTCTGGGTGCATGAAGTTGAGCCGCATCATCATGAAAGCCACAGCAGAACACTCCTTGGGTCTGGGTCTGGTCGGGTCAATCAGCGAACGGGGCGCGAATACCGCGACGCTCACCTGGCGAGAATGTAACCGGCATAGCGACAACGCCCGTCATCAGCAAGTCGGTGCGGACTTGCTGACCGGGTCTCAGTCTTGTTTGACTTGCTGGAGCAGCGCAATCGACGCAGGGAGAAATGCAATGACCATGGAGTTATTCCGATATGACGGCAAACGTGTGGTCGTTGTGGGCGGAGCTACAGGAATGGGAGCTTCCACGGCGCGTATGGCCACCGACCTCGGCGCAGAAGTCGTGGTCATCGATTTGGCCGAGGTTGCATATGACTGCGCCCAGTCAATCCAGGCGGACCTTCGCAAACAAAGCGAGGTCGATGCCGCAATTGAGGCGATCGACGGCCCGGTTCATGCGCTGTTCGCCTGCGCCGGCGTTGCAGACGGCACGCCGGGACTGATGCTCATCAACTTCACCAGCCAACGCCATCTGATCGAGCGCATGATCACGAAGAACAAGCTGGTCTCTGGTGGTTCTGTCGTGTTGGTCTCATCGGTGGCCGGACTGGGTTGGCGCCACAACATTGAGCAGGTGAAGGAATTTCTCGCCAGCGGTGACTGGGCGACAGCAGCCGCCTGGACCGAGGCGCATCCAGAGACCGACAACTACGGTTTCAGCAAAGAGGCGATCAACTGTTACGTCGCCCAGCAGGGCTTCCCTCTGCTCGCCAAGGGAATCCGCATCAACGCGATCCTGCCGGGCCCGACCGACACTCCCCTGGCACGCGCCAACGCCGATCTTTGGCTCACCTTCGGCGCCGACTACCGCGAAGCGACCGATGCTCCGACTCTGCAACCCGACCAGATGGCGTCCACGATGATCTTCCTGTGCTCGACAGCCGCCAGCGGGATCAACGGCGTGACCTTGCTGGTGGACCAGGGACATGTGAGCGCTTCCCTGGTCGACTCCTTCGACGCACCCCTCGTGAAGATGATCGCCGGTGAGATGGAGTTCGACCTCGCAGCACTCGGCTTCGAATAGCCCGCTGCCGACCGCTGACGATCAGCGCAGACCTCCGTCGAGACGCAGGATGGCACCGGTGGTGTAGACGCTGGCGTCGCCGGCGAAGTAGAGGGCCGCGCCGACGATCTCTTCGGGCTGGCCGGCACGCCCCAAAGAGATCTGGTCGCCGAGTCCTGCGATCGCCTCGGGTGACCATGCTTTGGAGATGTCGGTCAGGAACGGGCCTGGTTGGATGCAGTTGACCCGAACCTCGGGTCCGTACGCCTTGGACATGCTCTCGGTCAAGTTGTGGAGGCTCGCTTTGGCCATCCCATACACGACTTCGCCCGGTGTCGGTTTGGTTGCCGCGCTCGAGCTTACGAAGATGATCGACCCTGAGCCGCGCTCCTTCATGCGCTCGGCGACTATCGCTGTGAGCCGGAACGCTCCCTTGAGGTTGACGTCCATCACTTTGTCGTACAGCGCTTCGCTGATCTCTGTGATTGAGGGATACAGGGGCGACATTCCGGCGTTGTTGACCAGGATGTCGATGTCGCCGAACTGCTCATAGGACGCATCAGCGAGACCCTCCAGATGGTCCCAGTACCCCACGTGGCACGCGTACGGCAGAGCCTCCACTCCGAGGGCGCGGGCCTCTGCGGCCACCGATTCGCAGTTGTCGAGCTTGCGGCTGGCGATCACGACATTGGCGCCGTGCTCGGCGAAGGCCAGAACCATCTCCCGCCCCAGGCCGCGACTTCCGCCGGTGACGATGGCGGTGCGCCCCGTCAGGTCGAAGAGTTCGCTCGCGTGTGGCATGGCTCTGCTTTCGGTTATCGACTGGGCTTTGCGATGTTGGCTAGGCGACAGTATGCACCCTGGGCCATACTTGGCGGCAACATCCAACTCACAAGATCCATTCACAGCATCCCACTCGACAACGAGGCGACCGCTATGACGAAGCGAACGATTGACTTCCCGGTGTTCGACGCCGACAACCACATGTACGAGACGGAGGACGCGTTCACCCGCTATCTGCCGTCGAAGTACGCCAACGCCATCAAGTACGTGCAGGTGAAGGGCCGTACCAAGATCGCCATCAACGACAAGATCTCCGAGTTCATCCCCAACCCCACGTTCGAGGTGGTGGCCGCTCCCGGCGCTCAAGAGGAGTTCTACCGTTCCGGCAATCCCGAGGGGAAGACGCTTCGGGAGATCTTCGGCGAACCGATCAAGTGTCCGCAGTGGGCCCGCAATGCCGAAGCGCGGCTACCGCATCTCGACGAACTGGGGCTTGACGGCTCGCTGATGTTCCCGACGTTGGCCAGCCTGCTCGAAGAGCGGATGCGCGACGATCCCGACCTCTGCCACGCCGCGGTCCATTCGCTGAACCAGTGGATCTATGACGAGGTCTGACCTAAGCAATGAAGTTCTCGGTCACCTATCCGCTCGTCCGCCACCCCTACAACCCCGAACTCCTGACCAAGGAGAGCTTGATCCGGTTCGCTCAAACCGCCGAGAGTGCCGGTTTCGACGCGATCGGCTTCACCGACCATCCAGCACCCACCCACCGTTGGCTCAGCGCTGGAGGCCACGACGCCCTCGACCCCTTCGCGGCACTTGCCTTCGTGGCCGCGGTCACAGACCGCATGCTGTTGATACCCAACATTGTGGTTCTCCCCTACCGCAACCCCTTCGTGGTGGCGAAATCGATAGCGACGATCGCCGCTTTGAGCAACCAGAGGTTCGTTCTGGCGACCGGCACCGGCTACCTGAAAGGCGAATACAAAGCGTTGGGAGTCGACTTCGATGAACGCAACGATCTGTTCGACGAGGCGATCGAGGTTCTGCGCGGCGTCTGGGACACCGATGATTTCGCCTACGAAGGCCGCAACTTCTTGGCCTACGGGCAGACGGCCAACCCGAAGCCCGGAAGGGTTCCCATCTGGATCGGCGGAAACAGCAGACTCTCACGCAGACGGGTCGCCGCTGCAGCCGACGGTTGGGTCCCGTTCCCCGCGCCGCGGGCCCTGGCCGCCACAACCAAGACTCCGGCGTTGGAAACTCCCGAGGACCTCGCCGAGATGCTCGACTACCTCTGGCGACATGTTGACGATCAGGGTCGTGACCACTCAGAGGTCGACGTCTGCTTCGGTTCTGATGCCGGAGGTTCTCCGGCCGACGACACCTTCGACGCAGATGCCCAGATCGAGGGACTGGCCTCGCTGAGCGCGCTGGGCGTCACCTGGGCGTCGGTGACCGTGCCGGGAGACTCGATCAACCACGCCCTCGAGGCCCTGCAGCGATACGGCGAGCAGGTCATCGCCGCATCCGACAACGGTTGACGCTCACGCCGCCGACCCCGCCGCCCATCCCGTCAACGGGCCGGTTGCACCTCATCGACGATCAACTCCAACTGTCGGGTGTTGGAGAGGTGCCACCACCACAGCGGTGCCCAAGCGAACTCGTTCGGTGCGCGCCGCGATGGCGGCCAGCGCGGTGAGTGGCGCAGGCAGATAACCGTCGTCGACGAAGTGATGTTCGCTGACCCAGACCGATCCGAGACCGCGTCGATCGGCCTCGGAAATCAGGTCGAGGTGCCGGCCGTAGTAGGCGGTGGGATCACGTCGCCAGGGTTCCGGGTTGCGAAAATCAAAATACAGACCCGGCCGGGGCGCCGACACAGACCCCATCAGCCGCCGGGCCCAGGGATCTTGAAGACCCTCTGCGCGTTCTCGTGCAGGAACTTGGGCCACACGTGGGGCCGCAACGGCACGTCGGGAAGCTCACTGAAGATCCGTTCCAGATCGAGACCTGCGGGGTAGTAACCCGCGTACATGACTTTCTCGGAGCCGCGGGTGTTGGCGTAGTCGATGATGGCCTTGGGGTAGTACTTCGGCGCGAATGCCGAGGTCATGTAGTACAAGCCCGGCCATTTCAGCATCAGCTTCACAGCCAGGGCCTCCCAGGGCTCGGCTCCGTGACGCATCACGATCCGCAGTTCGGGGAAGTCGTAGCACACGTCGTCGAAATGCCGAACATGCTGGCAGTCCGCAGGCGCCCGCGGTCCGGGAATACCTGCGTTGGAGATGATCGGCAGGTCGAGGTCGATGCAGGTCATGTAGATCGGGTAGTAGCGACGATCGCTGACCGGGACCTGGGGGATGCAACCGGCCGGGAAGGTCGTCACCGCGCTGAGCCCGTGTTCGCTGTGGGTCTCGCGGATCTTGCGCACGGTGCCGGCAATGTCGTTGGGGTCGATCTCCAACGAGAAGTACACCCTCTCGGGGTGACGCCGGCGAGCCTCGATCGACACCTTGTTGAGACCGAACAGGCCGGCCCGAACGCCACAACTGTCCATCTTCGAAAAGGTCGTCTCTATGGGGTCCTCGTCTGGTGCAACCTCGGGTGGAGTGTCGGTGAACATGTATCCCGCGGGCATGACCAGGTCACCGCCCTCGGCTGATTCAGCGTCTTTGAAACCAGCTCGCAGGTACTTGTAGACTGCGTTCTTGTCGGTGAACGGGAAGCCGATCATCAAGTCGACTGCTTGCGGGTCCGATGGATAGCTCATTGCGGCTCCTCTGGTTCTGAATTCGGTTCGTTCTATAGGCAGGATTCGGCGCGACTCTTCGCGGCAGACAGTAATCTTCATCACAATGACCACCAACGCCCAATTGCTTGAACGTTACCGAGCGGTCCTGCCGTCGTATGTGAATCCGCTATACGCCGAACCGATCTCCATCGAACGCGGCGAGGGGGGTTACGTATGGGATGTGGAAGGCAACCGTTACCTCGACTTCTTCGGTGGAGTGCTCACCACCATGGTCGGCCACAGCAATCCCGATGTGGTGGCCGCGGTGCAGGATCAGGCCGCCAAGGTCATGCACACATCGACGCTGTACCTCTGCGAGCCGATGATCGAGTTGGCTGAACAGATCGCCGCAATATCGGGCATTCCCGACGCCCGAGTCTTCTTCACGACCTCAGGCAGCGAAGCCAACGACACCGCCATCCTGTTGGCCACCAGCTATCGCAAGTCCAACCAGGTGCTGGCCATGCGCAACAGCTACCACGGCCGTTCGTTCACAGCCCAGGCGATCACCGCGCACTCCTCCTGGTCCTCGACCAGCCTCTCGGGTTTGTCGGTGAACTTCATCCAGGGTGGTTACCGTCTGCGCAGCCCGTTCGGCCACATGAACGACGAAGACTTCACCAACGCCTGCGTAGACGACCTTGTGCAGGTGATCGACATGATGACCGCGGGAGACGTTGCCTGCCTGATTGCCGAGCCGATCCAGGGCGTCGGCGGCTTCGCCACACCGCCGGACGGTTTCTTCGGTGAACTCAACAAGGAGCTCGCCAACCGTCAGATCCTGCTCGTGGTGGATGAGGTGCAGACCGGTTGGGGACGAACCGGAGAGCACTTCTGGGGCTATCAGGCCCACGACGTGGTACCCGACATGCTCACCTTCGCCAAAGGCGTCGGCAACGGCGCCACGCTGGCAGGGATCGTGGCCGGCGCAGAGATCATGGACACGATCAGTGTGCTCTCGTTCAGCACCTTTGGAGGCAATCCGCTCTCGTCTGCAGCTGGTCTAGCCACATTGCGTTATGTGCTCGACAACGACCTGCAAGGCAATGCCCTGGCGATGGGCCGACAACTGACCGCGGCGCTTGCACCCGTCGCCGAAAAAACGCCGTGGATTGCAGAACTGCGCGGCAAAGGCTTGATGCAAGCCATCGAAACCGTCCATCCAGGTTCGACCGAACCCGACGCCCAACGAGCCGGTGCGATATTGGAGGGCTGCAAACGACGGGGCCTCCTAGTCGGCAAGGGTGGGCTCTACGGCAACGCCATTCGCATCACCCCGATGCTTGATGTCAACACAGCCGAGTTGAACGAAGGAATCTCTGCGATCATCGAGACGATTGAAGAGATCGACTAGATACCGACGAGCACCCACAGACAGGACAAGCTCATGAAACAGATCAACCACCTCATCGACAACGAGTCCGTGGCCGGCACATCCGGACGCACCTCCCCCATTTTCAACCCCGCGACCGGCGAACAGAGTGGGAATGTGTGCTTGGCTTCGTCCGCAGAGGTTGATGCCGCGGTCGCCTCTGCCAAAGCGGCATTCGCCGAGTGGAGCGAGGTGAGCATTGCCCGACGGACCAAGCTGATGTTCACGTTCCGCAACCTTGTCGCAGACAACGCGGCTGAAGTAGCGGCTCGGCTTACAGCCGAACACGGCAAGGTCAGCTCAGACGCAGCCGGCGAAGTGGCGCGCGCGGTCGAGAATATCGAGTTCGCCTGCGGTGTTTCTGAGCATCTGAAAGGCAGCCACAGCGAGGGCGCCTCCACTGGGGTCGACGTCTATTCGGTGCGACGCCCCCTCGGGGTGGTCGCCGGGATCACCCCGTTCAACTTCCCGGCAATGGTCCCGATGTGGATGGTTCCCAACGCTGTGGCGTGCGGCAACACGTTCGTGTTGAAGCCTTCAGAGCGCGACCCGTCCGCGCCCTTGTTCATGGCCGAACTGTTCTGCGAAGCCGGTTTCCCCCCGGGCGTTCTCAACGTGGTGCAGGGCGACAAGGTCGCGGTCGACCGCCTGATGGCCCACCCCGACGTCAAGGCGCTGAGCTTCGTCGGCTCCACACCGATCGCCCAGTACGTCTACGAGACCGCCAGCGCCAACCACAAGCGTGTGCAGGCCCTTGGCGGCGCCAAGAACCACATGGTCGTGCTTCCTGACGCCGACATCGACTTGGCTGCGGACTCCGCTGTGTCGGCAGCCTACGGCTCCGCGGGCGAACGCTGCATGGCGGTCTCGGTGGCCGTCGCGGTCGGCGATGCGGCTGACCCGCTGGTCGACGCCATCAAGGTACGCATGGAGAAGTTGACCATCGGCGACGGCACCGACCCCGCCTCGGAGATGGGGCCGTTGATCACCCGTGCCCACCGCGACAGCGTCGCTGGATATGTGGCCGCAGGCGAAGCATCCGGCGCGTCGGTGGTCGTGGACGGACGCGAGGCCACCTTCGACAACGACGGCTTCTTTCTGGGCGTCACCCTGCTCGACCATGTCACCCCGGACATGACCGTCTACCGGGATGAGATCTTCGGCCCCGTGCTGAGCGTGGTGCGGGTCGATACCTATCGGGAGGCCGCTGAGTTGATCGCCACCAACCCCTGGGGCAACGGAGCGGCGATCTTCACGCGGGACGGCGGCGCCGCGCGCCGGTTCCAGCAGGACGCGGATGCGGGCATGGTGGGCATCAACGTGCCGATTCCCGTTCCTGTCGGGTATCACTCCTTCGGTGGTTGGAAGGATTCAGCCTTCGGTGACACGACCATGTACGGTCCCGAGGGCATCCACTTCTACACCCGCCCCAAGGTGCTCACCACCCGCTGGCCCGACCCCGCCGGCAGCGCGGTCAACCTGGGTTTCCCTACTAACGAGTAACGCGTCAGCCTTCTGCGGGTCCGGCAGGACCCTCTCTTCGGCCCGGCGTGCCTTCTTTGGGGCCGGGAGTGAACGTGACGGGCAGCGACCGCCAGCCGGTGACGTTGGACGAGTGGAAGCGCACTTTGGCGTCGTGGTCGACCTCGTAGTCGGGGATTCGTCGCATAATCTCCTCGACTGCCACCTTCCCCTCCATTCGAGCGAGAGCGGCACCGAGACAGAAGTGTGCGCCGTATCCGAACCCCAGGTGTCTCTCCGGCCGTCGGAAGATGTTGAACTCCTCGGCGGTGGGGCCGAACTCACGCTCGTCGTGGTTGGCCGCCCCGATGAGCAGCAGAACCGAGTCGCCCTGATGCATCCGCTGCCCATGTATCTCAAAGTCACGGGTGAGGGTTCGATGCATGTACTGGGTCGAGTTGTGGTAGCGCAGCACTTCCTCGATCATGTCGGGGACTAGTTTCTGATCCGCTGCGACCGCAGCCTTCTGATCGGGATGACGCGAAAGCAACTCCATGACGTTGGCCACCATCTTGGTGGTCGTCTCGTGTCCGGCGATGATGAACAGGATGCAGAAACCGAGGAGCTCCTCGTCGGTGAGCTCCCGCCCGTCAACCTCGAACCCGACGAGATCATTGATGAGCCCTGATCCTTCACCGGCCTTGCGTTTCGGCAGGTCCTCCATGAAATAGCTGATGAGACCGAGCATCCCGTCGGCAGCCTCGCGCGGGATCGCGAACACCCCGTCCTCGCGGATCATCACCTTGTCGCTGTTGGCCCGCAACGCCGGGCGGTCCGCCGCCGGCACACCCAATATGGCTGAGATCACATCCATCGGGAAGGGGCTCGTGAGGTCGTTGACCACCTCGGCTCGGCCTGACTCGATGACCTCGTCGAGGTAGCCGGTGAAGATCCCGCGGATCTCGGCTTCCATCTTCGCAACCGTGCGGGTGGTGAACACCCGGCTGACCAACTTGCGCAGCACGGTGTGTTCCGGCGGGTCGAACTCGATCATCTGATTGAAACCAGTGCTGTGGCCGATCGGCCGACGATTCTCGAGAGCGATCCCGCCGGCAGACGACAACAACTCTGTATCACGAAAGCCCTCCAAGACATCCTCGAAGCGGCTGAGCGCCCAGAACTCGAGCTCGGAATTCCAGTAGGCGGGAGCCTCGTCACGAAGCCGTTTGTACGTGACGTACGGATCGTCGTGGTGCGCAAACCCGAACGGATTGTAAACAAGTTCAGCCACTGCGAGTTCAGCCACCCCAAGACCGTAGCCAAACCCGCCCGAAAGATTCGATTCGCGAGCTTCAGAGGGACTGGAGGGACTTGGTGATCTCGACCACGGCCTCGCGTCCGTCGCCGAAGAGCATCAGGGCGTTGTCGGCCGCGAACAGAGGATTGGCGATCTTCGCGAAACCCGGGCTGAGGCTTCGCTTGATCACCACCACAACGTCGCTCTTGTCGACGTCGAGAATCGGCATCCCCGCTATCGGACTCGACGGGTCCGTGCGTGCCACCGGGTTCACCACATCGTTGGCGCCGATGACGATGGTCACGTCGGTCTGCTCGAAGGTCGGGTTGATGTCGTCCATCTCCACGAGGCGCTCGTAGCTGACTTCGGCCTCGGCGAGCAGCACGTTCATGTGGCCCGGCATCCGCCCCGCGACCGGATGGATGCCGAACACCACCTCCACGCCACGGTCCTGCAGGCGCCTCATGAGGTCCCGCACCGCGTGCTGCGCTTGAGCGACTGCAAGCCCGTAGCCGGGGACGATCGCCACACGCTCTGCCGACTCGAGCAGCATCGCCACATCATCGGCGGAGGTGGAGCGGACCTTGCCTGCATAGACGTCGTCGACGTCGTTGCCCCCTGCTCCCGACGGCGCGGGACTGAACATGACCGCCAGCAGCGTGCGGTTCATGGCCACGCACATGATCTGGGTGAGGATCAGGCCGCTCGCTCCCACCAGCGAGCCGGCGATGATCAACAGCGAATTGTCGAGCACGAAACCAGCCGCCACCGCAGCCATGCCCGACAACGAGTTCAACAACGCGATCACGACCGGCATGTCGGCTCCGCCGATCGGCACTACCACCAACAGTCCGAGAACGGCCCCGACCCCGACCAGCAGCCACAGCCACAGAGCATTCTGTGCGTCGATGACCATCAGCACACCGAGAACCACCGCTGCCACCGCGCCAAGGGCGTTGAGCACACTGATGCCTTTGAACCCCGACCAACGCAGCGCTTCACGGAGCTTTGCGAAGGCGACCAGACTCCCCGTGAACGTCACCGCCCCGATCAGCGACGCCAGCGCCGCTGACGACGACAGTCGCGAGGTGTCGCCGAACAGATCAACAGCCTGGGTGTAGGACGCAGCCGCAACCAGCACCGACGCACCCCCGCCGAACCCGTTGAACAGAGCAACCAGTTCGGGCATGGCCGTCATCTGCACGCGCACAGCCAGCACAACTCCCACAGCCGCCCCCAGAATCACGCCTCCGATGATCCACCCGAAGCCGATGATCGAGTTGTCGGTGAGCGTGACCAGCACGGCGACGAGCATTCCCGCCGCCCCGTACTGGTTGCCCCGCACCGCGGTGCGGGGCCGACTGAGCCGTTTCAGACCGAGGATGAACAGGATTGCCGCGGCGAGGTAGCCGAGCGCGGCCCAATCGTGGTTCACGAACCGTCTCCGTCGGTACCTGACTGATCCACGGGAGCACGACGCCGCTTCGGACCGAACATGTGCAGCATTCGATGGGTCACCAGGAAGCCTCCCACCACGTTGATCATCGCCATGGTGACCGCAACGAACCCCAGGACCGCTGTGAAGGTCGAATGGTCTGCGCCGGCCGCCAACAACGCCCCCACAATCGTGATGCCCGAGATGGCGTTGGAACCCGACATCAGCGGGGTGTGCAGTGTCGGAGGCACCTTGGTGATCAACTCCACACCCAAGAACACGGCCAGCACCAGCAGGGTGACGGCGATCAGCAGTTCCACCTTCTCAGCCCTCCCCAATCTCGGCCAGGACGTCGGGATGGACGACCGCACCGTCGTGGGCGACCAGCATGGCCGACAGGATCTCATCGTCACTGCGCAGCTCCACCTCACCGTCGGGAGCGAGATAGGTCAGGAACGCCACAAGATTGCGGGAGAACATCTCGCTTGCGTGGCGGGCACATTTCGAAACCAGATCGGTCGGGCCGAGAACGGATACACCGTTGCACTCCACCTTCTCGTCGGCTTCGGTCACCTCGCAGTTCCCGCCGCGCTCGGCCGCCAAGTCGACCAGCACCGACCCGGCCTCCATGGCGTCGACCATCTCCGCGGTGACGAGCAGGGGGGACGGTCGGCCCGGCACGGACGCAGCAGTGATCACAACATCAGCGCCGGCCACATGAGGTGTCAGCATCTCCCGCTGGATCTGCGCGACGTCGTCACTCTGGGCGACCGCGTAGCCGTTGATGCTCGTGACGGCCTTGGATCCCACGGCATCGGGTGAAACATCGAATTCCAACGCACGGGCGCCTATCGAACGAATCTGCTCGACCGCCTCGGGGCGCACATCGTAGGCGTCCACCACACCGCCCAGTCGCCTCGCGGTGCCGATGGCCTGCAGACCGGCCACGCCCGCGCCGAGCACCAGCACTCGGGCCGGAGCCAGCGTGCCCGCGGCGGTCATCATCAGTGGGAACATCTGCGGCAGACTGCTCGCGGCGAGCAGCACAGCCTCGTACCCGGCGATCGTCGCCATCGACGACAGCACGTCCATCGTCTGGGCGCGGGTGACGCGCGGCACCAGGTCCAACGAGAATGCCGAGACACGGTTCGCTGCGTGGCGCTGTGCCCTGTGAGGCGCCCACAGCGGGTCGAAGACGCCCACGAACACCGTCGCGGGCACCGCGGCCGGGTTGAGGGACGCGGAACCCATCGGCGCGTCCCGCACCGAGACGACCACATCGGCGACGCCCGCTTCCGGCGCAAGCCGATCGACGATGGTCGCCCCCGCACGCCGATATGCGTCGTCGTCGAAGCCCGAGCTCGAACCAGCGCTCCGCTCCACGGACACATCGCATCCCCGCTGCACCAACGCGGCAACGCCGTCGGGAACGAGCGCTACGCGATTCTCCCTCGGTGCCGACTCACGCAACAGTCTCAGCCGCACAGACAATGGAGACTAGCAGTTCCGTTCGGGCTATGGGTGGGACCAAAGACCGTTATCTGGTGAAGCGACGCAGTGCGTGACGACGGCGCTCAGCCTGGTGCCGACGCCGGTCCCCGGGACTCAACCGTGGTGTGTCCGGGTGGAGATGCCCGCCGACTTCAGACATCGACATCAGGCGCAGTGTGGGCACCGGTACTGTCTCGGCGTTGTTCCAACGGTAGGTGATGCCGCCCTGGGGACATCCACCGAGCGCGATCCAGTTCTCGATTCCCGGATCACGGTGCGAGACCACTGCCCGCAACACCCCGTCGGGGTCTGTGCGGGCCTGCGAATCGTTGAGGGTCGTCGGCAGGTTCACGTAGTCGAGGCTCTGGAACCAGGTGTCGCCCACCTGGATGGCCCAGTACAGGCACTTCGGCGGGGTCACCTCGAAGAGCAGCGCCTCGTCCTCACCCACCTCGAACCAGCACTGCCCGTACGCCTGCTGGTCGCTGCCGCCGAGACTTACCCCGCTGACCTTGCGGCCGGCCATGTGCTCGAAGGAGTTGACCTCTCCCCGTTCACGTTGGCTGACCACATAGTCGGTCCAGAACTTCGGGACGATGCTCATCTCGGCGGCCACCTCGTCCAGTCCCGCGACCGCGTCCACCGGGCTCAACCGCTGTGGCGGCTCAACGGAATCGAGGCACTCGAGGTGCAGGTCTGCGAGGTCCTCTCCGGACCAGTCAGAGAAGAACTGGCGCACCAGCAGGCGGCACTGTTGAGGCTCGAGCTGGTACCAGTTGCCCGGATGGTCGCCCGGGTCGGGGTCCGGGCTGAACACGACGTCCATGCGTCCGCCGCCGACGTCAATCAATTCGGGGGTGCCGATGTTGAGGATCTGTGTGACCTTGCCCCGTCCGAAGCGGAAGTCCATCAGTGAGAACCCGAGATAACGCGGGGTGTCGATACGCCCGGTGAGCCGGTAGCTGCGGTGCAGGTCCATCGGCGCGGTCATGTAGAAGCCGTCGGGGTTGTCCTGGCCGATCTTTGCCGGATACGTCCAGCCCAACTCGGGGTGATCAGGATCGGAGTTCTCCAACAGACGGTCGGTCGCCCCGTGGAGCATCCGCAGATGATGACGCAACCCCTCAGCCTGTTCGGCAGCATCGACGCCGAGCGACGGATCGAAAATGTACTCGGCCGATTCCTTGAGGGTGTCGCAGAGCCGCTCCCATGCGGCTTTCAGGTCGTTCTCCATCCCGTTTGTATAGCGCGCGGCCCACAACGAGATGTCATCCGTCGCAGCATTGTTCATCGGCGCGCCGAGTGCGCGACACTGGCGGGATGCAGGGACTGATTCTTGAAGGAACCACCGAAGACTCCGTGCGTCTGTCGACCGACGTCGAGTTCGCGCAGCACGACCTGGCTCCCCGCCAGGTGCGTGTCGAGATCAAAGCCGCCGGCGTGTGCGGATCCGATCTGAGTTGCGTGCACGGCAAGTACTACATGCCCACACCGCTCGTCCCGGGCCACGAGGCCGCCGGCGTGGTTGTGGAGACGGGCTCCGCGGTCACCTACTGTGAAGTCGGCGACCATGTCATCCTGTCGACCTTCAGCAATTGCGGTCACTGCGCGGACTGCGAGGGAGGCGACCCGGGGAACTGCAGCGTGTCCATGGGCAACCTCACCCAGCCCTACTGTGAAGGCGACCAGCCGCTCTACAACTTCGCGGGGATCGGCGCCTTCGTGCAGGAGACGATCGTGGGCGAGAACCAGTGCATCCCGATCCCGCCCGAGATGCCCCTCACCGCCGCGGCGCTGATCGGCTGCGGTGTCATCACCGGCACGGGCGCGGTGTTCAACCGGGCACGGATGCAACTCGGTGATACCTGTGTGGTCATCGGTGCCGGCGGCGTCGGCCTCAATGTCATCCAGGCAGCCAAGCTCTGCGGGGCCAGTCAGATCATCGCTGTGGACCGGGTCCCCGAGAAGGAGGCCTTCGCCATCGACTTCGGGGCGACCGACTTCATTCTCGCTGACGAGGGCGTCGACGTGATCGGCGAGGTCAAGAAGATGACGGGCACCGGCGTCGACCACGCCTTCGAGGTGGTCGGTTCCACCAAGCTCCTCACCGACTGTCTGGCGATGACCCGGCCGGGCGGCAACATCTGCGCGGTGGGTGTGCCGGACCTCACCGCCGAGGTCACCTACCCGTTCCAGGCTCTGCACCAGAACAAGAACCTGCTGGGCATCCGGGCGGGTGGCGCCCGTCCCCGCAAGGACTTCCCGATGCTGGCCAACCTCTACTTGAAGGGCCAACTCAAACTGGACCAACTGATCAGCAACACCGCCGGCCTCGACGGGCTCCAAGGTGCCTTCGACGCCATCAAGACCGGCACCGAGGCCCGCACCGTCCTACTGCCCAACGGCTGAGAACCGCTCGAGACTGACACCGCGGAGGATCCCGGTCCTCCCAGCGGTCACATGACTTGATCGGTGTCGAGCTCGGCGGGCAGCGAACTGGCTCGGATCCGCTGCGCGAACGAATAGTCGAGCGGTGTGATCGCGTCGTAGGGGGCGTCGAGCACTATCTCGGCTTCTTCGCCGTAACCGGCCGCTTCACGGCTGGCCAGGGTGGTTTCGGCTGTGACGCCTGAGAGCAGGTAGATGTCGGCTTCGAGTCCCGCGAAGAACCGGCTGGTGAACGACATCACGCCATGCACGCCGTCGACGCCCACCGCCCGCTCAGCTACGGTCCTCGCGTCACCGCCACGCCGCAGCACGACCCGGATGCCGGTGTGGCCGAGGTAGGGGATGTCGCGGTCATCGAGATTCAAGGCTGGATCGCCGGCAACCCAGGAAAGGTCCATAGCGTCACCGGTCCTGACCGTCCGGCGGCCTGCGCCTTCCATGCGACCGGCTGCTTCCAGAACCTCGCGGAAGACCGTCATCGCCGCTATCGCCTCCGCGGGGTCCACCGCAGTCAGATAGATCGTGACGTTGACTCCCTTGCCGTCCTCGAAACCCCGATGCGGCTCAGCAGGCAGCCTGATGTCGTGGAGTTCCGGCGGTGCCACATAGCGGCGGCCCGCGGCGATCTCGGGCATGGCGATGTTGGGGGGCAGATGCTCCAGGTCGTACCAGCGGTTCCAGCTCTCGATGTTGTCGTGATCGGTGTCGAGCGCTGTGAAGATGATCCCTTTGGCTTCCATTGCTAAGTCCAGTCTGTGACGCCTCAGCCGAGGGGCAGCACTGGGGTCGGGAGCGGGTGACGGTAGAGAGCGGCGGCGTTCTGGCTGCACATCATGCGGAGTTCGGCCGCGGGCAGGTCGCCCCACAGGTCTGCGATCACCTGCTGGGTGTCGGGCCAGGTCGAGTCACCGTGGGGATAGTCGGTCTCGATGCAGATGTTCTCGACGCCGATCACGTCGCGGCAGCGGATCGTCGAGGGATCGTCGATCGTGCAGAACCAGAAGTTGCGCCGCAGCACGTCGGCTGGACGCTCAGCCCAGCCTTTTCCGTAGCCGGACCGGTCGACGAGGTTGTCGAGCCGGTCGATCAGCATGGGCACCCAACCGATTCCGCCTTCGCTCATAGCGATCTTCAATCGTGGTTGACGCAGCGGGTACTCCGACCACAGCCATTCAGCACACGACCCCAACGAAAGCTGACCGAACATCGTGGCACCGAGCTGCAGTCCCGGAGACCCCGCAGGCATCGGGTACATGCCGGAACTGCCGACGTGCAGAGAGATCACGGTGTCGGTGTCGACACAGGCCTGAATGATCGGATCCCAGAAATCCCGTTCCCAGAGACTCGGAACGCCGATGGCATGGGGGCGCTCGGGCATGGTCACCGACACGAATCCACGAGCCGCGTTGCGGTGAATCTCCGCCACCGCACCCTCCGTCGAGCCGAGGTAGGTGATTCCGCCCGGAATGACCCGCTCGGGATGAGGCTCATACCATTCGGTGAAGAGCCAGTCGTTCCAGGCCCTCACCGCATCGATGCCGACTGCGGAATCGTTCGCCCCGGCGAACACCGAGCCGCAGAAGCCGGTGATCTGGCTCGGGAAGTTGAGCATCGCCCAGATCCCGCCGAGGTCCATGTCGCGTACTCGCGCCTCGATGTCGTAGCACCCCGGTCGCATCTGCTCGAAACGGAAGGGTTCGATCTTGACGGTCTCGGGTCGCCGGCCGGCGACCGCGTTCATGCCCATCTGCACGTACCGGGCACCGTCGAACTCCCAGACCTGATGGCCCTCGTCGGTCTCGATCAACTGGGGCCCGCGCTCACGGAGTCCCGGTTGCATATAGGTCTCGAAGAGGTGGGGAGGTTCGACGACATGGTCGTCGACGGACACCACCGTGCAGCGCACCTCCGCGGCCGGGGGGTCCGGCAGGAAGAGGTCGTCGAACGACGCGGACGTCTCGCCGTAGGAGCTCACAGGTCAGCCAGGGTAACGGGGCGAATCTGCGCGGGCTGCACAGGTCGAGTGGCGATGCCGGCCCAGCCGTCACCAGCGGTGTAGCTGTCCTCGCACTGCACCAGACCGTCCTCGTCGAAGCCCCAGACGATCATCATCCGAGTCTCGAACAGGTACAGCCCGTCGGGGTCTTCCACATCGATCCCGGCGTCGGCCACGAAGGCCCCGGGGAACGCCATGCGCATCGGTCCCTCCGTGGTGACGGCATCCTGGTCCACCACCATGCGATCGACCGCGTGTTCCACGTTGTTGCGGCCGCTCTCGACCAGATCCGCGTAGAACGCGCCGACGCCGTCCTTGCCCGCCACATCGGTGACCTCGGCTCCGAAGAAGCGGTAGTGGGCGCGCGGCGATACCGTCGCCATCAGACGCTCATAGTCGGGCAGGGCCTCAGCCTTGGCATGTTCAATGATCGTGCCGAGCAGTTGGCGACGCCGCGGGTCGGTCTCAGTTTTCAGCCGCTGCTCGGCCATCGCCCAGTTCTTTCGCTGATCGATCAGATACTCCACGTTGCTCCTCGGTTCGGCTTGCCTGATCCCTATTTACGCCCACGCAACGGGGCAGACCAAATTGTCGAGCATCAAACACCCCGAGTACCCCGAGATGGAGCGCGGGGTGCGTGAGTGCGTACGCTGTCGGTGTGAGAGTTCTGGTCATGGGTGGGACTAACTTCAACGGCCTGGCACTGGTGCATGAACTCGTGCGCCAAGGCCATGAGGTGACCGTGTTGAACCGCGGGCGAAGCACAGCTGAGATACCGGATTCGGTCAGCCGTCTCGTCGCGGACCGCAGCCAACCCGACACCGTCCGAGATGCACTCGCCGGGACCGAATGGGACGTGATTCAAGACGTCACCGCGTACCACCCCCAAGACGTTGAACTGATGATCGAGTTGTTCTCCGGTCGAGTCGGCCACTACATCTTCGCCTCTTCGACAGTCACCTACGCCCAGGCCGACGTGCTGCCGATCACCGAGAACCACCCCGACGACCGCAGCGAACGCCAGAACGAATACGGGCTGCACAAGCTGTTGTGCGAGGACCTCCTGTGGAAGGCGCATGGCGAGCACGACTTTCCCGCTACCAGCGTGGCGTTCTCCATGGTCTTCGGGCCGCACAACATGATCGAAGCCCGCGAGCAACGGATGTTCCACCGCATTCTCGACAACAGGCCAGTGTTGGTTCCCGGCGATGGCCAAACGCTGCTGCAACTCGGTCATGTCGACGACCAGGCAACGGCGCTCGCGCAGATGATGGGCCGCAGCGAGACTCTCGGTCGCCGCTACAACCTCACCGGCAACACAGCCATAACCCGCAACCACTATGTCGCCACCATCTCGGCCGCCGTCGGCAGCGCGGCGGATGTGCGCCGTATCCCGCACCCGATCATGGACGCATTGTGGAGCGGCGAGCAGACGGTCGACGTCGCTGCGAATACGGGCGTTGGACTACAGACTCGGTCGACAGTCAGAGCGTCCGACCGCGCCAGAATGTCCCGCGGTGCGCAACGATTCCAGTTGGCGCAACTCGTGCAGCACCTTGCGCCCAACATCCACCACTGGAACTCCAGCACCGTGTTCTCGATCGACCGTCTCCGCAACGACATCGGTTGGGAGCCTCGACACACTTTCGAGTCGATGGTCGACCACACCCTCGGTTGGTACAACGACGCCGGTCTGGTACACACGCAGACCGTCGACTGGGGTTTCGAGGATTCGATCCTCGCGGTGCTCGACGCACAAGGCGAATGACCCCGAAGAACACGAACGAATCGGCCCGACGAAAATATGCGGCCGGGGCAACGCCTGATCTATCGTTTCGGCCATGGCCATAGACGGACGTGATCTCATCTCTCCGGTTCGCTACGGCGAGTCGGGCCAACCCCACGCGCAATGGGAGCAGCTCCGAAAAGAGCCTCTGCAGTATTTCGAGACTGAAGACCGTGAGCCGTTCTGGGCCGTTACCAGGCACGCCGACATCGTGGAGATCTCGAGCCGCCCCGAGGACTTCTGCAACAGCAACGGCATCGTCGTGTTGAGCCGTGAACAAGTGGAGCGACAGGCCGAAGGCTATCCAGTCCAGATGAAGACGATCATCGAGATGGACCCGCCCGACCACCGCATCTTCCGCAAGGTGGCCAGCGGTTACTTCACGCCTCGAGGCATCGAACGCCTCGACGAGATCGTGGAGACCAGCGCCCGCGCCGTAATGGACAGCCTCGGCACCCAAGGCGAAGCCGACTTCGTCGAGAACATCGCCCAGAAGCACCCCCTGCGGGTGTTGGCGACGATCCTGGGGATCGAACCGCATCAAGAGGAGCAGTTGCTGGAGCTGACCAGCCAGCTGCTCGCCAGCGACGACCCGGAGCTTCGACGCCAGGGCGAGGACCGTCGCGAAGCCAGCTTCGACTTGATGATGGACTTCTTCAACATGTTCAACACCATCATCGAAGACCGCCGTGCCAACCCCCGCGACGACCTCGCCGGCATGTTGGCCAACGCCACCTTCGAGAACGGCGAACCCTTGGGAGACATCGAGACGCTCGGCTACTACCTGATCATCTTCAACGCCGGGCACGACACCACCCGCCATTCGCTCACCGGAGCGTTCCAGGCGTTCCTCGACCATCCCGACGAGTTGAGACGCCTGCGTGAAGACCCGAGCCTGCTCAAGACCGCGGTAGAGGAGGTGGTCCGCTACACGGCGCCCGTCAACTACATGAAACGAACCGCAACCCGCGATCTAGTCTTCGACGGGCACGACATCAAAGAGGGCCAGATCCTGGCGCTCTTCTATGCTTCGGGCAGCCGCGACGAGACCGTCTTCGAAGACCCGAACCGCTTCGACATCGGTCGCAGCCCCAACCGGCATCTCGGCTTCGGTTGGGCGGAGCACTACTGCCTGGGCGCCCATCTGGCCCGGGCCAGCATCAAGGCACTGCTGGCGCAGATGGCATCGCGGATCGAGTCAATGGAGCATGCGGGCCCCGCGGAGTACGTGGCATCGAGCTTCGTGGTCGGACCCAAGCATCTGCCCGTCCGCTACAAGATGTTCGACCGCTGAAAGTGAGACTCGGCGAACACCGTTTCCAAGAACCCGGTTATCGCCTCACCGCAGGCGAGTTCATCAAACATGTCGCTGACGACTGGGGCGACCGCGACCTCTGCGTGATCGAGCGCGAGACGCTGACGTTCAACGAAGCCGAGGCACGGTCAGCGGAACTGGCCAGAGCGCTGTTGGCCTCGGGCGTGCAGGCGGGCACCCGTGTCGGGCTGCTGGCACCCAACGGGGGCGACTGGATCGTTGCCTGGCTCGCGGTGACCCGTATCGGCGCTCTGGTTGTGCTGCTCAACACCTATTACAAACCCCGCGAGCTCCGGTGGGTGCTCGAGCACAGTGATGTCGAGGTGCTGCTGACCGTCGACGGGCATCTCAACAACAACTACATCGAGCGGCTCGAATCGGTCGTGGAGGGTCTGGGCGAAGCGACCGCAGGCGACATTGCGGTCGACTCGCACCCGGCGCTGCGCAGTGTCTGGATGTGGGGAGATCAGGTCCCGTCCTGGGCCGGGCACGTCAACGACCTGCTCGCTGCAGCCGTAGAGACCAGCGACGCCGGACTGGCCGCCGCCGAAGCAGCAGTGGCACCCGAAGACCCCATGATCGTCATGTACAGCTCCGGCAGCACAGGCGATCCGAAGGGTGTGGTCCATTCGCATGCGGGGGTGATCTGTCACCCCTACAACCTGTTGCAGTTCCTCGACCGCCGCGAAGGTGAGGTCCTGTACACCCCTATGCCGCTTTTCTGGGTCGGCGGAATGACATACGTGCTGATCGCCAGCATGCACGCGGGTACGACGATCATCTTCGAGCACCAGTTCGATCCCCCGGAGACGCTGAAGCTGATCGAACGCCATCGAGTAGACCACGTGGTCGGCTGGTCCCACATGGCCAAGGCGCTCGTAGAGCACCCGACCGCCAAGGACCGGGACCTCTCCTCGGTGCGCTCAGGCAGCATCGAGGAGTTCCTGCCCAGCCACATCCGCATCGATGATCCCGAACTTCGGCCCAACGCTCTGGGAATGACCGAGTCGCTGGGTCCGCACTCCATCGAGATGATGGGCGGCGAGCTGCCTCCGGCGAAGCGGGGTTCGTTCGGTCGTTCGGTGCCCGGCGTTGCGCATCGCATCGTCGATCCGGTGTCCGGCACCGAGCAGCCGCTGGGAGAGATGGGCGAGATTCAAATCAGGGGCTATTCGCTGATGCTCGGCCTGTTGAAGACCGACCACGAAGATGTGTTCACCTCCGACGGCTGGTTCGCGACCGGTGACGCCGGGTACCTCGATTCCGACGGCCACCTCTATTTCAAGGGTCGCATGGGCGGCCAGATCAAGTCTTCGGGGATGAACATCACGCCGCGCGAGGTGGAGATCGTCCTCGAGGAGCAGGACGAGGTAATGGACGCCTACGTGATGGGCGTGCCAAGTGTGCAACGCGGCCAGGATGTGGCCGCGGCCGTCGTGCTGCGACCCGATGAGTTCTGCGAGCCGAGTGAGTTGCAGGCGCGCGTCAAGGCGGAGCTGTCGAGCTTCAAAGTTCCCCGTCACATCGCGGTATTCGCCTCGCCGAGCGAGCTCCCCTGGTTGGACAGCGGCAAAATCGACCTGACCGCGCTGGGGGAACTGCTCGCCGAACGTTTCGGCAGCTGAATCCGCCGAGAATTTCGTCGATTCGGCGTCTCCGGGCGCCCGTCTTGGCAATCTGGCTCGACAGGCCGTTACGATGCGCTCGACGCACTCGACCCCGCCCTAGGAGGCGCCGAAAATGGCCCGTATCCGACCCGACAAACCGATCACGGTTCTAGCCGTGCTGGCCCTAGTCTCGACGATGTTCGCATCGCTGACCCTTTCTGCTGGAGCACAGACCCCCGTGCCGATCAGCGCTGAGAACTTCACGCTCACGATCCTGCACAACAACGACGGCGAGTCGAAGCTCCTGCCCGACGAGGATGCCGGGTTCCCCGGCGTTGCCCGCTTCGCGGCTCAGATGAAGTTGATGCAGACCGCTGCGGGATCCACCAGCAACGGCGTCATCACGCTGACTTCCGGCGACAACTTCCTGGCCTCGCAGGAACTCGGCGTCTCCCTGGCCAGAGAGGGCGCCCTCTACGATTCGATCGCTCTCAGCGGACTCTACGACGCCATGGCGCTGGGCAACCACGACTTCGACCTGGGCCCCGAGGTGACAGCCCGGTTCATCGAAGGGTTCACACCGTCGATACCGTTCCTGTCCGCCAATGCCGACTTCTCCGCCGAGCCCGTGCTACAGGCGCTGGTCGACGACGGCAGGCTTGCAGCGAGCACGATCATCGAGACCGGCGGGCAGAAGATCGGGGTGATCGGCGCGGTCACACCGCAGCTCCCCAACATCTCCTCGCCTCGCAACGTGGTGATCTCCGACGTTCTCGCCGCAGTGTCGGCCGAGGCTGAATCGCTGACCGAGCAGGGTGTCAACAAGATCATCCTGGTCAGCCACCTCCAGGATGTGGACGAAGAGGTCGCGCTCGTGGCCTCGTTGACCGACGTGGACGTGGTCATCGCCGGAGGAGGCGACGACCTGCTGCGCAACGACGGCGACACCTGTATGCCCGACGACGACCCGGCAGGTCCGTACCCGACCCTGGTGACCGACGCCGACGATGTTGAGGTGCCGGTGATCACCGCGCCGGGGGGTTACCGCTGTATCGGCGCTCTCAGCGTGACCTTCGACGGTGACGGCAACATCGTCGACAGCAGCGGCCGCTCCGTCGGTGTCAGCTTCGACGTGACACCTGACCCGGACGTGCAGACCAACGTGATCGAACCGCTCGCAGAAGCGGTCGCCGAAGTCGATGCCGACGTCATCGGCACCAGCGAGGTCGACCTCGACGGTCGCCGCGCCATGGTGCGCACCACCTCGACCAACCAGGGCAACCTCCATGCGGACGCTCTGCGGGCCACCGCCACCAACCTCGCCGCCTCCTTCGGGATCGCAGCACCGGACGTCGCCATCCAGAACGGCGGCGGCATCCGCAACGATGCGGTAATCCCGGCAGGTGACATCACCACCGGCGACACCTGGGACATAGCCCCGTTCCGGAACTTCGTGGTCGTGCTTGAAGTGCCGCGTGAGACGTTCCATGTGCTGCTTGAGCAGGCTGTCGACCGGATCCCGGGCGCCGGAGGCCAGTTCGCGCAGGTCTCAGGGTTCACCTTGTCCTACGACCCGACTGCTGCGGCCCGCGAGACCGACCGCGACGGCGACTGTTCGCTCATCGGCGACCAGGGATCCAGGGTGCGCGACGTGGTCCTCGATGACGGCACCGTCATCGTCGAGGACGGCGCCGTTGTTCCCGGTGATCCGGTGCTGCTGGCGACCATCGACTTCCTGGCAGGCGGCGGAGACTGCTACCCGCTCGCCGACTTGGAGTTCACCAAGATGGGTGTCAGCTACCAGCAGGCCCTCGCCGACTACATCTCGACTGATCTGGGCGGAGAGATCACCGCGGCCGACTACCCGGTCGACGGCGACAACCGGATCGTCGCGGTGACTCCCGAGCCCGAACCAGAGCCCGAACCAGAGCCTGAGTCCGAGGCGACCACGGTCACCGTCGTGCGCGGGGACACTCTTTGGGGGCTTGCCAGGACCCATCTGGGTTCCGGTCTCCGCTACACGGAGATCTTCGATCTGAACATGGGCAGGACCCAAGCCGACGGACGAAGTCTCAGCAACCCGAATCTGATCCTGATCGGCTGGGTGCTCGAACTCCCGTCGGGCTGAGGATCTCCGCTGATCCCCTTCGGAGGACCTGACTCGATCAAGTCCTCCGAGGGGTTCTCGCGCGCTGCGAACTGTTCCAGTTTGGGCGAACTGTTCTAGTTTGAGGATGTGCAGATCCCGGTAGGAGACAACCCGAATGACCAGCCCAGCCTTCAGCGACCAGAACAGTGCCGACCAAGAGATCGCCGATGAGCTCGTCTCGGTGGTCGCCACTTGGGTCGATCGTGAAGTGGTCCCCCAAGCGAGCGGACTCGAGCACGCAGACGAGTTTCCCCAGGAGATGTTCGACCAGATGTGCGAGTTCGGCCTCTTCGGAGCGACCATCCCCACCGAATACGGAGGTCTCGGGCTCAGCGCCAAAACCTACGCCCGCCTGATAGAAGAACTCAGCCGGGGCTGGATGAGCCTCTCGGGAATCCTCAACACACACAAGATCGCCTGCGTCATGATCGGACGGTACGGCACCGACGAACAGCGCTCGAAGCACCTCCCGAGAATGGTCGACGGCCACTGTCGGGCTGCCTTCTCCCTATCGGAGCCCGACAGCGGCAGCGATGCGGGCGCGCTCCGTTGCAGAGCCGCCCGCGACGGCGACGAATGGATCATCAACGGCACCAAGATGTGGGTGACCAACGGCGAGCGGGCATCGCTGGTGATGCTGCTCGCCCGCACTCCCGACGACCGAGTGACCTGCTTCATCGTCGAGAAGGAACCGGGCAGCGAATTCGAGGGGATCCGCACCTCCAAACACATACGCAAGCTCGGCTACAAGGGTCTCGAGACGGTCGAGATGAGCTATGTCGACCATCGGGTGCCCGACGCCAACCTGCTCGGCGGCCCCGAAGGCCTGGGCAACGGACTTCGCTATGCGCTGTCGGCTCTGGAACTCGGACGGATCAACATCGCCGCACGTTCCGTCGGGGTCGGCCGGGCCGCCTTCGACGCAGCCATGAAGTACAGCCAGGAGCGTGAGACTTTCGGCAGGCCGATCTTCGAGCACCAGGCGATCCAGTTCAAACTCGCCGAGATGGCCACGAAACTCCAGGCGGCACGTCTGATGACCTACGACGCTGCAGAGAAGTACGACTCGGGCCAGCGAATAGACCTAGAGGCGGGCATGGCGAAACTGTTCGCCTCCGAGGCTGCCTTCGAGATCAGCACCGAGGCCCTGCGAATCCACGGCGGCAACGGATACACCCAGGAATACGACGTGGAACGCTACTTTCGGGACACGCCGCTGATGATCATCGGTGAAGGCACCAGCGAAATCCAGAAGATGGTGATCGCCCGCAAACTCCGCGAACGCCACGCAATCGAGTGACCGTCGAGAAGCGTGCAGCCGAACCCGACCATGAGCGACGCAGACACACACATCGGATTGACGCTGAACGAATCGAGGATGCCGCGGCCGGCTGATCCGTACCGTCGCAAAGCGCCCAACGTCATAATGATGGTGCTCGACGACTGCGGCTTCGGACAGCTCGGCTGCTACGGGTCGCTGATCGACACACCCAACATCGACCGCCTCGCCGAGCGGGGCCTGCGCTTCACCAACTTCCACACCACCGCGGTCTGCTCCCCTACCCGGGCCAGTGCCTTGACCGGGCGCAACCATCATCGTGTCGGTATGGGGATGCTGCCAGACATGCCGCTGCCGTTCCCCGCCTACACCGGGGTCATGCCGCCAACGGCAGCCACCCTGCCGGCGGTTCTGCGCGAAGAGGGCTGGGTCACCTGGGCGATCGGCAAATGGCATCTCAGCCCGCGGGACCATCGAGGACCCGCCGGGCCGTTCCATACCTGGCCGACCGGAGTCGGTTTTGACCGCTACTACGGATTCCTCGGCGGCGAGGACAACCAGTGGACCCCCGACCTGGTGCGTGACCAGTCTTATGTGGATCCACCCCGCACTCCCGAGGAGGGCTACCACTTCAGCGAGGACATCGCCGACGAAGCCATCGCCAACATTCGTCAACTGCGGATTCATCAACCCGACCGTCCGTTCATGATGTACTGGGCGACCGGCGCTCCCCACTCACCTCACCAGGTGCCCCAGCAGTGGATCGATGCCTACGCCGGCCGTTTCGACGAGGGCTGGGACATGCTTGCCGAACGGACGCTCCAGCGTCAGAAGGAACTCGGGATAGTCCCCGACGATGTGGAGTTGCCCGCCCGACCGGACTGGGTGGCCGAATGGGACTCGCTCCCCGCATCCGAGCAACGGCTCTATGCGCGGCTGCAGGAGGTGTTCGCCGCGTTCCTGACCCACACCGACGCGCAGATCGGCCGCATCCTCGACGAACTCGAGGCAGCGGGCGAACTCGACAACACCATGATCCTGTTGATCTCCGACAACGGAGCATCAGGAGAGGGCGGCCCCCACGGGTCGACCAACCACATGGCCCAACTCAACGACAACTACGAGGACGTCTCCCAACTGCTCGCCGAGATCGACACTGCCGGCGGCCACCAGGGGTACAACCACTATCCGTGGGGTTGGGCCCATGCGGGCAACACCCCTTTGAAGCGATGGAAGCGCTACACCTTCGAGGGCGGGGTGAGAGACCCGCTGATCCTGCACTGGCCCGCCGCTGTCGAAGACCCCGGTGGGATCCGTGACCAGTACTGCCACGTGATCGACCTGTGGCCCACGGTGCTCGACCTGCTCGGCGTGTCACAGCCCGAAGAGGTGCGCGGCGTCGCCCAGATGAGCGTCGACGGCGTGTCGCTGCGAGAACCGATCGCCGATTCCGCCACGCCCGAAGTGCGCACCAGCCAGTACTACGAATGTTGGGGTCATCGGGCGATGTACCACCAGGGCTGGAAGGCCGTCACAGATCACGTCAACCAACTGAACCCCTACGAACGCGAGATGATCGACGGCAGCGCCGACTTCCATAAGGACAACTGGGCCCTGTACGACACCCGAGTCGACTTCTCCGAGAGCCACGACCTGGCCTCGGAGCACCCCGAAAGACTTGAAGAGCTGGTCGGTCTGTGGTGGGCCGAAGCCGAACGCAACCAGGTGCTGCCGATCGACGACTCAGCGACGGCGCGCTTCGGGCACATGTTCGTGCCCTATGCCGGTTACCGCAGACGTTACGAACTCAACGCCGGCGAGCGCGTGGCCGTCTACTCCGGGCCGTTGCTGTACGGCGGGATCACAGCCGCCGCCGAACTCGACGGACCCTTGGGCAGCGCTGCGGGAGTGATCATCGAACAGGGGAACTGGATCACAGGCTGGTCCTGGGTCGTACTCGAAGACGAGATCGCAGTGTTCATCGCTTCTCCCAGCCAGGGGCGACACCGGATCAGCGCGGCCCGTCCCACTGAGGCCACGGTGCTCGGAGTCGCGCTCGGCGACACCGCTTCGGACTCGACCGAAGTCACGCTGTCGGCTGACGGATCAGAAATCGGCCGAGGCGCCATCGCCGCGCCGCTCCCCCGAGTCATCAGCACCAACGGAAGTTGGCTGACAGTGGGTTACAGCGCTCCGTTCCCGGTGAACGACGCCTATGCGCCACCGTTCCGCCTCGACCCACTGGTACGCGTAGTGGTTGATGCAGGTCCACCCAGAATGCCTGCCTTCAACGAACTCCTCGAAGAAATCATGCGCCACCAGTGACCCGCCGCGCCGTGGCTTCGCCGTCAACTGACTGCCGTGGGAGGCAACAGAGGTGTTGACCGAACTGTTCGCGGCGGCACCACAGCGAGACGACCTGATCGTGTACGGCGACCGATGCGTGTCGAGTGCCGAGATTGTCGAGCAGGCGCTGGGCTTGGCAGCGGCGTTCAACGCCCGAGGGATCGGCTACGGCGACCTCGCCGCGTTCCAACTGATGGTCGAAGTCCAGTACTTCGAATTCGCCGCCTAGCAGCCGGTCAAGCAACTGTCCGTTCAGCGGCCGGCGCGGTAGCGCTTGGGGTCGTTCTCGTTGTCGGCCGCAGCAATACGATCGGTCACGTTGGTCAACTCGGCGCGTGCCTCGCGGTTGTAGCGCGGGTTGGGCTGAACCACATCGCCGGGCAGGGGCGGCAACCCGAACGAGGAGTAGACAACCTTGCGGGGTCGCTCGATCGGCGGGTGTGCCCGGTGCAGGGTGTCGCTGCAATGGACCGTGACGTCGCCTTTGCTGGTCTCCAACATCCTCGGTTGAAGATCGAGTTTCGGGTCGCGCCCGGTGGCCATGGTGTTGGCCCGATGCGACCCGGGAATGACACCGAGGGCGCCGCTCACCCGATCAGCTCCGGTGACGCTGATCCCGGTGGTCATTCCGTTGCACATGTAGGAGTGGCGACCCTGGCCGCAGTCCTTGTGCCAGGGAAGGTCCGACAGCCCCTGCACTATCCCGAGCGGCTTGACCAGACCTTCAGCACCGCCGTTGTGTCGATGACCGTCACCGGTGAGTCCGGTGAGCCACTGGTAGCGCTCATCCTCCACGATCTCTCGCAACGCAGCCGACTTCTCCAAGAAGAACAGGACCCGCACAGCCTGGTCGACCCCGTCGGAGTCCTTGGCCCACCAGGACTCGCCGTCGTCCGGGGTGGCATTGGCGATCCACTCGTCAATATCGGCACCGACGGTGTCCATCTCGTCTGGATCAAAGATGCCCGTGAAGTGCAGGAACCCGGCCTCGCGCAGGAAGTGGGCCATCTCCTCACGGTCGTCGTCAATCTTGAAAGTCCGGTCCAGGTCGAGCTCGTCGCCGTTGAGGTCCTGGAATGTCACATCGCCGGTCTCATGCACCCTGCGGCCGTCGAACAGGGCTCGAAACGCCGGCTCCCAACCGATCCATTCGTTGATGTTGCCGCTGGTCAGCTTCACCCGCGAGGTCATTGCCAAACCCATCGTCGACTGATGGTCCTGGATCAGGTCCGACAGGGCGTCGGCGGGCATCTCAGCGGTCACGCCCGCGGGTTCGTCGCCGTCTTCGAGCACCAGCGTGGTGCCGTTCGCACGCATTGTTACTGCACGGCCGTCAACCCGGAGGCTCACCGGCGGGAGTTCCTTGTAGGTCACGCCCCGCCCGGCCAGCGTGCCGTGTTCAGAGACTGCTTCGGGCAGCAGCGAATCGAACACTTCGTCGCGTTCGAGGTCGCGAACATCTTTTTGGAGTCGGGAGCGGCGATCAATCGACATGGCAACCTTCTTGTGGCGCTTGTTCTCAATGAGTTGAGACTAACGGCCCAATCGTGCCTCAAGCCAGCACCGAACCGCCACTCTCGCACCAGCATTGAAGAAATCTCTCGGTGGGTTGTGCGTTGAGGAACCTCCGGATCGTGACATGATGCGGGATGGCTCCCGATCCAGTCCTCGAGCGGCTCGAAACGGCCTTCTCGAAGCAGCGGGCCGGATTGTTGGAGACGAACGGCTACCGCAGCACCATCGGTAGACGCTTCCTGATCAAAGAAGTACGAGAGAATGATCGGGTCATCAGCGTCCCGTGGGCGGTGCCGGCCGATCAACCCTGACGAGATGGCCCTAGTCTTGGAGTTGGTCCTGGTCCTGGTCGTCCTGCTGTTCAGCGGGCTCGGCCGCGGCTCGGCGACGGGCGCGGGAACGCAAGGGAACCGCCACGAAGCGCGCTGCGCCGACCGCTATCAGGGCGACACCGGCCAGCACGACGGGGTCGATGTCTGCCAGCGATTCACCGGCCAACACAATGGCTCCCGCCGCTGCGAAAATCAGCGCGGCCACCAACGACAGCAAATCGACCGACGCCAACTTGGGTTGTCCGGAACTCTCCACGGTCAATTCTTCGTCCATGATCCTGCTCCTTAACGCTGCTGGGTCGGGTAACGCACCACTCGGACCTGCCCCACACCGATCTCTACATTGAGTTCGAGGTCGTGTTCGCGGTGCGTGGTGTGCGCCACTTCCAGTCCGAGACCCCTATCGACGCGGTCGTAGCCAATCCTGCCGAAATCCGCGTACGGACTGTCCCCGCAAAGTGCCGTCTCTTTTCTGAAGTCCGGAATCTCCTCGTCGACCTCGTAACGGTGAGTAGCGGTGATGCAGTACAACCGCCCGTCTTCAATTCTCGGCACATCCACCTGCTTGATGGTCACATATTCGCCGCCACGCAGCGTGCCTGCACCGATACTGGCGTTGGTCCGAACCTTCAGATCTGCCGGGATTTTGATGATGACTTCACCCATGGTGAGACGAATGTCGTGGTCGATGGCCGCTCGTTCGGTCGACCGCAGCGAGTCGCGGTCCAGCGACCTCAGATCCACGACCAGGTTGCCGATCCCGTGTTTGACGTCACGATCCAATGCACTGGCGTCTACGGGCACACTCTCAACATCTCCGAACCCCGACCACCACGAGGTGTCCCGGCCTGAGAACACGACCAGTGGGACCAGCAGCAACACGCCGAGCACGATGAGCGGCCAGTTCCTGCCGACGAAGACCGACACCAACAGACCAACAGCAACGACCAGCAGGGCAACCGCAAAGAACTCGCCTAGCAGCACCCGCTCCATATCGAGTCGATCCAACAGGATTGCGCCGCCGGTCAGCACAAGCAGAGCGGCGAGGGTCAGGAAGGTGACCGTCGACTGACCACGCCGTTGGGAGCGTCGCTCGGCTCTGCGGTCACGCCAACCCGCCTTGGGTTCGGGCGGTTCAGGCGGTTCAGGCGGTTCAGGCGGTTCGTGCCGTTCGTCTCCCAGATTCACCCCCGGCCACTCCGAGCCAGCCGCTGAGGGAGGCGGCGGCACCGTATTTGCAGTCGGTGCCGCGAGCGGCTCGGCCGGAGTGTCCTGGGGGGGCGCCGGTCGGCGGGGCCAGAAGACCAGCCCAATACCGGCGACAATCAAACCAAGCGCCAAATACGGCGCCGTGCGCGACACTGTCGTGAACAATTCGAACACGTTGCGACTCAAGATTGCGGTGATGAACAGTCCCAGGGCGATCAAGACGATGCCTGCGAGGTTTCGGAACCGGCGGGGCGCACCGCTGCGCAGGGCATTGGCGAGGATGCTGCCCGAATCGTCGAGCGGCACGATCAACCAGCTCACGAGATAGAGAACCGGCCCGACTCCGGCGAAGAGGGTCAGAACGATGAAGCCGACGCGGACGATCACCGGGTCTATGCGGAAGAAGTCTCCGAGTCCACCTGCTATACCGGCGACCAACCGATCGTCTTTGCTGCGGCGCAGAGCGGGCCAACGAAACTCGCGCTTTTCTTTGGCTTGTTCTTCGGCAGCCTCCTCGGGCTCAGTTCCGCCCGGCGGAGGATCCTCTGAGTCGTCGGAGGACTCGCGGTCCTCCGCCGCAGTTTCTTCTTCAGATGTCTCTTCGTCCTCGGAGTGGTCTGCGTCAGTTGTCAGGTCAGCCTCAGTCTCCGCTACGTCGTCGGAGCGGGACTCCTCTGAGTCGGCGGGAGGGTCTTTTGCCATGGGACCATTGTGAAGCGGTCTGACGGCTCCACAAATGGGGGATAACCCTGAACTTTCCCTGAGTCGACCCCGAGAATTAGGGGTTGTCCCCCATGTGCATGGCAAGCGCTTCGTGCCATCATCGAGACCATGAACCGGCACCCACGGGCCCTGCCTGCACGATCTGACCGCAACCGGATCATCGGCGGCGTGTGCGGAGGGATCAGTGAGCGCCTCGGTATCGACGTGACGTTCATCCGGCTGGCTTTCGTCGTTCTCACCCTGGCATGGGTCGGAGTCCCCGTCTATCTGCTGGCCTGGCTCTTGTTGCCGCGGGCCGTCCCGGGCGGGCCTCCGGCAGCAGCCGTGCCTGCGTCGACGGTGACGAGGCGCGCCTTGGGGTTGGGGTTGGCTGTGTTGGGCACGGTGTTGTTGGCACGCCACCTGCAGGTAACACTGCCTGACGCTTACATCTGGCCCGCCCTCTGCGCTGCGCTCGGAATCGGTGTGGTGGTGTGGAGGGTTCAACCGATTGCGGCGGTCGGCAGGGCGTTCGCCGTTCGGATGGCCGGCGGGACGATCCTGGTCGCCTTCGGGATCGGGGTGCTGGTGGCGGCCAACCTCTCGTTGTGGGTGGTGCTCGACGGACTGCTGTCAACGGTGTTGGTCGTCGGAGGACTGGCTCTGATCCTCGGGCCCTGGGTGGCGGTGCTGGTGCGCGACCGACGCGCTGAGCGCCAGCAGCGGATCCGTGCCGACGCACGCGCCGAAGTAGCAGCGCACCTGCATGACTCGGTCCTGCAGACTCTGGCTCTGGTACAGCGTTCAGACGATCCGGACCACATGTCGGCTCTGGCGAGGCGCCAGGAACGGGAGTTGCGGGGCTGGCTCTACAGCGAGCGCTACGGCGAGCGCTACGGTCCCATCCCGCAGCAGGCCACGCTGAAGGTTGCTGTGGAGCATCTCGCTGGTGTCGTCGAGGATCGGCACGGGGCGATGATCGATGTGGTCGTCGTCGGCGACGCCGACCTTGATGCGGCGACGGAGTCTCTGGTGGCTGCGACCGGTGAGGCTATGACCAACGCCGCGAGGTGGTCCGGCCGGTCCGACATCGGTGTCTATGTCGAGGCGAACGACGACCAGGTGGAGGTCTTCGTCCGCGACCGCGGCGTCGGTTTCGACCCCGAAGCTGTCGGCGACGACCGCCACGGCATCCGCGACTCGATCCGCGGCAGACTGCAGCGAGTCGGCGGAGACTGCGAGATCATCAGCTCCCCCGGCCAGGGCACCGAAGTCCGACTCTGTCTTTCGCGCACGTAACTCCCGGCTCCCAGCCCCGCGCAGCTTTGGTGCTCGGGTACCGCTGGGGTACGTTGGGATGCCGAGGCCCGACCTCAAGGGGGAGACTTGCGAATCGAACCGCTCAACGACACGATCGGGGCTTCGGTCAGCGACATTTCGCCTGCTGATCTGACTGAGGCCGAGGTTGCCGGAGTTCTTCTGGATGCACTGGAGCGGTTCGGAGTGCTGGCGTTCAAGGGCCTGTTCATCTCCGACGAGCAGCAGGTCGCATTCAGCCGCCATCTCGGCGAGGTTGAGGTCCTGCCCGTTCCGGGGCTCGAACATCCGGGGATCTTCACGGTCTCCCTCGATCCCAACAAGGCTCTCAGCGCCGAGTACCTCAAGGGCACGTTCCACTGGCACATCGACGGCGCCACCGACGACATCCCCAACAAGGCCACCATGCTCAGCGCACTGGAAGTGTCGGCCACCGGCGGTGAGACGCAGTTCTGCAACACCTACGCAGCCTGGGAGGCGCTGCCTGAGGATCAGAAGACCCGCTGTCAGGGGTTGAGGGTGCTCCACAGCTTCGCGACCGCGCAACGGCGCGTCTACCCCGATCCCAGCGAGGATCAAGTCGAGTTCTGGGAGCAGCGGCCAGCCAAGGTTCAACCGCTGGCCTGGACTCACCGCTCCGGCCGTACCTCGCTGGTGCTCGGCGCGACCGCCTCGCACGTGATCGACATGGACCCCGATGAGAGCGCAGAGCTCATCGAGCACCTTGAGGACTGGACCACCGATGAACGCTTCCGATACCAGCACAGCTGGGAGACCGGCGACCTGGTGCTGTGGGACAATCGGGGCACGATGCACCGGGCGCTCCCCTATGCCGCGGACTCCGGGCGGCTCATGCATCGCACCACCATCGTGGGCGACGAGCCGTTCGCCTGATGGCCACTCCCAGCAGATCTGAGCAGGCACGATGAGCGAACCCTCCAACCTCGACGGCCCCTCCAGCCTCGACGAACCCTTCAACCTCGATGGCAGAGTGGTGTTGATCACCGGGGCGAGCCGAGGCGTCGGCGCGGCGACCGCAGTTGCGGCGGCTGCTCGTGGCGCCCGCGTGGCCTGTGCGGCCCGTTCAACGGACGCGGCACCGAAACGGATTCCCGGCACCATCGATCAGACGGTCGCCGCCATCACCGAAACCGGGGGCGAGGCGCTGGCCATTCCGGTCGATCTCACCTCGCCAGCCGACATCGACCGCATGATCTCGGTGACAGTCGCTCACTGGGGCCGCCTCGATGTGCTCGTCAACAACGCCGCGGTCACCTTCGTCGGCGACGTCGACATCGAATTGAAGCGCCACGATCTGGTGATGGCCATCAACGTTCAAGCACCGCTGCTCTGTGTGCGGGCCGCGCTGCCGCATATGCGCGCGGCAGGCCGCGGTCGAATCGTCAACCTCTCGTCGCAGGCCGCGCTGCGCCCGGTGCCCGGACTGATGTCCTACGGCATGTCGAAACTGGCCCTCGAGCGGATGACCACCGATCTGGCTCGCCAACTGGTCCGCGACCGCATCGCGGTCAACTGTTTCCGCATCGACATCCCGGTGGCGTCGGAAGGCACGCTGGCCAATATGGGAGACGTCGACCTTTCGGACTGGGAGCCCACCAGCGTTCCCGCCGAGGGAATCCTCTGGATGGTCGAGCAGTCCGACGAATACTCGGGCTACTGCGAGTCGATGTGGGAGTTGCGCCATCGGGAGGGAATCATGGCCGCCCGGGCCGAGCGGGAGTTCGCCAAGAAACCGCCCCTCCAGTTCCTCCAAGGGCTCCATGATGTCGACACCGTCAACGCCTTCGCCGGCAGAACGGAACCCTGACCCTATGGTTGAGGTTGAACTTTCAGGCCGCGTGGCGCTCGTCACCGGGGCCGCATCGGGAATCGGTGCGGCCTGCGCGGCCCGATACGCAGCTCATGGAGCGACAGTCGTCGCTACCGACGTCGATGATGCCGCGGGCGAACGCCTCGCCGCAGAAACCGGTGTCCGCTACCGCCGATTGGATGTGGCCGATCCGGCGCAGTGGGCACTGTTGGCCGAAGAACTCGAAGCCGACCCGGGTCGACTCGATGTGGTGCACCTCAACGCCGGTATTCGACAGGGGGTCAGCGACATCACCGAACTCGACGACGACGCCTACCAACGGATCATCGGAATCAACCAGCACGGGGTGTTCTACGGAATCCGAGCAACCGTCGGACTGCTCGAACGAACCGGGGGCGGCCACGTCCTCGTCACCGCTTCGCGGGCGTCGCTGGGACCCCTGGCCCAGGACTTGGGCTATGTCATGTCGAAGCACGCTGTGGCCGGCCTGGTTCGCAGCGTCGCCGACGACCTCAAGAGCCGCGGCGTCCACTTAAACGCAATCTGCCCGGCCGCGGTGGACACCGGTTTCGTCGGCGGCCATCGATCCCGCCTGGAGGCCGCCGGTATCGAAGTGATGGACGCCGACGAGGTGGCCGCCGGAGCCATGACCGTTCTCGGATCCGACCTGGTCGGCCAGTGCTTCGTGCAGTTGGCGGGAAAGCCACCGGAGCCGTTCGAATTCGCGGCGGTGCCCGGCCGTTAGACGCTGACCTTCTCGGCGCCTGAACCAGCCGAGGCATCACCCATCTTCGCCCAGCGGGCTTGCATCTGCTCCGGCGTCAACTTCTCGCGGTCGCTCATCGCCTTGATGCTGACGTCATGTCCCGCTGAGGCGGCACGCAGCGCGCCGACCGTGGCTTGATCTCGTGGCACATGGGCGAACGGGTCGAAGGAGTACCAGCGCATGGCGTTGGTGTGGGTGATCTTGGCCACCTCATCGGGCGTGACCGCTGCCTCGGTCATCACCTGGGCCAGTTCCTCGGGAGCGCCGGGCCACGCCGAGTCGCTGTGGGGATAGTCGCACTCCCAGCTGATGTTGTCGACGCCGATCTCGTGGCGCAGGTGGACCCCTGTGTGGTCGGAGATGAAGCAGGTCAAGAAATGCTGCCGGAACACATCACTCGGCAACCGATCGCCGAAGTCCTGACCGGTCCAGAGGCGGTGCATGTCGTAGGTGCGATCGACCCGCTCAAGGAAGTAGGGGACCCAGCCGGTGCCGCCCTCGGACAGGGCGATCCTGATGGCCGGGAACTCCTTCAACACACGCGACCACAACAGGTCGGCGGCCGCTGATTGAATGTTCATCGGCTGAAGCGTGATCATCACATCGGCGGGAGAGTCCGGGGCGGGGAAGCAGAGTTCGCCCGATGAGCCGAGATGGATCGACAGCACGGTGTCGGTGTCGCACACCGCGGTCCAGAGCGGGTCCCAGTACGGGTCGTGGAAGCTCGGATAGCCGAGCGCCGCCGGGTTCTCGGTGAAGGTGAGCGAGTGGCAGCCCTTCTCGGCGACTCGGCGCACTTCGGCGGCGCACTTCTCTGCGTCCCAGATCACCGGCAGCGCCATGGGGATGAACCGGCCCGGGTGGGCCCCGCACCATTCATCTATGTGCCAGTCGTTGTAGGCCCGCACCAGCGCCACGCCGAAACCCTCGTCCTCGACTGCGAAGAGCCGGGCCGCGAATCCGGGGAACGAAGGGAAATTCATCGACGACAGAACCCCACCCGCGTTCATGTCCTTGACCCGCTCGTCCACCAGGAAGCAACCCGGCCGGATCTCTTCGAGCGACTGGGGCTCCACGCCGTACTCCTCTTTGGGGCGACCGGCCACGGCGTTGAGCGCCACGTTGGGAACCTCGACTTCACCGAATCTCCAGACGTCGGCACCGTCCGCGCGCCGAACGATTCGGGGGGCCTCGGCTTTGTAGCGCTCCGGCAGATGGGCGTCGAACAGGTCTGGCGGCTCGATGATGTGGTCGTCCACGCTGATAAGGATGAGATCTTCGGCTCTGATCGACATGGTGACTCCTCAGACAATCCCCCGGAACTAGGGGACGCGCCTTGCCAGAGGGTAGTTTCTGCGCTGCAGCAGCCGCGTATTGCGGTTCCGGATTCAGCTGGGAGTCGTCCTGTCAGCGACAGGTGAGAGCGAATGAGCAACCAACGAACTGGCAAGCAACCGAGGGGCGGGCGAGGCCTCACGGTTGCTGATTCGACGCCTGAACATCCAGTTCTGCCCCGCGCCGCGGCCGGGGCCCCGAATGTGCTCGTCATCCTGCTAGACGACACGGGTTTCGCCCAGCTGGGGTGCTTCGGCGCTGATATCGCCACGCCCAACATCGACCGCCTGGCGGCCAACGGTCTGTCGTACAACAGGTTCCACGTCACGGCTCTGTGCTCGCCGACCCGTGCTGCGCTGCTGACCGGGCGCAATCATCACGCCGTCGGTATGGGTTTTCTGTCCGACATGGGCATGGGTTTCCCCGGCTATACAGCCAGGATCCCCCGCTCAGCAGCGATGCTCCCGCGCATCCTGCGCGACGCCGGCTGGGCCACCATGGCGGTCGGCAAATGGCACCTCGCTCCCAGGGGTGAGCGCAGCGCCGCGGGACCGTTCGGTCTGTGGCCCACCGGTGTCGGATTCGAGCGCTACTACGGGATTCTGCACGGGGGTGCGAACTGTTGGACCCCCAATCTGGTGTGCGATCAGCATTACATCGACCCTCCGTCCGGCCCCGAGGACGGCTACCACCTCTCGGCCGATCTAGCCGACCAGATCATCCGCCAGATCACCGACCAGAAGCATGCCGCTCCCGACAAGCCGTTCTTCTGCTACTACGCGGAGGCGGCGACCCATGCCCCCCATCATGTTGCCCCGCAGTGGGTCGAACCCTACCGGGGAGCCTTCGACGACGGCTGGGAGCGCTGGCGGGAACGGACCTTCGCCCGCCAACTGGAGTCTGGAATCGTGCCCGAGGGCACGGCGCTGACCGAGCGGCCCTCGTGGGTACAGCCCTGGGACACTCTCGATGCCGACGCCCAGCGCCTGTTCGCCCGAATGCACGAGGTGTACGCCGGGTTCGTCAGCCACACCGACGCCCAGATCGGCCGGGTGATCGACTGCCTCGAAGCCATCGGCGAGCTGGACAACACCATCGTCATGCTCTGTTCGGACAACGGAGCCAGCGCCGAGGGCGGCCACGTCGGCTCCGTCAACGAGCATCGCTTCACCAAGGGGCTGCCCGAATCGGTTGCGGCCAACCTGGAGTGGATCGACCGACTCGGCGGGCCTCGCACCTACAACCACTACGCCTGGGGCTGGGCATGGGCGGGCAACACCCCGTTCCGGCTCTGGAAGCGTTACGCCTGGCTGGGCGGCACCCGCACCCCGCTGGTCGTCCACTGGCCGAACGGGATCGCTTCGAGCGGCGAAGTACGGCCGCAGTTCTGCCACGCCATCGACCTGATGCCCACCGTGCTCGACCTCTGTGGCGTGGATGCCCCCGATTCTGTGGACGGCGTGGCGCAGCAACCGATCGACGGTGCCAGCATCGCCGCCACCTTCGATGATCCTGAGGCTCCCCCGCCGCGGGAGTCGCAGTATTTCGAGGTTCAGGGGTCGCGAGCCATGTACCTCGGCGGCTGGAAGGCCACCACCGACCATGTCGGCGCAGCCCATGGCGACGAACTCGCTCTGGTGTCCGGCAGCCGTTCGTTCAGCGACGACTCCTGGGCACTGTTCGACCTAGAGCAGGACTTCTCCGAGGCCCACGACCTGTCCGCTTCACATCCTGGGAAGTTGGCCGAACTCGAAACGGCCTGGTGGGAGGCGGCCGAGCACTACGACGTGCTGCCACTCGACGACAGCTACGCCACGCGCATGCCCGCTGTCAGTCCACCGGCGTATCCGACGCCGTCTGCGGTGCGCTATCGGCCGGGCGCCGGCCGGATTGCCGACGAGGCGTTGCCGGTGCTCATGCGGGGTTTCACGATCACCACCGAGTGCACTGTCGGACCGGGCGGCGCCGGCGGGATCCTCTGGGCGATGGGCGACTGGACCAGCGGCATCGCCCTGTACTGCCGTGACGGCTGCCTGGTGCTGGCCCTCTGCCTGTCGGGCGACCAATTCCAAGCGGCAACCGACTCCGTGATCGACGCGGCCGCCACATCCCTGGCGTGCCGCTACGAGTTGACATCGGCGGATTCGAGTGCGGTGACCCTGCTGGTCGACGGCCGAGTCGCAGGCTCGCTTGAGCTCGACCGGACCCTGCCCAACTCGTGGCAGAACGGCGGCACCGGATTGATCATCGGTTACGACACAGGTTTCCCGGTCTGCGACGACTACGAGCCCCCCTTCCCCTGGAACGGCACGATCAGCTACGTTGACGTTTCTGTCCCCGACGCACGCCCTGCCGATCCCGCCCAGATCGCCCGAGAGTCCCTCAACGCCGACTGAGCGGACCGATGACACAACTACCGCGAGGCCCTGTGGTGGAAGAAATGTCCGCGGGTCATTCAAACTCCGAGGATCGGGAGCCCAGGTTGGTCGCGTTCTCGGAGACCGTGCGTCGGGTGGCGTCGTCGAACCCGTCGTCGTTGCGGGCACGGACTTCCAGGGTGATTTCCACATCCGGGCCGAGCCGGGCGGTCACGTGTTCGGCGATCTCGCCCAGCTGCCTGATGCAGCGAACCGGGTCCAATTGGAACTCGGCGTAGAACTCCGTCGGCCCTGAAGTGGCACCGGTTGTGCCTTCGGCTGAACCATCGGGTCCACGGCCGTCGGCTTCGGCGTCGGCAGCACCGCCGGCCCCTTCTTCCGCCGGAGCACCGGCATCGGGTTCGGGGTCTGCGGGCGGGGGCAGACTCTCCGGACGGATCAACAGGCCGCTGTGTGTCGGAGTCACATGCTGCGCTGTGCGGACGCCGAGCCAGCGTTCACCGTCGTGCACGTCGGCATAGGCGAAGGTCGTCTGCTCCCAGTCAAAGTCCGCCACACCGGTCGAAAGAGCGTCGGCCATCACCTCGAACGATCCCAGCCTCGGCATGTGGCAGAAGCGGGCGTATGTCGACCAGAGTTCTCCGACAGCCAAGTCTCCGCGGTCGGACCACAGTTCGCCGCGGTCGATGTCCATACGCACCCGCACGCCGCTGTATTTGGAGATGAGCTTCTCCTCGCTTCGCAGCTTACGACTGGCACGAACCGCAATCGTGTCCTCCCCCGCAGCACGGCTCGTCTGCCACACGATCTCAGAGGTCCCTGGCAATTGCTCCGGGGTGAGGAGCAGGTTGAAAGTCTCCGCGATTAGCGACTCGACCTGTTTGCGGGAGTCGTCGAGTTTGGTCTGCGCCTGGCGGAGTTGATACGCAGTCAGTTGCAGGTCGTCGCTGCCGTCGACGATCGAGCGCCAGGCGAGGTGGGCACGGGCCGCATCGAGCAGTTCGCCGACGCGGTTGGTGCCCGGTGCAACGAACACCAGCAGATTGCGGTTCAGCCGCGGCCCGGCGTCTCGTTTGGAGAGAATCGTCGCCGCCATCTCGATCGCCTTGGACTTGTCGTCGCCTGCGGAATGCGTGAACTTGGGCGCCAGCACAACGAGCCGCACGCCGTCGTCGTTGTCGGGTACGTCACCCGGACCTTCAGCGAATACCTGCACCGTGTGGAAATCTCCGCGGTCGCGCTGCTCAGCGACCATTCTCCGCGCCAGATCCTCGGCATCGCGCTCGTCGTAGTTGGAGGCTCTGTCCTCGGCGATCCGGGTGACGTTGGGAACAAGCGAGTACCAGTACTGGGAGCCGTCTACATACAGGTGCGTCGCCCGGTCCGAGAGCCGGCGCAGTGCGTCGGAGAACTGGCCGAGGGACTCGCCGGGTTGCGCGCAGCCCAGTACCACCGACTTGACGTCGACGCCGCGTTTGCCGTCGGGCCGCGGCGCAGAACTCATGTACACGGTGCGCGCAGCCCGACGGGTGGCCGAGATCCGTCCGAAGTGGGGAAACTCGCTGTCGATGTGCAACGGGAGAGCGTTCTCACCGTCCACGTCTGATTTGATTACCGGGTCCCAGCCCTCGTCGAGGTACTTCTTCATCTCGCTCACCAACGGACCCGAGTCCATCGGCAAACTTCCCGGCATGATCATGAGCGATCGGTCGTCACGCTGCCACAGCTGCGATATCACCAGCGCCATCAACCTCAGCACTCCCCTGGTGCGTTGAAACTTCTCGAGTGCCGACCAGTCCCCGAACAGGCGGTCGAACAGCTCCGGATGTATCGGATAGGAGAGTTCCATGCGACGCCGGTACTCGCCTTCTCCGACTCTGGGAGGGAACTCTTTGGCGTGCTTGCGGTACATCTCACTGAACGCCCGGATCACGCCGTCCCGGACCTTGGCCTGCTCAGCGGTGATCGGGTCGAACAGGCGACGGCGCACGATCTCGAAGGATTCGTCGGGCGACGCCGGCTGCCATTGCGCCGCCTTGCGGGCCACGACGTTCTTGAGCCTCTCGAGTGCCGTGCGCCCCTTGGGACCGCCGGTCTCGATGTCTGATGCCGGGATCGCGATCAGCACCACCACATTGGGCACAGCCGCTGCCGCTTCGGTCAGCGCCTGCGCGAACGTGAACTGCGTGTCGAAGTCGCCTCCGGCCGGTCGAACGGCGTTGGGGCTGGACCCGTCTGGAAGTTGGCGAGCGTAGGCCACCCACTCGTCGATCAGTACGACCGCAGGGCCGAACTGCTGGAACAGCTTGACCAGTGCAGCTCCCGGGTTGGTGGCGGCTTCGTCGTCGGCACGCACCAGTTCGTAGGCTTCCCGTCCGCCGAGTTGGTAGGCGAGGCGACCCCACAGGGTGTTGAGACGAACGTCAGGTTCGGGATCCTCGGGTGTAGCCGGTTGGATCATCTGCCCGACGAGGACTGACCGGTTTATCTGTTCTGGAAGCGACACTCCCTGCGCGGCCAGCACGTCACCGATACCGGGCATTTCTGCGGCCGGTTCGCCCGAGGCCAGGTGGTACAGCGCGATCATGGAGTGGGTCTTGCCGCCACCGAAGTTGGTCTGCAGTTCGATCACGGGGTCGCCGCCCTCCCCGGAGAGCCGGCGTGCCGCTCCCGCGAGCATCTCTTCCAGACCCTGCGTGAGGTAGGTGCGGGCGTAGAAGGCACGGGGATCCTGGTACTCCGCTTCTGCGGTGCCTTCCAGCACGTCGTATAGATTGGCGGCGAACTCGGCCTGCTCGAAGCGTCCGGACGCGACGTCACCGTGTGGAGTGATGATCTCCCGCCACGGGGTCAGCCCGGTCTCGGGCCGGCCCTCTGCGGGTTTGGCTGCGGTGCGGCGGCGCTCGGAGCGGGACTGCTCGTCCACCATCTGGCGCATGAGGTCCTGCCGCAGGCCGCGTATCTGGTGTCGTTCGGTTGCGTTGCCGAACGACTCGAGCACTCGTTCCATGGAGTCGAGCGCCCGAACGGTGTCGTCGGTGGACACCGACTGTTGATGCGCCCATTTGTTGCGGGCGTCGGACACTTCGAACACCATCGAGCGCACCCCCGCGGGAAAGCCGTGGCCGAACACTTCATTCCAGGTGAGTTTGATACCTGTCAACAGGAACGCGGCATCGTCGGTGGAGGGTTCGCGCAGCGGATTGTGGAGCCTCTGGTTGACGTTCTGGAGCCAGTCGTCGCCGTAGAACCCCTGCCACGTCTCTTCGCACTTCGGTCGCAGCCCGTCGCGCAGAAGGTCGAGCGCCTTGGCGATACGTTCCGTGTTGGCCATCACCATGGGCATCTCCGTTCGTCAGCCGGAATCGTTGGATTCACGCCCCACACAATGCCACGAACCTGAGACAAACAGTCAGTTGACCGGATCGGCGAAGATCGGTGTCAGCTTGAGTTCGAGTTCCACAGTCTGTTCGTCAAGCAACGAACTCCGAATGGGTTCGTCCGGGAACACGTCAACGGAGAAGCCGGAAGCCTCCGCTCCTGGTCGATTGGTGGACTACTCATGGTCCCCTGTTTCACCGCCCGCCAAACCCGCGAGACGCTCAAGGTCCTCGCGTGAAACCATCTCGATCACGGCCCGAACTGCTTTGCCGGGCCCGGTGAGCTCCTTGAGCGCACGGTCGCCTGCGCTGTTGCGAGCGGGGCGGTCGGTGGTGAGGAGGACCAGCCGGGTCTCGGGATTCTTCGAATGCAGCACGGATGCTTTGCCGAGCGCCTTCCAGAGTGTGTCGGTGCGGCGAAGGCCCGGGCGCTGGGTCACGCTGAACGCCCCCGACACGTCGAAGCACCAAGGCTGCCCCTTCTGGTCGAGAGCCTTGAAGTTGACCTGCACGCCACAGCCCTCGGAGACTTTCTCATCGATCACCCTGAAACCACAACGGACTAGGACCGCGAGTGCCATCTCCTGGGCTTTTCGGCCCTCCTCCCCCGCCCGAGCCTGGAAGTCTTCGTTCACAGAGTCTTTGTTCTCAGGGGATGTGCTGCGATGAGCTTCAACCTGGCTTCCGTTCTGCGGTGCCGAGGCGCCGAGAACCTGCTCGGAGAAACTCAGTTGACCTTTGCGTCTCTTTCGACGCGGAGCCGCGACCGACCAGTTGAGCGAGCCGGAGCGCTCGGGTGGTGCCTGCCGCTCTGCGGCGATGCGCTGCTCAGCGGTGTCTATGTATCCGGCGTCGGTGTCGAAGCCGACGTAGTGGCGTTGTGAGCGCACGGCGGCCACGGCGGTGGTTCCGGACCCTATGAACGGGTCGAGCACCAAGTCGCCCCTATAGGTGTAGAGCTCGATCAGACGCTGCGGCAACTCCACCGGGAACGGCGCGGGATGGCCCACTCGCGTGGCAGAAGCGGGGGGGATCTCCCACACGTCGGTTGTGGCTTCCATGAACTCGTCGACATGCGCAGTGCTCACTGAGGGCAGCCCCTCATCGGCGCGCACCGCGGCCGGCCGCGCCCGGTCGAGGCGCCCTTTTGAAGCGATCACAACCCGTTCGGTCAGATCTCGCAGAACCGGATTGGCGGGTTGTTGGAAGCTGCCCCATGCACAACTGCCCGTCGCACCCCGCGCCTTGAGCCAGATCACCTCGCCGCGCAGCAGCAGCCGCAGACGGTCCTGGAGTATCTGCACCACATCAGCCGACAATGATCGATACGGGCGGCGCCCCAGGTTGGCGACGTTGACGGCGATGCGACCACCGGGTTCCAACTTTCGCACGCACTGCGCGAACACGGCCTCCAACATCTCCAGATAGGCGATGTAGTCGGCCGGCACATGTCCACAGCCCAGCGCTTCCTCGTATTCCTTGCCTGCGAAGTAGGGAGGCGACGTGACTACGAGCGCTACCGAGTCGTCAGCGATGTCGCCATGGGCATCCATGTCCCGCGCGTCGCCCTTCCAGAGTGTGTCGACGCGGGATGGGGAGACGACATCGTCTCGGCTGCTGATCTCCGGTGCCGGGAACCGGTCATAGAACGCCGACGCGTCGTGCCCCTCGCGTCGTCCGACTCCGAAATTGGACGTGGACGTTCCCCTACGGCGCCGATCCGACGTGCTCATGCCGCAGCGGACCTGTCGGTACGGCCAAGACCACTAAGGGACGACGGCGAAAGATGAGCAAGAACCATGCGTACAAGCTACCCCGGCCGTGTGGCACAGGTGGGGAGCCTTCCGCTCAGATCGTTCTGCCACTCAAATCCCGAGCCTCCCAACGAGATGTTGGCCTCAATCGGACCACAGGGAGTTGATGGGTCGCATGTGGAGGCGGTCGTCGAGGCTGACGCAGTGTGTGCCGGTATGCAACAAGATCCCGGCAACGAAGGACCCGGGGTTGACCGCGTCGAGTTTGTTGCGCAGCCAGCGGAGATTGTCGATGTGGCTGAGCGCGGGGGAACTCGTCGCCTTGATCTCCACCGCAACCACCTGCCCGTCTTCCCCCTCGAGGACAAGGTCGACTTCGTGGTTCTGCCGGTCGCGGTAGTGCCACAGATTGCGGCCCTTCGGGTCTGCGCCGAGTTGACGGATGATCTCGTTGACGGTGAACGATTCGAGAAGCGGCCCGGTTGCGGGGGATGTGGGCGACGCAAGCGCCTCGGGTCCCAGGCCGAGCAGGCGGGCTGCCAGTCCCGTGTCGGTCAGGTGGAACTTGGGGCGACGGGCTGCCTTGGGCCAGAGACTGCGGGACCAGGCCGGGATCTCGTGCAACAAGAAGACCGTCTGGAGCCAGTCCAGGTAGGAGGCCGCGGTGGGATGACTGATCTCCAGATCGCGCGCAGCTGCCGATACGTTGATCTGGTTGCTGGTGAGCGCTGCAGCCCATCGCAACAGAACGGGAAGCGACGCGGCTTTGCGGATGTCGACCAGCTGCGCAACATCACGCCGGACCACAGTCTCCACATAGCTCTGCAACCAGTCTCGGCGCTCATCGGGGTCGCTGTCGACGACTGCGGGATAACCACCTCGACAGACCAACTCCAGGTAGTCGGCTTTGGTGAGGCTCTCTGCCGGCAGCGGCCCGGGATCTCCCTGGAACCAGCGGTCGATGACGTCGGCGCGGGTTCGGGCCAACTCGGCTTCTGAGAATGGCCACAAGCGGAAGAGTTGAATTCGCCCGGCCAAAGATTCACTGATATTGGGGACCGTCAAGAAGTCGGTCGAACCAGTGAGCAGAAAGCGCCCACGGGCGGGATCTGCGTCCACCAGTTGTTTGATGGAGCGGACGACCCGGTCTCCGCCCAGTTGGACTTCGTCGATCACGAGCGGACGCTGTTGGCGGGCCAAGTAGGTCATGGGGTCGTCGAGCAGCGCTTGACGGTGGATCTCGTCGTCCAATGAGACGTATGCGCCCCCGCGGGCTTCGACCAGCAGTTGGGCAAGTGTGGTCTTGCCGCATTGGCGGGCTCCGTGGAGCACCACGACGCGGGAACGTTCCAGCGCCCGCTCGAGCCGCAGTTGCAGATGTCGGTCGACGGTGTCCACATGGTGACGCTAGCCCAATTTAGATATTGCCCTCAAGATAATTACAAATTCGCCTGCCCGTTAGTTGCAAAACTGCCGGACGTAGAGTCGGTCGCTGCAGACCGCAGTGAAGGGTCTAGCTGTGAGTGGAGGGGCTGGACCGAGCGTGTTGGTGTAGGATTGTGGTCATGGTTCTCAATGCTGGGCTGAAATCATCGCCGTGGATCGCGTGTCGCCCGGTGGCCACACCCGACGACATTGACGACCCGTCGCTTGTCAAGGCTGAGGGTGTTGTGGAGCTCCCGTTGCACCTCGCTTGGAGCGGCGAAGGCCTCTTCGACTTGGACTAGGAGCCGCAGCGCCGCTGGCTGTATGAGCGGGTGTTGACCGAGGGGCGCGCGGAGGACGTCCGGTTCTATGTGAAGCTCGACGAGCTGTTGGACATGTGGTCACGGATGTGGCTGCCGCCGTACGTCGCGGAGGTGTGGCGGCGCTGGTTCGACCGCCGCGGGATCAGTCTGGAGTGCTGACGCCTCTGCAGGCCGAGGTCTGGCGGATCATCGGCCGGCTCGGCAAAGGCCATGGTTTTGCTTTGGCCGGCGGAGCCGCTCTTATCGCCTACGGGGTCATTGACCGTCCCACCGCGATCTCGACGTGTTCGGGCCCAGTGGCGTGACTCGGCGGCAGCCGTCGCTGTACAGGGTGGGTGATTGGTAGGGTGTGATCTTCATGATCGTGCTTGACTCTGCAACGCTTGGAGATGCTGAAGTTGTGCGCAGCGCTGTTGGGGCGGAGATCGCATACCTCGATGCAGCAGGGGTGTGACAACCCGCAACCGAGTTCGGGCTCGGGACGCAACGACCGCTGCTGCTCATGGTGAGAACATCTGCGCTTGGACCGGTGTTGCGGCGGCGGCGCTCACTTGGAGGTTGGGCCAGGCGGTGATGAGTGTGTTGTAGGCGCCGGCTTCTGTGGTCCAGCGGTTGTCGTTGGCTTTGGCGTACAGCACGTAGGCGAGTTGACGGGCCCTGTCGGCGTTGCCGCCGAGGGTGTGCAACAGCTCAGCGGCTTCTGACTCTGATCTCTCCAACGCAGCAACGAGGTACTGCAACACCTCCCAGACCGTGAGACGGGCGTCGTCTACCGGTGACCAGTCCGGGGCCAGGTCACCGCGTTCGAAGAGACGGAACTCGCCTTGGCGCGCCTCACCGATACCAGAGGTTTCGATACCGGCCAGCGACGTGTTCTTGGCCCGGGCGACGCTGTCCGCGTCACCTGAGGGTCCGGGGTCGTAGCCGTGCTGTGAGAACCAGGCGAGCGCGAACCGCGTGTCGGTGTCGAGCTCTGCTTCCTCCCCGTCAAGGATCTCACCGAGCACGTCGTTGATGATCCGCAACGCCACCGACACAGACATAGACGACCCGTCAGCCTCCACCACCCTGGCGTACCGCGAGAACACCCTGATCCCCGGCCCGATAGCGGACTGAGCCATATCGACCGGCGCAACATTGCCCGACTGCAACAACCGCACCGCCTCCGGCAACTCGTAACGCAACGCCGCAATGAACTCTCCGCGTGTCGCCAGCGAAGCCGACACCGCCCGGGGACGACACGCCAACACGATCGACGACGCCAACGCGTTACTCTTCGACGCCAACAAACGATTACCCAACTCGGTGCGCATCGGCCAAGTGGCGTTGACCTGCAGACCCGCATCCAACACCGCTTGCAGGAACGTGTCCCAACCAGTCGTGCGAACCTCGCCGTCCTTCGATTCGGTCGCCTTGTAGGCGTAATAGATCGTCGCCGGAACCTCGCTTGGCTGGCTGTGAGCGACCTGAGCCATGAACTCCGCCATACCAGACTCGAAATGCTCCTCAGCCTGCTCCTTTGAACCGGCGCGGTAACGGTTCGCGATCAACTCCTCCGCCTTCGGTGTCAACAGCGTCGAACACTCGACCGGCCACACATCGCCAACATTGCGCCGCAACCACACATAGAAGAAATCAGACAGATCCGCGTAAGAGATGTTGTCGTAATACGGCGGATCAGTCGACAACACAGCACCCGAACACTCCAGCACCCGTGCCCTCGCATCCCGCTGAACAGCCTCACCTACAGAGAAAGCAGGCAAATGGGAAACCGACTTCACAACCCAACCAACCATCGCCATCCAATTCCCGGAAGAACCCGAAAACGGATTTCCCTCCGCGAAATCCCAAGACATCGGGATCGCCTGACGACCAAAAGTGTTCCGTATCTGTTCGCGTGAACTGTGCCAAGTGCAGATCGCGGACCAATAATCGGCGCACTTGTCGATTACGAACGCCAGATAGGTCGCGATGGCATCCGCGTACGCGACAGCACCATGTCCGCCGTCGCGCAACCGCATCGCATCGTCTGCCAGACCGGCTGCCGTAGCATCCGCCAGAATCAGTTCTCTCACCTCACCCAGCAGATCCGAAAACGTCGTCAACGCCACCAACTGCCGCGCCGAGAAGTAATCGGGAAACTCGAAGAAGCCGTAGTAGCGACCTTGAGCGTTACCCCCGAACGTGCCTCGGGTCGCTCCTTGAGGCAACTTTGAGTCGTCAAGGGAGGCCCGCACGACAACCGCTTCATCAACCCCGTCAAGCTGACGCCGATCGACAGCAAGGTACCGACGACCCGTTGGACTCTCGGCGACCACTGCCATAGGAGCTGAACCCATACGTCCCTCAGACGCTTCGTGGTCGATGTAGTCTCCTGGAATGGCTGAACCGGTTGCTAGACACGTCCCGTTGCCTCGGTTGACGGTCCGCTCATGTGCTGGTTCGCCGCCTTGACGGATCTCATATGTGATGGTCTGGGTTTGGCGGTCGATGATGGGCTCGACCCACACCTTGGGTTTGCCTGGTCTGTTGGCGAGCGTCCATGACGCCACCAAAGGGACGTGGCCCGACCACGAAGGATCAGGCGAAGTCACGGTCCGCGCCCATATCCAGGCGATCGGCGTGAGCTTCTCCCCATCAGGACCCGTCGCATCGGGGTACAGATGCCCGATCCGGTCTTGTGCTTCGTCACGCATCCACTGGCCGTAGGCTTCCACATCAGCAGCCAGGCCCTGCGCCCGCTCCCAAGTGTTCAGGGTCTTCTCGATGCTGAGATGAACCGGTTCCATCCCCGCGAACCTCGGCGGGATCTCGATCATCGCCTTGTTGATCAACACCGCCACCGGATTCAAATCCCCCGCCAACGCGGTGAGACCGAGCCGCTGCGCCTCCAACGGAATCGCCCCACCCCCGGCGAACGGATCAAGAACCGGTGGCGGCCCGTCCGGGAAACACCGGTCGATCTCAGCTTTCGCTTCCGCCAACACGACAGGATCATTGGAGTTCTCCCACACCACCAGCCGCTCCAAAATCCCGAACAGGCGCTGCCGCTCCGTGTCCTGCTCCTCGGGCGTCAACGACTCGTCACCAGACGGATCATCCACCAACGACGCCCAAATCACCGCCCGAGTCGCAGCCAACGGCCGACGAGCCCACCACAGATGCAAAGTCGAAGGATGCCCATGCCGAATCGACTTCTCCCGCGACGCCGCCTTGTTGATCGCCGCCAACGGCAAAGCCACCTCAATCAACTTCGGCCGCACCCCACTCCCAATCACCACCCCCACCGTAGCCCACTGTCGAGCTGTCGACTCGATACCCCATGTCCAGCAATGGCAACGCTCGTAGCTCTAGTAGCGTTGTCCACGTGCCTCATTCGCTCCACTGAGGACGGTTTCCGCGGCAGATCGGAAACGGGCCAAGTCTCCATCGAAGAGTCCCGCTGACAGCGGCGGCCACGCGCTCCCCGAACGGAGAGCATCGTCAATGAAGGTCTGTTCGAACCGCGCGTGCTGGGGGTGGGCAGGGTTTCTTTGGCGTGCCACGCCAAACGGACTTCGCCTTGGGGATCGCCGGCGGTGAGCAGTCCCCGCAGTTTCGAGTCGCCGTGTTCGTTTAGCCGTTCATGAGCTGAGATCAACAACCGCCGCACTCGATACAGGGGATCGTCTTTTCGGCCGCGATGGCCGAGCGTGTCGTTTTGGACCCGGCGGCGCACCTCGTCGACAGTGTTGTCAGCGAAACGGACCGCATGGAACGGATCGGCGACCTGGGCGGCGTCGGGTAGTGCCACATCGAAGACGTGCCGGTAGGTGCCGGTCAGGTCCCAAGGTTGGGAGGTGTCAGATGTTCTGTGTAAGGCGGGGTGGTGGTGGTCATGTTAGCCGAGTGGTAGTCGGCCTGGGTAGCGGATGGCGAGCTGGTTGATGCAGGCTGTCCATCCTGGTGTGTTTGTTCCTTGTGGTCCTCCTCTTTTGGTGTTGATGTTTCTGATGGCGAGGTACAGCAGTTTGAGCGCTGAGCGTTGGTTGCGGTGAGTGTCCTCGGTTGCGGGTGAGGTTACGGAGTTGGTAGTTGACCGACTCGATCATGTTGGTGGTGTAGATCACCCGCCGGACTTCTGGGGGGAAGTCTAGGAACGGTATGAACTGTTCGGATTGGTTGCGCCACAGCGCCACGATAGCTGGGTATTTGGCTCCGATGCCGGCCTCGAAGTCGTCGAGGGCTGTTCGGGCGGCGTCTGCGCTGGGGGCGGTGTAGACGGCTTTGAGACCTGCTGAGACTTCTCGGCGGTGTTTCCAGGAGGCGTAGCGGCCAGAGGCCCCCAGCAGATGCACCACACAGGTCTGCACTGTGGCTTTGGGCCAGGCCGCCTCGATGGCGTCTGGCAGGCCGCGCAGGCCGTCGCACACGACGATCAACACGTCGGCCACGCCCCGGTTGGCGAGCTCTGCGAGCACACCGGCCCAGTATTTGGAGCCTTCTCCGTCGGAGTCGCCGATCCAGACGTCGAGAATGTCTTTACGCCCGTCGACGTCGATGCCAACAGCGAGGTACACGGGCCGGTCAGCTACATGGCCGTCTCTGATCTTGATCATCAACGCGTCGATGAACACCACCGGATACACCCTGTCGAGGGGTCTGGACCGCCACGCCTCGAGTTCCTCCCAAACCCCGTCGGTCACCCTCGATATCAGGTCATGGGACACCTCCACCCCGTAGATTTCCTTGAGGTGGGCCTGAACATCGCGAACGGTCATGCCCCTGGCGTACAAGGCGACGATCCGGTCGTTGAACCCGTCGAGACGCGTCTGGCCCTTCGCCACGATCCTCGGCTCGAAACTGCCCTCACGGTCCCGGGGCACGTCCAGATCCACAGTCCCCGCATCAGTGTGCAGACGCTTGGGTGTGAACCCGTTACGAGAGTTCCCAGACCCGACCCCGGCCGGGTCGCCGCGCTCATAACCGAGATGATCCGCCAACTCCTCAGCCAGAGCACGCTCCAACACGGCCTTGGTCACCTGCGACAACAAGCCGTCAGGCCCCAACAGATCGGCACCCTCGGAGTGAACCCTCTCCATCAGAGAATCCAACACCTCCCCAGACACCAGAGGCACCGCCTCAACCGGCAAACCCGGCACTTCGTTTCGATGAATATCACTCATAATGATCCTTTCGGTAAACCCGGAGCCGAACAGCCCCGGACAACTATCTCAAACCACCCCCCTTACACAGAAGACCTGACAGGCTCCAAGGTTGCCCACCCAATACCATCGCGCCACGCTTGGGGTTGGTTCAACAGCCAGTCTGTGGCCCCTTTAGCGTCGCGGCCCGCCACAACATCGAGCAAGCCGGCCGCTGTTCACGTCCACTATCTGGGTCGACCAACCGCGGTGACGCCGCGGGCCTTGCCGCCCGAACAGGGTCTCATCAAGCCCCAACGCCTCCACCGAACCGACGCGGGCAACATCAGCGGCCAGCAGTGCCTCGCCCCAACAGGTCACCGCGTCGTTGGCTGTGTGCCAGTCGCACCCCAACACTGCTGCAACATCAGCGACGGTGCGGCCGTCGCGGCCCACCGCGACTGTCGCCCACCGGCCCGCCCTCGTCGTCAACGCCGAACGAGGCGGGCCGATCTCACAGTCCTGTTCGGTGACCGTCCCCGCCGCGCACTCCGAACTCGCGCAACGCCACCGGCGTTTGTGCCACACCAGCCGCGCCAGCCTCCCGAACGCCGGGAGGTCCGCCAACACCACCAGCCGCTCCCCGTCAGACCACAACGGTCTGCCGCAACTCTCGCAGCCCGGTCTCGGTGCCCGCCGTCGCACATGCACCCCCAACGGCTCACCAGCCTCGTCGTCAACGCCAAGCACCTCCACGTCACCCAGTCCAACCAACAACTCACAGACGCGTGCAGGGTCAACTTCCACAGGGATCCTCCAGTTCCTCGGCTGCGGTCAGCACCGATTCTGGAGGGTCTCCCGCGTTCAGCCGCGGACCCTCACCCCACCGACTCCGACCTCAAACGCGGAGAGCCACAAATCAGCATGTCGGCCGAGATGAAATTCTCTGGCGCAGAATACACTCGGCTCATTTCGTAGACGGTCGAATCTCGACCGCTGCGTTCAAAGATCCTGAAATGTCGGTCGATATAGCTCGGCTCCGTCGAGACATGTCATTGACGCTTGAGAATGGTGTTGGCGTTGCCTCATTTTGTAGCGCAGTTGCATACGACAATGGACAACTAGTCTCCAGTAACCCACTTGAAGACAATCAAGCTCATGCACTCGTCATTGGCAACAAACCGCGACGCGTGAGTCTAGAATTTTGTAACTCGTCAACATTTACTTCTCGCGAAACGAATCAGGTTCCGTATTCGCTGAGGCGGAAGACATTCGTTGTCAACAAACGCTTGGCCGTCGCTGTCGCAGGATCAGTCGTACACATCCGACGGTTCTTGGTTGCACTGTCGAGCCGATTCAGCGAGGAGTCAGATCTCGGAATGCGTGCCTCCAGACCCATGGCCGACGCAATGGCGTCCAACTCGCCGCCATTACCAACCTTGCTGTCCGTCCCCAAGACGAGCCATCGCTCGATGATGTCATTGGGGGTCATTCCGAGGCCGTCGTCTCTGAGAACGAGAAGCTGCTCGGGGCGGTAGTAGTCGGCCTCGACGCGCGTCGCGTACGCGTCATGAGCGTTCTTGAACAGTTCGCTGATGGCGGTGGGAATACCCGCGATCTGCTGACGGCCGAGCATGTCTACCGTCCGGGCGCTTGTCCTGAAGTTAGGCATGATTGCAGCCTGCCTCGCAGACAGGCTCATTCGTCACGTTCCGGCTCGGGTCTGGACGCGTCCCGGCATCGACGACGATTCCCGCGAGATGACTCGTGATGCGTTCCCCGAACTGCTGGGCGAGCAGCGCAGGGACCGCATTCCCCACTTGCCGGGCCTGCGAGTTGAGGTTGCCGGTGAAGACAAAGTCGGAGGGGAACGTCTGCAGACAGGCGGCTTCGCGCACGCTGATGGCCCGATCCTGCTCTGGATGCCCGAAGCGTCCATTGGAGTAGCTGATGCACCTGGTCGTCAGCGCCGGCGCCGGAGAGTCCCACCTCAAGCGGCCATAGACATCGGTGAAACCCGAGAAGCCGGACTTGCGGCTGGCTGGAAGTAGTCGAGGCGGCAGATTCCTCCAGCCACCTCCGGGAGGAGTCGCGCGGATCCGCTGCAGATTGAGCGGTGACAGGCTCGCCGCCCGGTGATTCGGCACGAGCGGGTGGGACTCGCCGGCTGAGATCTGGGGCAAGTCGCCTATCCAGTCGGCCACAGTGGCGTAGCTCGGTCGTTGGGTACCGGGACCGTGAGTCCTGGCGGGAGGGTCGACGCGGCCGAGCAGGCTTGCCACCAGCACCAAGCGTGCTCTCCGCTGTGGCACACCGTAGTCCTGCGAGCGGACGACACCGTGGCTTGTGCGATAGCCGAGTTCTTCCAACATGCGAGTGAATTGCAGGAAGATCTTCCGGCCGGCGCTCCCGTCTCGTAGACCCGGAACGTTCTCAGCGAAGATCAACTCGGGGCGGTGCCGCCGGACGAATCGCAACAAATCGTTGAGGAGGGCCAGCCGCTTGTCGTGTGGCTCAGCCTCGCCCCTCCGCTGCTGGGAGAATGGCTGACACGGGGCGCAGGCGTTAAACAACACCGGATGACCCTCCAAGCGGTCGACAATCCCGTCGAAGGACTCCTCAGACACTTCCTCGATGTCAGCGCACACGAACTCCGCCTCCACGAAATTGGCGTTAAACGTTCGTGCCGCATCGCGGTCGTTGTCCAAGCCGAGCACGATCTCAAGCCCTGCAGCCCGAAGACCGGCGCTTGCACCGCCGCACCCGGAAAAGAAGTCGAAGACCTTGATCGGCTTATCCAGATCCGGCGAGCGCCGTCGCCTCCGCTCGATCGTCATAGCGCTAGTCCCTACCTGCCGAGAGACGGTCCGCGCCAACCGGCCACCTCCCGTAGGTCTCGTTCATACCTCCATCTTATGTCGGTATGTGACAGTCGAAAACGAACACACGTATGTACTAAACGATGTATTCACAGCGGGCCGACCCCGCTAGAGGGGTACGACCACCACGCGGCGCAATCGGTTGCGAGCGCGACAAGTGGCCCATCGGGGCTCGCTGCACAACGTGGAGCCGAGCCGGCACCGCGGCACGCAGCGCGACACGCGTAGCACAGTGAACCGTAATATGGTAGTTACGAAAGGAGTCAGGCCCTGACACTCATTGATGACCCCCGATTCAAGGTTCCGTTGTACACCATCGGACAGGCAGCGCGGATCGTAGACGTTCCAAATTCGACGTTCGCTACTTGGGCCAAAGGGTATCTTCGGCGCCCACCTGACCGGCCAGACGTGACGGGACAACCCGTACTCACATGCTTGACGCCTTCAACGCGCGAAAGTCCATCCATCCCCTTCGTCGGCTTAGCCGAAGGGCTAGTGCTCGCTGCGATTCGCCGCAGCGGCGTACCGATGCAGCGGATCCGGCCCGCTTTAGATGAACTGCAACGTCAGATAGGCATTGATCATGCCCTGGCTTCTCAACACCTGTTCACCGACGGCGCTGAACTTCTGTACGACTACGCCGAGCAGAATCAAGCGGAGGGCGAGGGCATAGACACGAAAACCTTGATCGTCATCCGCAATGGCCAACGAGTGTTCTCAGAAGTCATCGAACAGTACCTCCAACTGATCCGCTATGGCTCTGACGGGTACGCCTCCGTCATCAAGGTTCCCGCTTACCGCGACGCAGAAGTCGTCGCCGATCCTGGACGGTCGTTCGGTTCTCCTGTCTTCGAGCGCGGCGGCGCGAGAGTCTCCGACGTGCTTGAACGCTTCTGGGCCGGTGAACCCCTACGTGAATTGAGTGAAGAGTTCGGCGTCCCACCCCAACAACTTGAGGATGTCGTTCGTGTCACATCCCGACGGGCTGCCTGACCTCTTCCTTGACCGCAGCCTGGGACGGATCAAAGTCCCCGAGTCTTTGCGCGCCGCTGGACTCCGACTGGTCACATTGGCAGAGCACTATGGGATCCCAGCCGACGAGAAAATTGCCGACGAAGACTGGCTCAAGTTGGCTAGCTCCCAAGGTTGGGTGGTGTTCATGAAGGACACCCGGATTCGCTATAACCAGAGAGAGCGCGATGTGGTGTTGGCATACTCAGTCCGCTGCTTCTGTCTGTCCAGTCAACAACTCAAGGCCCAAGAAATGGCAGACCGCTTCCTGGGCAATCTGAACAGCATCACCCGTGCTTGCCAAGAGACAGGCCCATTCATCTACGCGGTCCACAAAACCAGGATCGAACGTCTCTCCCTTGGGTCGCGATCTCCGTCCGACAAACAGTAAGAGTTGTTTGTCAGGATGGTGCCGCTGGAGGCATGAACCTGAACATGACATCAGTTCTGGCCTTCCAGTTCCGCCCCTCCCGCCGGATCAAATCTGCGTCGCACAGCCGATTGAGATCACGACTCAGGGTCCGGGGACCGGTCCGAGCGTAGAGCGCGGCCAGGGCCGGGGTCAGGAGGATCAGTTCGTCTCGGGCCACAGACTCGAACGGCGGCATGGCGTGAACCAGGGCGCGTTGGCGGCGCCGATCCGCCTGACCGACCCTGATTGACATTGCTCCTGAATGGTTCTGATGATACGGTATTGTCCATAAGCCACTTCCCCTGAACTCAACCACATCGACGGGAGCCAGAAGTGGCACTGACCGAGCAACAACGCACTACCATCTACAACAGCCTCGCCGACACGGTCGGACCACAGGAAGCAGAGTTCCTCATGGCACAACAACCACCCGGAGGATGGGAACAGTTCGCCACCAAACAGGACCTGCACACCGCCTTCGTCGAACTCAACGCCAAGATAGATGTCGGGTTCGCACAGCTCCGCGAGCAACTCGCCGAACAGTTCGCCGCAATCGAGACGCGGTTCGCCGCGATCGACACACGGTTTGCCGCAATCGACACGCGGTTCGCCGAGTTGTCGGATAGGCGCGCCAAAGACATCTGGGGTTTCGTCGCAGCAGTCACCGTGATGACCGTCTCCGTCTGCGGCTCGGTCTTCATGGCCGCCTGGCAGTTCGCGCCGTCCTGACACAACACCAGCGAGGGCCAGCCGGGCAACGGTCGATCAGGACGGTGCCCCTGCAGGCATGAAGGCGAACATGACAGTGGTATTGGCCCTCCAACTACGTCCCTCCCGAAGGATCAGACCTTCATCCAACAGTCGGTTGAGGTCGCGGCTCAGAGTTCGGGGACCGGTTCGGGCGTAGAGCGCAGCCAGGTTCGGCGTCAAGACGGTCAGTTCGTCTCGAGACACAACGTCGAACGGTGGCATTGCCAGAACCAGGGCGCGTTGGCGGTCGCCGGCTTTGCTTGTAGGGAAGCGATCCATTGTCTCATTCACATAGTTCCTCCAAGAGACATTCAGCTGCTGTGCATGCACGAGGTCGACCTGCTCTCGCAGGCCGTCCACCAGCCCCTGAGCGGCGTACGCCACGAAACTGCCCGTCGAACGCGACTGGCCAGCGCCCTCCAATTCCCGGTAGTACTGATCACGGGTGAGGTTGTAATGGTTGGACAGCAGGTGTGCAGCCAACAGGGGTACCTGTCCAGATCGGGCCAGGAGCGTGTACTCCAACCGGGCGGTACGCCCGTTGCCGTCTCCAAACGGATGGATCCAGGCAATGTAGAGATGGGCGTAGACCGCTTGGACGACTGTGAGGGCGAAATCAGTCTCAGGACCATCAGGTACGCGGCCCCCAGATACACCGGCCAGCGCCGAGTTCTGGTGCGCAATCGACATATCCGCTCCTCAACACTGGCCGGCGTGCGCTTCGGCGACCGATGAGGCCGCGAGGACCGGTCCACCAACCCGGCCTCGGATTCGGATCACATGAACATACGATAAGGATAGGTTTTCCTTGGCAAAGTGGGCACATTCGCAATAGTACGAGCAAGCCGCTTTGAGTAGCTGATTGTCACAGGTACAGGATTGTAAAGGGCATCATTGTTCCAATCCATCTTTGAGAGCGCAAGCAGTTCGGAAGCAATCTGCTCCAGTGGACCTCGGCCCATCTGCCGAGTGATCAGAAGTGGCGATGGGATGCTCTTACCCCCTTGGTAGTGGCTGTCGCCTCTCAGCGCCGCGGAAGGCGCGTTCCCTGCCACCCAAACGAGCGCCGAAGTTCCCGAAAGGGGGAGCATGGTGCCTCGCCGTACGGGGTACCCGTGAGGTTCACTCCTTCTTTGAGGGTCTTCCGAACCCTGAAGCCAAACTCCTCGCCACCCCACGTCGGTGGTCACCTGTATGCACTCCGTCTCCTTCACCGCCGCTAACGCGTCGGACACGCCTGCTAGTTCATCATCTCTGAAAGTTGTCGTCTTGTGGACGACTACCCGTTGAGGAGTTGAACCTCCGTTGCGCCGCCGATACAGACTCATGCTCCGCGCGAGCACTGCTCGCATGTCTGCACGGCTCAGGTACGGGTTTCGCCGTGCATCTTCTGAATCGTCGAGCGGATCCCGAGCGTCATAGGCGACGAATTGCATTCCACCCCCGTCAGCATCAAAGACCTGCGAACAGCAGGTGACGAACCTGGCCTCTTTCGGGTCGCCGCGTAATGCGTACGCCAAACCAATATGGGCACTATCTGGTGGAACACCCGCTAGTGGAGCAAGTCTCCACGGCGTACCTCCCGCCTTGACATACAGCGCTATGGCCAATCGCCATGATCTAGACGCCAGGTACTGAAAGCCGAAAGTCCGGTCGTTGATCACCTGCGTTGGGATGGCCAACTCGGCTCCAATGGCTTTCACTTCGTCGTGTGCATCGAATCCTTCGCCTCTCAGTCCAGGTCCCCAACCATCCGGAAGGTGGATAACAGCAACATCAAACTCGTGTCGCACTGTTTCGAGTTGCCGTATTCGTTCGGATATGGCTCGGCGGACCCGGTCCGTTGGTGACCCGCTACCTAGTTCCTCCAACCGTGACGGCCATGTGAGTTGAGCAATTTTTTGAGCTGGAACAAGTGGCACGCCAAACAACTCTTCGAACCCCGGGTAAGGCAACACATAATCACGGCGATCAGAGGGCTCCTGCGCTTCGTTCAGACTCCTCAGAACGGATTTCCGGCCTCCTCTGCCAGCTTCCGGGCCAACGATCGCAACCCGAACCTCATCCGTATGTGCAGCCAATGAGTTCTTGCTGTATGGGCCATGGTTCACCAGACCCCTCAAGGGGTGGGCGTCGACTTTGGACGGATTCACCGACGAGAACGCCAATAATGGCTCACCAAGAGGTGTGTACGGAGCCAACCGTCCAGGGCGCTCCGAAACGCTCACCGTGTGCTCCCTGCTTGAAAGGAACCCGGGCTACTCCATGCTGTCGTCCACGAGACGCGGAAAACAGCGTTAAGTCCTTCTCCGCGGAAATGATGGGCAGCCAAATCGGTCTCGGGTTCCGGAGCGATGAGCTTTGCCCAAGCGGCGACGATGTCGTGCCACTGAGCGTTGTATCGACGGGCCCAGCGCTCTCGCCGCCAATCACCAGCAATATCCTTTGAACTACGTCCCGAGAACGTCAAGCCTCTGCCACCAAGGGACTCATCGGAAGCATCGTCCGTATGCTCCTCTACACGGTTACGCGGGAGATCAACCCAGGTGTAGGGCTCATAAACGAACCACCATCGGCCTTCCCATAGCTCAAGACGGACGCGGATGGCCTCATGGAACGGGCACTTGATGTCGGAGACGGTCCCCGTAAGGTCACATTTGTGGCTCTTCGCGTTTCAGGGTGGTGTGATGGTGTTGAGGAGTGCCCAGTTGGGTTTGCCGGCGTAGAGGAGTGCGCGGATGCGGTAGTTGTTGAAGTTGGTGAATCCGAACGCGACGCGTTTGACGCGTTTGATCAAATTGTTGGCGGCTTCGGTGGCTGCGTTGGTGACCCGGGCGCGATGCCAGTTCGAGATCTGGGTGCTCCAGCGGTGGAGGGTGCGGCCGAGTTTGTTGATCTCGTCGGGCAGCCACGGGTCTTGGAACTCGTCGGCGAGTTGCTCGACGGTCTCGGCGCCGGTTTCGGGGTCGGCGATGTCATAGATGCCTCGCAGGGTTTCTTTGGCGTGCCAGGCGTTGCGGACTTCTCCGTGGGGGTCGCCGGCTTCGAGCAGTCCGGTCAGTTTGGTCCAGCCGTTGCCGGTGATCCGTTCAGAGCCCGACACGAGCAGTTTCCGGGCCCGGTACAGCGGGTCGTCTTTGCGGCCGCGGTGCCCCATGGTCTGGTTCTGGACTCGGCGGCGGACCTCGTCGAGGGCGGTGTTGGCGAGTTTCACGACGTGGAACGGATCCGCGACCTGTTCGGCGTGCGGCAGTGCTGTGTCGAACGCGGCCCGGTACGGGCCAGACAGGTCAAGCGCCGCCCAGACGATGTTGTTGCGCCACTGCTGAGGCCGCTCGAACAGCCATTTCGCGGGTGCCTCAGCGGTTCTGTGTGGGACTATGTCAAGGAGCTGTCCCCGTCCGACATCAACTATGCCGGTCCCCCAAGCCTTGGTCCTAAACCGGCCCCGCTTCCACATCAGATGCTCGTCAAGCCCCAACGCCACGGTGTCACCGATCCGTTCAACATCAGCTTCAAGCAGCGCCTCACCCCAACGCTGCACCGACCCGTTCACCGGATGCCAACTACAACCCAGTTCCTCAGCGGCCTCTTTGAGCGGGCGGCCACGACCGGCCTGGCGCGTGACCCAACGACCCGCCCGTGTCGTCAACCGCTCCCGAGGCGGGCCGATCACAGGGTCCTGTTCAGTGACCGTGCCCGCCGCGCACTCCGAGTTCGGACAACGCCAACGGCGTTTGTGCCACACCAACCGCGTCGCCCGCCCGAACGCCGGGAGGTCCACCAACTCCACGGTCCGCTCACCGTTGGACCACAACGGTCCGCCACAGGCCTCGCAACCCGGCCGAGGCGCCCGCCGACGGACATGCACCCCCAACGGCTCACCAACCTCGTCGTCGACGCCGCACACCTCCACGTCGCCCAAACCCACCAACAACTCACACATGCGTGTAGAGTCAACATCCACAGGGATCCTCCAGTTTCTCGGTTGCTTATCTGCCCGATTCTGGAGGATCTCCCGCGTTCAGCCGCGGACCCTCACCGCGCCGACTCCACCCTCAAACGCGAAGAGCCACATTTGTATGCACTCCGCAATTCCTCCAACGACTTGCGGTATTCACGCGCTGTGGCATCGTCACGGTGTCCGTCGGGTGGACACACGAGCACCGTGTGCCCGCGCCGTTGAAGAATCGGGCGTAGCGGTCTCTGCCGAGCGACTGCTCTGGTGAACGCCTCATAGATCAATCCGCGATCTAGAGAATCCTCAGCACAATTGAGGCTTACCGTACCGCCCAACCTTCCACCTACCGGAGCGAATGCGCGCTCAATATCCGCATCGGCGCCAAATGCTGTCAGCGTCCTTCCGCGTGAAGCCACGGTCGTCCAGACCTCGGCAGCCCTGACGAGCTTTCGTGCCTCCACAGTAGTGACCGGTTTATCCAGCACTACTTCTCTAGCTTCGGTGGGCAGTTGGAGCACTTGCAACGCTGAACACCTCAAAGCCGGGAACATCTCGACGGGCTTGGTCGGAAGCGCCACGGGCACAACAGTTGGCCCCGGCCGCAAGTTAGACACATGCTTCTGTAGAACATCGTCGAGATCAACCTCACGTTCAATATCGCCTGCGAGTTCGTCGAAGTTCTCCGAATCGACAACATGAGCCTCGATCCCGCGCTCCTCTGCCTCCCTGAGCAGGTTCAAGACCCTCGGGTTCAATGTCACTCCTGGTTGAGAAACCCACCAGAGTCCCGACGGCATTGCGCCATCGACAGATATGGCATCGTCCAGGGCATCCATAACCGAATCGTCACGACCGCTGTAGCCGACCACCACCAGACCGAAACTGCCCAACACCTCAACAAGAAGCCGACGGAGTCGCTCGTCTTGGGTCTGGAGCTCTTGGGCCGTGTTCTTCAGATGCTCAGACTGATAGTCGCCGTGGAGCTTGAGTAGCAGCGGCCATGAAGACTCGCGAACACACCGCTCGCCTCGCTCTACGGAATCGAGAGAGCTCACGACAAGGTGCGCTTGGCGCTCGGGTGGGAGTAGATCGTCGGTGATGGTCACCGTCCGTTCGATGAGTGGATCAAAGTTCGTGGTGAACAAGCATCTGGTTAAACCACCCGTGACAAGCGACGCGAGGACATGATGAGCGAAAGAGGCAGTGCCTCGTTTCACAGAATCTTCGATGTACGAGCGGCGGTCACTCGCTTCCGGAAACGTCGCTTCGAACGCCGTCGCATATTCACCCGGGTCACCGGCCGGCGGAAAGCCACGAGCACCGTCAAAATACGCGGTGATACGCTCGTTCCAAAGCGGATCGCTTAAGTCAACCTCTTGAGGGGAAGTTTTCGTATCTGCGCAATAGATGCGAGTCTTGAAGTCGGTGATCATGTCCGAACCTGTCGCCACTCCGGCCGATGCCGACGCACCAGCTCCAAGCAGCCAAGCAAGCTGCGATGCCCTACACCCAAAGGATCGGGCGAACTCAGCGCTTGTGACATGGCTAACCACGACGCAAGTCCTCAGCGACCGGATACAAGCGATCTGCGCGTCTCGTTCTCTGCCATTTCCAAACGAATTCGGCCCCTGCCGTTGCAGACCCTCGCGCAGCGACAACGGCAATGTGCCCGCTCACTTGCGAACGGATCTGAGATTGACTCTTCGGAATAGAACCGACAGCGCACTCGGACACCGCTCCAAGGGTCCCCCTTTCATCGACCAGCGGTGCAAACCGCCGCCTACACGGTCGGAGCATCGCGCGGAGCTGTTCATCGTCGTTGAGCTGAATTCGGAAGGGACTCACAAGTAGCTCCCATGTAATTTCGCGAATGTGATTCTGAGCCACCGTACCCGCGCCGCGCCTACGCGTCTACCGGTCTTGCTGAAGGTTCCGGGGGTTTCGATGTGGTTACGGAGGGCGACACCTAGCCGTGGCTAGTTCAGGACCAGACCGCCAGATATTTCCGCAGCGACTTCCACCGTTTTCTCCACCAGAAGGGCCGGTCATTCGCTAGGTCCTTGAAGTTCGTGGTGGGAATCATAGGTACTAATATGAGATCTTGTCTCATGTGCTTCTCACGTTCTACTATTACTACCGCTAAAAAAGACATTCAGTACAGCTTGTTGGATTAAGGTGCTATTGCTACTAGGGACATGATCTGATACCTTCGAAATATGACCAGCGATCCACTCAACGAAGATCGAGCGACGACCTTCGACACCATCGATTCTATCGCGCAGGTATCGCGCAGGCACGGGTCGTTCCCGCTACGTCGGGACTTTATCCAACAAAAAGAGGGGCGAAAGGCTATCGCCGCACCACTCGCTAATTTCGTCTCCGCCGGTGACAAGACTGCACTGCTTCTCTACCTCCTCGCGCTAACCAAGGCCAGTCACGAGCCTTGGAATGTCTCACTCCACTCAGCCGTTTGGGCTCGTGCCCTTGGACTACCCGACCCCACGGAGACCACAGCTCGCGGGAGGGTATCCAAGGCTTGGACCCGACTTGTCGAACGCAAGCTCGTCGCCCGCTCACGGCGCAACCGACAGGCCGAAATCACTCTGCTGATGGAAGACGGAAGTGGGAAGCCCTACTCGCCTCCCAAGAACCACTACATCAAAATCCCTCTAGAACTGTGGACTGATGGCCCTGACCCCGAGTCACGTTGGTATCTAGACCTGTCACTGCCAGAACTGAGTTTCTTGATCATCGCATTGAGCAATCTTGACCAATTCGCACTCCCAGTGGAACGCGGACCCGACTACTACCACATATCGGCCGACACCCTGCTTCGCGGATCTCAGGGCCTTAGGAGGAAACAACTGCTAAGCACACGACGACACTCAATCAAAGCACCGCTCGCACCAGAGGGATTCGCCTTTGAGCACCTATACACCCTCAAAGCTCCATTCGGGCCGCGCGGCCGAACCAGTATCAAGAAGATCTTCGCGCGATGAGTGCCCAAGCGTTCATCGACGTATCACAGCGCACACCCGTCCCACGTGCGACTCGAGTGCTATTTCTCGATGACTCAGGCAAGCCATCGCGAGCCGATGGAACGAAGGCGGTTGTCATCGGAGGGTTTTCGATCCCATCCGAGAATGTTCCTTCTCTCAGCCGCAAGATCGCTGGTGCCAAGTCCCGCTTTTTCCCTAACCACGGGGACCCCGGAAAATGGGAGTTGAAAGCTAAGCGGATTATCCCTCGGAATCCATGGAATCGATCAAAGAACCGAGACTTCGTGACTGAAGTCATACGCATCCTCGGAATACTCGAGTGCACCGCATACACGGTCGGTATCGACAAGCACAAGCTCCACCACCCCATGACTCTGAACACGACGATGCCGCTGCAACTCCAAGCGATCGTGGAGCACTTCTCCGTGGAGTGCATACATCTGCGCGAGACAGGGTTAATCGTATCAGATTGGTCGAATCACGCTCTTGACGCCCACGCGAGCGAGTGTGTAGCGACGTTTGTCATCTCAAGAAATCTACCCTTGCACCCCTGCGTCTACTATGCGAACTCCAAGACCTCGCATGCGATCCAAGTCGCTGATCTCGTGGCCGGTATTAGGCGCCGATCACTAGAAGGTGACACCAATCTCAATCCGATTGACGCCAAGCTAGCTGCGATACGCAGCCTGCCTGCTCACATCGCCGCCCGAGCGACCACCCACACGGGCCGCGCGTACACCAACACGATTTCTCTGATCTGAAACAATCAGCTATTGTCACAACGGAAGAGAATTAGCTACTATTGACCCAGCCTGACGGTCCGGCTAGTAGGCGCAAGCTGAATGCAGCCGACATACCGCTGGCGACGGGACCCCGGATCGCACGGGGTCCCATTTTTATTTTTGAACCAACTACTCGTTCGCGGCCCTCCGACCTGGGGTCACCAACTCACCGAGCCCAGCAGGGCCTCAACCCCCACCCAGGGACCCTGAAAAAACTCAGGATCTGTTGCGCGAAGTCAGATGCACAACATTGAGTCGCGGCTTGAGTCGCACTGGGTTTGGTGTGTTGGGGCGTGTTGGGTTCAGGGTTCAGGGTTCAGGGTTCAGGGTTCAGGGTTTGGGGTTGGGTTGGTGTCGCTGGGTGTGTGCTGGGGCGCGTCGGGTCCCTTCGGGGGTTGGGGTTTAGCCGGAGGGTCCGGGCAGGTTTCATAGTTTGGTGAGGGTGTTGGTGAATTGGGTTTGCCACCGCCAGCGGGCGGGGTATCGCAGGGTGGGTGTGCCGGATCGGTTGGCGAGCACGGCGGGCAGGGCGGTGAGGCGGGTGCGGCGGGTTTGGTTGGTGGCGGGTGTGGTGTTGGTGAGGATGGCGGTCCAGTGGCCGATGTTGTGCGCGAGTGCTGCGCAGGCGAGCCATGCACAGTTCGCGGGGTAGTGCCCGGAGGGGACGTGGTTGAGCCCGGAGCCTTCTTTGAGGTCGCGGATGGCGAGTTCGACGGTGGCGTGGTTGCGGTGGAACCCGTCAGCGGCGACGGTGCCGAGGTCGTCTCTGTTGGTGATGAAGGCGTGGTGCCGCCAGTTGGGCCACAGCCGTTGCTGGGCTGTGTCGGCGAGGCGGGTGCGGCGCACCACCAAACGGACGCTGCGGCGTTGTTCGCCGCGGCCGGTGCTGTAGACGGTTTCAGCGACCTGGGCGTAGCCGCTGTCGGGGTAGTCGATATCGATCCAGGCTTTGTCGGGGATCGACTCGAATGGCAGGGCCTGTCAGGTCTTCTGTGTAAGGGGGGTGGTTTGAGATAGTTGTCCGGGGCTGTTCGGCTCCGGGTTTACCGAAAGGATCATTATGAGTGATATTCATCGAAACGAAGTGCCGGGTTTGCCGGTTGAGGCGGTGCCTCTGGTGTCTGGGGAGGTGTTGGATTCTCTGATGGAGAGGGTTCACTCCGAGGGTGCCGATCTGTTGGGGCCTGACGGCTTGTTGTCGCAGGTGACCAAGGCCGTGTTGGAGCGTGCTCTGGCTGAGGAGTTGGCGGATCATCTCGGTTATGAGCGCGGCGACCCGGCCGGGGTCGGGTCTGGGAACTCTCGTAACGGGTTCACACCCAAGCGTCTGCACACTGATGCGGGGACTGTGGATCTGGACGTGCCCCGGGACCGTGAGGGCAGTTTCGAGCCGAGGATCGTGGCGAAGGGCCAGACGCGTCTCGACGGGTTCAACGACCGGATCGTCGCCTTGTACGCCAGGGGCATGACCGTTCGCGATGTTCAGGCCCACCTCAAGGAAATCTACGGGGTGGAGGTGTCCCATGACCTGATATCGAGGGTGACCGACGGGGTTTGGGAGGAACTCGAGGCGTGGCGGTCCAGACCCCTCGACAGGGTGTATCCGGTGGTGTTCATCGACGCGTTGATGATCAAGATCAGAGACGGCCATGTAGCTGACCGGCCCGTGTACCTCGCTGTTGGCATCGACGTCGACGGGCGTAAAGACATTCTCGACGTCTGGATCGGCGACTCCGACGGAGAAGGCTCCAAATACTGGGCCGGTGTGCTCGCAGAGCTCGCCAACCGGGGCGTGGCCGACGTGTTGATCGTCGTGTGCGACGGCCTGCGCGGCCTGCCAGACGCCATCGAGGCGGCCTGGCCCAAAGCCACAGTGCAGACCTGTGTGGTGCATCTGCTGGGGGCCTCTGGCCGCTACGCCTCCTGGAAACACCGCCGAGAAGTCTCAGCAGGTCTCAAAGCCGTCTACACCGCCCCCAGCGCAGACGCCGCCCGAACAGCCCTCGACGACTTCGAGGCCGGCATCGGAGCCAAATACCCAGCTATCGTGGCGCTGTGGCGCAACCAATCCGAACAGTTCATACCGTTCCTAGACTTCCCCCCAGAAGTCCGGCGGGTGATCTACACCACCAACATGATCGAGTCGGTCAACTACCAACTCCGTAACCTCACCCGCAACCGAGGACACTCACCGCAACCAACGCTCAGCGCTCAAACTGCTGTACCTCGCCATCAGAAACATCAACACCACCCGAGGAGGACCACAAGGAACAAACACACCAGGATGGACAGCCTGCATCAACCAGCTCGCCATCCGCTACCCAGGCCGACTACCACTCGGCTAACATGACCACCACCACCCCGCCTTACACAGAGCATCTGACAGGCTCCGATAGCAGCGTTAACAGCAGAGTTGAGCGACACGGTGATCGACCATTTCACGTTGTGGGTGTTGAGACGGTCGATCAGTTTCCAAGACCAGAACCCCGAATCGGCGCGTATCGTGACCGGCCCGTGAGCACCCGCGCGTCGCAGGTTGGCTACGAGCTCGTCGACGAAACGCAGAACCCCTCGCGATGACGAAGCGGAGCCTTTGCGCAGCCGCGCCCCGAGCACCTCAGAGGTCCCGGCACGCACAGCCAGCAGCGGGTGGTAACCCAACACTTTGGTGTAACCGTATCTGGCGCCGTGCTTGAGTTTGCCGTGCACCTCACAGATCGTGGAGTCCGGATCAACCACCAACGGGCCAGAACCGGGGCCTGCACCGAGCTGCCAGGCCCGCGCCAGGACCCGCGATGTCACCGCTTCGAGCTGGCGGACGTGACGTTCGGGATCAGATCGCTCAGATAGCAGCGGGGCTCCCGCGATGTCACCGCTTCGAGCTGGCGGACGTGACCAAACGTGAACGACCGCAGAAACGTTCCCACCGTCGACGGCGCTGACGGAGCGAACCCCGACACGCTGCCAGTGCGCCCGGCGCGCAGAACGTCGACATGGTCGATATGGGTCCCACCCGCCGGCATCGCTGCCACCACCGTCAAAACCTTGCGGGCCGGGTTCGGCGAACCAGTGTCCACCCACCGGTTGATCAACCCCCACAGACCCAAACGAGCGAACAACGTCGCAGCCAGAACCAGACCCGCGTTCGCTACCAGACCCCCATGATCAAACGTCGTTGCCAACCGGTCCAACCCGCGCGATGACACAGACACGAAAAGTGCCTCCTGTTTTTGTGGCTCTTCGCGTTTCAGGGTGGTGTGATGGTGTTGAGGAGTGCCCAGTTGGGTTTGCCGGCGTAGAGGAGTGCGCGGATGCGGTAGTTGTTGAAGTTGGTGAATCCGAACGCGACGCGTTTGACGCGTTTGATCAAATTGTTGGCGGCTTCGGTGGCTGCGTTGGTGACCCGGGCGCGATGCCAGTTCGAGATCTGGGTGCTCCAGCGGTGGAGGGTGCGGCCGAGTTTGTTGATCTCGTCGGGCAGCCACGGGTCTTGGAACTCGTCGGCGAGTTGCTCGACGGTCTCGGCGCCGGTTTCGGGGTCGGCGATGTCATAGATGCCTCGCAGGGTTTCTTTGGCGTGCCAGGCGTTGCGGACTTCTCCGTGGGGGTCGCCGGCTTCGAGCAGTCCGGTCAGTTTGGTCCAGCCGTTGCCGGTGATCCGTTCAGAGCCCGACACGAGCAGTTTCCGGGCCCGGTACAGCGGGTCGTCTTTGCGGCCGCGGTGCCCCATGGTCTGGTTCTGGACTCGGCGGCGGACCTCGTCGAGGGCGGTGTTGGCGAGTTTCACGACGTGGAACGGATCCGCGACCTGTTCGGCGTGCGGCAGTGCTGTGTCGAACGCGGCCCGGTACGGGCCAGACAGGTCAAGCGCCGCCCAGACGATGTTGTTGCGCCACTGCTGAGGCCGCTCGAACAGCCATTTCGCGGGTGCCTCAGCGGTTCTGTGTGGGACTATGTCAAGGAGCTGTCCCCGTCCGACATCAACTATGCCGGTCCCCCAAGCCTTGGTCCTAAACCGGCCCCGCTTCCACATCAGATGCTCGTCAAGCCCCAACGCCACGGTGTCACCGATCCGTTCAACATCAGCTTCAAGCAGCGCCTCACCCCAACGCTGCACCGACCCGTTCACCGGATGCCAACTACAACCCAGTTCCTCAGCGGCCTCTTTGAGCGGGCGGCCACGACCGGCCTGGCGCGTGACCCAACGACCCGCCCGTGTCGTCAACCGCTCCCGAGGCGGGCCGATCACAGGGTCCTGTTCAGTGACCGTGCCCGCCGCGCACTCCGAGTTCGGACAACGCCAACGGCGTTTGTGCCACACCAACCGCGTCGCCCGCCCGAACGCCGGGAGGTCCACCAACTCCACGGTCCGCTCACCGTTGGACCACAACGGTCCGCCACAGGCCTCGCAACCCGGCCGAGGCGCCCGCCGACGGACATGCACCCCCAACGGCTCACCAACCTCGTCGTCGACGCCGCACACCTCCACGTCGCCCAAACCCACCAACAACTCACACATGCGTGTAGAGTCAACATCCACAGGGATCCTCCAGTTTCTCGGTTGCTTATCTGCCCGATTCTGGAGGATCTCCCGCGTTCAGCCGCGGACCCTCACCGCGCCGACTCCACCCTCAAACGCGAAGAGCCGTTTTTGTGACGAAAGTGACTATTAGTCATCACAATCATCGCAGACCAGGAGGCCTTTTCCGCGAACGCGCCCACACCAACAACCAACCCCACCGGTGGATCCAGGCTAAGCACCTCCACGTCACCCAGTCCAACCAACAACTCACAGACGCGTGCAGGGTCAACTTCCACAGAGATCCTCCAGTTCCTCGGCTGCGGTCAGCACCGATTCTGGAGGATCTCCCGCGTTCAGCCGCGGACCCTCACCCCACCGACTCCGACCTCAAACGCGAAGAGCCGCCAAAACGCGGCATGGCGCAGAGTGAGTCCGCGAGGGCTGTAGACTCCTGGTGTGCCTTTCGAGGCACCGAAGCAATCCCGACCTCCACCACAAGAAGGTGCTGTCATCAGCTCCACACTCTGCCTTGGCGTGCGCTTGAATGCGCAATACAATCCGCCTACCTATGGCTGACCAGAGTCCGTTGCCAGAGTATGGCGAGCCCCCTGTTGTTGAGGTCGCCTTGGCGGTCGAATTCAAGCAGTCGGTCAACTTTACTGCTCTTGACTTGGGGCGACTTGCCAAGGCATGGGAGGACATCCTCCCATGTGCCGAAGAGCGACCTCTCCTACCTCGGATGGGTCTACCTTCAGAGGATCTTCTTGACACCCTGTTTGAGATCGAAGAGACAGCGAGCAACCCGCCTCGTCTCTGGCTCCAAAACGACTCGGGCGACCGTGTCGTCCAGATTCAACACGACCGTCTAGTTGTCAATTGGCGAAAAGGTGATCACGGAGGCGAGTATCCACGGTATGACACGATCCGCGAGTCGATGCAGGATTCTTGGTCACGACTGACAACTGTATGCGCCGAACTCGGCCATAATGAGCCCATACCGTTTCTGTGCGAAGTTCAATACATCAACCGATTAGGTGCAGAACAAGGGTGGTATTCGCCTCAAGACACTGCGCGTTTGATCGTTCCGTGGCGAGGTATGGAAGACGATGGTTTTCTACCCCAAGACTACTTTAACGGAATTAGCTTGCACTGTCACTTTCCGGAGGAACGGGATGGTTGGTTGACTATCGACGGATGGACCTCGGATGAATCCGGAACAAGGGTCATGACTTTAGGGTTAACATCTCGTGGGAGAGCGCTTTCAGACGATCTGGGTAGTGCCCTGGATTTCTTGGATACGGCACATGTCTGGATTGTTCGAGGTTTCACCGCAGTTACTACTTCAGAAGCACACAAGATTTGGAGGCGCACTCGATGACCACTGTCTGTTGTCCCACAAGCCAAGGATGGTCTAGCGAGGGTTTAGGACGGTCACGTCACCTGAGGAAAGGCGCGTCCGAAACCGTTTCGCAACCCCTAACACGCGTGCACCAGATACGAAGCAGTGTCCTAACGCAACCGATTTTTGATGATTTCTTGAAGCAACTCTATACGCAGACTTGGTTTGGTGAAGTTTATAGTCGGCTGTGCAGATTCCTCTCGTATAGTGAAGATTGGAATGGGTATGGAGAAAAAGCGATCAGCGAACGCTCTGCGATCGGCACAATAATCGTACTGCACCGAATAGGCATAGGTGGACCAAGGCCGGTGGTTGTTCCAGTATATGACGGGGGTATCCAGATCGAGTGGTATCACAACGAGTTTGAAATCGAGGTTGAAATTCCACCTTATGGCCCCGCCTCCGTATACATTGCGCGCCCTGACGGCAGCAAGTTCGAAGAGGTCGTGCAACAGATGGACAACCCTATATGGGATGAATTGCATGAAACCATCACAGAACTGAAGGCTGCTGGGGTTGGATGACAAATCAGCATGTCGGCCGAGATGAAATTCTCTGGCGCAGAATACACTCGGCTCATTTCGTAGACGGTCGAATCTCGACCGCTGCGTTCAAAGATCCTGAAATGTCGGTCGATATAGCTCGGCTCCGTCGAGACATGTCATTGACGCTTGAGAATGGTGTTGGCGTTGCCTCATTTTGTAGCGTAGTTGCATACGACAATGGACAACTAGTCTCCAGTAACCCACTTGAAGACAATCAAGCTCATGCACTCGTCATTGGCAACAAACCGCGACGCGTGAGTCTAGAATTTTGTAACTCGTCAACATTTACTTCTCGCGAAACGATCAGACTGTTCGTTGTCGGCATCGTCACTCGCGATCGCTGACTCCTCGCCAGACTGTGACGACTTGGGTGCGGCTATCGGCGGTGCTTTGGGGACGAACGCTTGGAGGTCTTGAACAACTTCGGCATAGTACACGACGGTGGCCTCAACCACCGAGTCGATGAAGCCTGGTTTGCGTTTGCTCACTCGGCCCTCTCCCATCTGCGAATGGAGCCGCAAAACAAAGCGCGCTGGGGGTTTCTTGTCCGGGCCGATGCATGCCAGCGGATTTTCGCGAAGCTCGGCCAACGACGCGGTGACAGGGTTCTTGGTCGCTTTCGGGTATGCATCAATCAACAGGGCCTCCGGGGCATGTTTCAGTTGCTTGACGAGCCAGACCACACGCGCTCGTGGAGTACGCTCGTCGGGAGCTTTGAGCCGTGTGCTCAGGGTGATCCTCCTCGCTCGCAGGTTGACCGCAAGTTCTATATCGCCGATGGTGTCCGGCACTCTCAGTTCACCGCTCAGAATCCCTGTCTCGCAAAGCGAGTCGATGAAGTCTTTGCTGCGAAGGCGCGGGTCGTGCTGATGCGTTCTTGGGATGACTTCGATCGCGTCGGCTCCGGTGTCAACGCTCAGCCTCATCGCCGCGACACTGAGCAGTTGATCCCAGCGTTGACACACATCGGCAACGTCGGGATCACGTTTTGACAGACGATCCTCGAACGCTCCGTCCCTGACAGACACCCAGCCCGTCCCCATGTCGGAGAACTCGACCACACCCGAGTTCGGATGCGTCAGATAGCGGATCAACTCTCCGAGGATCCATGCCTGCTCCGGGTCTTCGACGCCCCGATGATGATGTTCCTTGATCGCCTTGGAGACGATTTTCGCCCACGAAACATGATGCAGATCGGGACCGGACCTGCCTCGCACCCGGACACCTTCAGTCGGATGCACACCGGGCGACGGCGCAATCTCGTTGGAGATAGAGATCACAGCACCCACACCGTTGGCTTTCGCCGCTTCCATGTAGGCGCTCAACTGGTCTGCGCTCAGCGCGGCCGTCCCAGTCTTCACTTCAAGGTACGCCTCGAACAAAACGTTGTTGCCTTGCAGCACACGAATCAGGCCGTCGGGCCGCAACGAGGTTCCATCGGAGGTTTCGCAGGTCGGTTGTATGTACGCCTCAACCTGCGCACGTCTCCCAACTCTCGCGCCGAACATCCCCAACACCACAGTCGCGAACGGTCGCACGACTGTCATTACCGCCAGCAACGCGGAGGTGGCACGGTCTTCAGCCTCCTGCCTACCTCTGATTCCCGCCACCGGAATCAGCCTCGCTTTCTCACCGTGACTCATGACTTACCTCCAAGAAAGGGCGGGTCGCGCCACCAGATTTCTTGCAAGACCCCGCCTCGTTGATCCCCGCCAACGGCAAGGCCGCGTCGATCAGTTTCGGCCGCACACACTCACGCCTGGTAGAGGCCCCGCTCAAGACCGCTCACCCTACCCACAACCCGGCACAATACTCCGCCGACATCGTCCGCCGTCCCCACCCCTGTCAATCAGGAACTCGCGAGAAGGTCAAGTACACCGAAGCGAAGGCATCGGTCGGCCTCCGAGTCAACAAATTCGCCAACTCCGAGGGTACCCGCCTCGGTCACCGACAACAGCAGATCGGGGTCGAGGATGCCGCGGCCAGAAGTTCCGTGACGTTGGAAATTGATGGGCTAACCCTTCCAGAGGAAGCTGATCGGTAGTGCCCATATGCGGTCGGAGAGCACGAATGCTGAGGGCCCCGTGTGCAACACGACGCCGGCGAGCAACTGGTCACCGAGATGATCGCGCAGCCACATGAGGTGACGTGCATCGTCGCGGGAGGGCGCGGCAGTGGCTTTGATCTCGAACGCCAGCAGATGCTGGGAGTCCAGTTCGGCGATCACATCTATCTCGTGGCGACCGTGGTGCTGTCGAAGGTGATACAGGCGACAACGGTGCTCGCTGACTGTTGCTTGTGCCCTCAGATGGGCCACCACCATGGTCTCAAGGAGACGCCCCAAAAGGTTGCCGTCTCTCATGGCCATCTGGCTGTTGGCACCGGTCACTGATGCCAGAAGCGACGGATCGACCAAGAACCGCTTGGGCGCCAGCGACAGTCTCTTGAGTCGGTTCGACGTCCAGGCAGGCAGCTCGTCAATGATGTGCAGTCGATCCAACAGATCCAAGTAGCGCAGCACAGTGCGACGGTTGATACCCGCCGCTTCGCACAGGGTTGCGTCGTCGGTGATACCGGCCGAGTTGAGCGCGTATGCCTCGAAGAACCGGGCCAACCGGGCATTGTCGTATCTGTCGCCGGCGATCTGGGAGTCGCGCGTAACGATCTCCTCGATGTAGGTGTCGAGCCAACTTCGGCGGGCTCGCTCTGAGAGATGCAGCGCGGCCTGAGGGAACCCGCCACATACGGACTGCTCAATGTAGTAGCGAAGATTCGGGTTCGCCGTCACCGTTGAGCTCTGATCTGCGCCGACGGCCAACTCGCCTCGTGCGATCCGATCGACTAGCGGCACCTCGGGCAGGCCGAGGCGCTCCCCGACTGTCATTGGATAAACCGCTGTCCGGGTGACCCTGCCAGTTCCGGGCCAGGTTTCGGTCTCAACTTCAGCCCGGATTGATCCCGTCAAGATGAACCTGCCGGGTCTGGGCTCAGTGTCGCAGGCCCGTTTGACCGCACCCAGCACCTGGGGTACCTCTTGCCACTCATCAAGCAGCACGGGCTCAACCAGGCCCTCAATCGCCGTGTCGGGGTCGGCCGCTACCGACAGCGCCTCAGCCGGGCGGTCCAACCGGATCACGGTTCGGGCATGACGCTGTGCGGTAGTCGTCTTACCCGAACCCCTCGGCCCGACCAGCGCCAGCGCGGGGAGCTCCTTGAGGAGATCGGACACAAGCGGATCGACCAAACGATCGAGGTACTCAGCCACAGAACCAGAGTACCGATAATTGACAGGGTTTACTACCGATAATTGACATATATTTGTGCCTCTATTCGACACCACGGCGAAATCCGAGCCGGACTGGATCTAGTCGATACATGAAGCAACCCCGAAGCGGAAGACCCCGCCGATCAGCCGGGAAACGAGACCAGCACCGAATCATCCGAGTGCTCACCGAAGGAGCGGTCACCGAACCCGGCTGCCTCGCGCAGTGGGCCCGTCGCCACGGACACGCGACAACGTGTGCAGTCGGCAACCGGAAGGTGTTGTTCTTCAAGTTTCTCAGCTGGGTCGGTAAACGTCTCGGCGGTGCTGGATCCGGTGAATCACCACCATCTTGTCGTCTTCGGAGATTGTATAGATGATGCGATAGTCGCCCCTCCGGGCAGACCAGAACCCCTCAAGCTCTCCAACGAGAGGTTTCCCCAGCCGGCGGGGGTTCTCGGTCAATGGCCCGGAGATTGCGGCCATTGCGGCGTCTTTCACCTTGTCTGGTACCCGAACCAGGTTGCGCATCGCCTCAGGCGTGATCCTCGCCTCATACACGGGGTCGCCTCAGAACTCGTCGGGGAGCGGCAGATGCTTCCCTTCGGCGGCTTCTCGAAGCGACCTGCGCAGCGACTCGACCAGTTCCCCATCGCGCATTATGTCGAGAGTCTCCTCCAGCGATTCGAGATCGTCGGGACTGATGAGAACGAACGATGGGCGACCATTGCGGGTCACAAAGATGCGATCGTGCTGACGCTCGACGCGGTCGGCCATCTCAGAGAGATGCGCCTTTACTTCGGAGAACGGGAGTGTGTCTGTCACATGCATGAGCATAGGTCATAATTCTGACCTGACAAACGGATCAGCTAGAAAACCAGGTTGTTCCTTGCGGGTGTCGTCACTCCGTGCTGACGCTGGTGGATTCCTCGGCTGACCCTCTACTTTTCTTGAAGTTCGGGGAAGTAGGTGGCATAGAATCCCCGGTCCCGGGTCAAGAAGATGTCGGCATTCGCAAAGGCGTGAGCGCCGATCAGGAAGTCGGTGATGATGCGTTTCCTCGATCCGCCCGCCTGCCGGTACCGCTTCCACCGCAGTCCCGCTTCGTAGGCTACGGCCGTGTCAATCGGAGAGACCGTCGCATTGATCTCCCGCAGTGCCCTGTCCAGTGGGGAGCGGTCACCAAAAGCCGGCACAAGTTCTGAATAGACGACATCACAGACCAAGACGGCTCCTCTGTCGTAGGCACCGATGAGCCATTCAGAGGATTGAGAATGGTGTGGTGCGCCGGACACGAAAACAGGCCCTGCGCGTAAATGTGGGATGTGGGGTTGCTGGCACCGGGTTTGGCGGGTCATGTTATCAGGAGTCCGCGGGCGGCGTAGTTGGTGGGGTTGGTGAAGCCGTGGGCGGTTCGTCGTAGGGTTTGCAGGAGGTTGTTGGTGCCTTCGATCCGTCCGTTGGAGGGTCGGTTGGTGTGGTGCCAGGCCAGGATTTCGTCGGACCAGGCGATGATGGTGTCGACGATGTTGTGGAACTCGGGCAGTTGACCGGTTTGGTAGAGGTCACAGAACCTGTCGAGCGCCTCGAGCGCGCCGTGGTGGTCGTCGGCTAGGTAGAGGCCGTGGAGTTCTTGGAGTGCTTCCCAACCGGTTTGCAGCTTCGGGTGTTGCTCGAAGAGTTTGTCGAGGCGGGCCTGGTCGACGTCGCTTACGGTGTCGCCTCGACGTGCCAGCAAGAACCGGGCACGGAACACTTCGGGATCGAAGACGGGTTTGGTTCCGTCGTGGCGGCGTTGGGTGTCGCGGCGCACCGCGGTGAGCGCGGCTGTGAACCATCTGATGACGTGGAACCGGTCAAGGACATGGCGTGCGTGTGGCAAGCAGGCGCCGATGGAGGCTTTGTAGGCGGCCGATCCGTCTGTGACGACGACTTTGACACCTCGGCGCCAGCGGTGTGGCTGCGACATCAAAAACCCTGTGAGTGCTGCGGAGCTGCGGTGCTCGACCATCGCCAGGGTGTGTCCGGTGTCGCCGTTGACGATCACGGTCACATACCGGTGCCGTTTGCGCATCGAGGTCTCATCAACCAACAACACCTTGCAGCGCTGGGAACGGCGATGCGCGGCGATGAGCCCCGACCAGGCACGCACCAGCGTGTTGATCACACCCCAGTGCACACCGTGGCGGCGCACCACCGCACGGATCGTCATCTGTTGCGCGTCCGCGACCAGCCGATGCGCCAACCGGCGTGTCAACTTGCCGTCGAACTCGTCGTGGTCCTCCATGAACCGCTGTGAACAGTTGCCGCACACCATACGGCGGCGCATCCACACCAACGTCGTCTGCCGGCCCGACACCTCCAGATCACGCACCTGCCGTTCACGCGTGTCATGAACCTTGTGGCACTTGAACCCGCAATGCGGGCACCGGACCCGCGTCTGGGTCGACTCGACCCGGACCCTCAACACAGCCGGGGTGTCCTCAACCACCTCCAACACACGAATCTGGCGCAGATGCAACCGCACCCGCATAACATCACTAGCCATCGGGGCCCTCCTGGAACGTTGGTCATTGCAATCACCGATTCCAGCAGGGCCCCACCCCCAACTCAGGGACCCTCAACCACCCCCCACCCCACGTTTACGCGCAGGCTCCGAAAACATCTAGCAGGACGTTGGTGTCAACAGCCGTGATCATCCCCGAATCTCGTCGAGGTAGGAGTCGACGTCACCGACGTCGGCAACGCTGTCAAGTATTCCACTGACCCTCTCGACTGGATGCTGGGCGGCCGACCGCTTCTGGATCAGCAGGCCGTGTTCTGTCGGCGTTATCTCAACTTCGACATCCTTGTTCATACCGAAACGGTCCCTCAACCGCTTGGGGATGGTGATTTGTCCACGTTCGGATATACGCATGTCTTGCCCCGTATGAATTTCAGTCAACAAATATCGTACCAAATAGCAGAGCGTCGGGCTTGATCCGTCACCCGGATCAGTGCGGGGGCAGCGACTGGGCCAGGAGATCCGAGACGTTCAGGGGGATGCTGGTCTGGGCTTCGTGCATCGTCACGCCCTCGAAGGGCCTGACCAGGTAACGGACCTCGGGTTCGGCGTCGGGTTCGTCGGGGACTGACACAACCGCCAACCGCCACACATCGGGACTGCACTGGGCCTGCCCGACCTGGGTCTTGCTGACGCTGATCTGCTCGGTGCCCGGCAGATGGCCTTTGACTTCGATCAGGTAATAGACCCCAGCCACGGGATCGAACGACAGCACGTCGAAACCGGGGTTGCTGTGCTCCTGTTGCTCGGGTCTGCGGCCCAGCGCCCTCTCGGACTTCATCACCGCAGCGACGGCACGCCGGTCGGTCTCCATCTTGTCGGCGGTGGCGTCGAGAACAGGCGGACTCCCCTGCAGTTGATCGAGCAGGCCCTGCGGGACCACGAGCGCCGCCCCGACCACAGTCGGCGGGCCGTTGTGGAGGTTCTCCTCCAGCGCAAGATCGGCACGACGCTGCGCCAGGCGAGCCTCCAGTTCCTCAGCCCTAGCCCGAGCCCTCCCCGAATTCAGACGAGGCTTGCCCCCAGCGAGTTCCTGGGCCTTGATCTCCTCAGCTCGCAGGTCCCAGTAGCGAATCTCAGCTTCCAGCCGCTCCCTCACCGCCTCTGCAACACGAGCAACCCGGCCGGTGACAACCGCACGAACCTCCTCGAAGTGTGGCGCCGCCATCTGCTCGATCGCCCAATCACGCGCACCGACCTCAGCCGCGTGGCCGGCCCAATCGAGATCAACCCGCCCATCGAGCAGGCCCGCTTGCTCCTCGGCCAGAGGCGCATAGTTGAGATAAGGCTGACCGCCCGGGTCACAAACCTTTCCATGCCGGTCGATCTCCACATACTGGACCCTCCGAGACACCACCTGACGACTCCCGTGAACGAGGCGCCCATCGGTGATGGAATGGTCGAGGAACACCAGCAAACGGGGCTCCACCGACGGATTCTTGGGGTCAACCAGAATCGCTCCCCGCTGAAGGGTCTCGCCGTGGTCGGCGGAAACCCTGCGAAGCACAGCGGTGAGCAGCGGACTCCCGGGCGACACGAGTTCAGCCGGGACTCCAACCCCTTGACGAGCACTCGATTCACCAGAATCAGAACGAGACGGATCAGGCGCGATGTGGGCCTTGTCGAAGGTCACCCTGTGGTAACGGTCGTGCACCGCCCCGAGCGAAGGGTCAGCGGCGGCACGCACCGCCACCGGCACGCGGGTGATCTCGAAGCGGCCGTTCTCACGGCCCGTGATCCGCCCGCCGTAGTGGCACAGCGCCGTCGAGAAGAACGTCTGCACGAACCACGGCGACAGCTTGCGGGCCTTCGCCTGCGCCATCGTTCGGCGGATCTCATCGTTGGCAGCCGCATCGGCAAGGCCCGACACCAGCGCCCGCTCTTCCAACACGCCGTTGAGCTGGGTTCCGATGTCGCCGTCGATCACCTCGTCCATCCAGGCCCCGTGCGCCGGGTCAGCGTCGGAGCGAATGGCCCGCATCAACAAATCCCTCAGCGAGACATTGATCTGCGAGTCGCCGAGCACGTCGTAAACCTGATCGCCGAACACGCCCCGCTGCTGCTCGATCTTCTCGAACAGGCGCTGGAACACCTGACCCTCCCGAGTCTCGTGAGCGACCAGGTTCCACATGTGGCAAGGCCGATTCTGGCCGATTCGATGGATCCGCCCGAAGCGCTGCTCAATGCGGTTCGGGTTCCAGGGCAGGTCGTAGTTGACCATCAAGTTGGCGACCTGCAGATTGACACCCTCACCCGCCGCGTCGGTGGCCACCATGACCTGAGCCGTCGGGTCCACCCGGAAACGGTCCTGGATCGCCCTGCGGTCATGGCGCTTGATCCCGCCGTGAATGACGACGACCGCCTCTGGGCGGCCCAACTCAGCGGCGATCCGCTCCTCCAGATAGGTGAGCGTGTCCTTGTGTTCAGAGAACACGATCAGCTTGGGGACGGCTTCACGCCCGACAGAGTCTTCCCCGTCGCCGCTGAGACCGGCCCCGACCGCGAAGCGACCGGAACGCAGCAAGTCCCGAAGCTGCACCCATTTGGTGTCCTCACGGCTCGTGCGGACTCTGTCGGCCAGCTCGACCAGCACTTCCAACTCCGCAACCTCCGCCGCAAGCTCATCAGCGGTCCCCGCAGCGGTGGCAGCGTCGATCACGATGCTCTCCAACTCCTCGAGCTCATCGTCGCTGTAGTCGTCGAAATCAAAATCCTCCAGATCGCTGATCCGCACGCCACGGGGCAGATCAACCACAGGAACCGGATCGCCCGACGAAGCCAGACGACGCAGTTCGGACTCCTGTTCTGCCAGACGGTCCCGGCGGCGGCGCAACGAGTGATAGATCGCAGCCGGGGACGACGCCAACCGACGCTGGAGACCCGCCAGGGCGAACCCGACCATGATCCCACGGCGGTCGCCCCCCTCCTGCATCCGCTGAGCCCGGTTCATTCCCGTCCGCACATAGTTGGTAACTGCCTCGTACAACTCGCCCTCAGGCCCCGACAGCTCGAAACTCAAGCTGTGCGCATGGCGCTGAGGGAACAACCGACGGCCCTCGAAGGTACGCAGGTTCTCCTTCACTATCCGACGCATCACCTGTGACGTGTCAGGCATCTCCGGCCGTTCGTCGCCGTCGCCCTTGTTGCCGCGTCTTCGCAGCCGGCCTTCGAACATGTCCGGATCGACCAGAGTCATGAACGCCAGGAAGTCGTCGTCCTTGCCGTTGTGGGGAGTGGCCGTCAGCAACAGCAGATACCGAGTGCGCTCCCGCAGCGCCTCACCGAGGATGAACCGCTTCGTGCGGCGCAGCTCCCCGCTGTAACGGTTCGCCGACATCTTGTGGGCCTCATCAACGATCACCAGATCCCACTGCGAACCCTTGACCCGCTCTGCCATGTCCTCAGACCGAGAGAGCTGATCCAGCCGGGCGATCAGAAGGTTCTTCTCCGCGAACGGGTTGCCCGTGCGGGAATCCTCGACCGCGGCACGCGACATCAACTCGAACGACAGTCCGAACCTCTGCCACAGCTCGTCCTGCCACTGCTCCACCAGACTCCCCGGCGCCACGATCAGACAACGGACCACATCACCGCGCAACATCAACTCGCGGATCAACAGCCCCGACATGATCGTCTTGCCCGCACCCGGATCGTCCGCCAGCACGAACCGCAACGGCCGAAGCTCGAGCATCCGGTTGTAGACCGCATCGATCTGGTGCGGGTAGGGCTCGATGTTGGACGTGTCGACCGCAGCGAACGGATCGGCGAGATGAGCCTGCTGCAACCGCTGTGCCTCCGCCGCGAGCTTGAACATCGCACCGTCGGCGTCGAAACTCCATCTCCGCTGCTCCGGCTCGGCGAAGCCCTCCAGATCGCCCTCCCCGATGATCCGGTCGCCCAACCGTCCGTCACCTGTGCGGTAGGTGAGGGTTGCCGAACCCGGCCCGTGCATCTCCACGGCCACCACCGTCACCTCGCCGTCGGCGACCACGCCCGCCAGTCGCATCCCCGCGACCAGATCTGCGAATCCGAGACTCACCGGTTTGCCCTCCAGACCTCGACATTGACAGTCGCAGGGCCGCCTTGTCGACCCGTCCAAGTCAGAACCATACACCGAACCGGCAATGGCGGTCCCAGCTGTCATGGCATGATCAGCGGAACGCTCAGACGACACGGATCGCCGCCTCGCGGTGTTGAGACGCTCCACTCGGGCGGGGTTCACGCCCAGTATGGGGCCAGAGGCTTGAGCAGCCTCAACTACGTTCGGAGTTTGTGCTTCTCACAAGGAACATGACGACCATCAACGCCGCGATCAACAGAAGCAGCAGAACTTGAAGCGCACGGACAAGGATGCTCGTTGAACTGGTTTCCAGTGTCGCCGCAATGTCGTTTGGAGCAACCGCTGCGGCGACTGGACCGGGATCCACAACAGAAACCTCCATCGAACGGAGCGTTGTGGTTGGGGCCACCTCGAGCGAAGGCTTGATATCGACTTCCCGGTCAAGCTCCTGAGCCGCAACCAGCAGCGTCTGCGTGGCCGTAGTCACGGGTGTGGCAGCCACCAGCTCCGAACCCTGCCCCGCGGGCGGATCGTTGTCGAGAACGACGACCCTGACACCGGCCGGACCGCTGATCACGTAATCCGGCGATGGTTGGACGGTCAGAACAACCGCACCGTCCGGTTCGTCTCTGGGTCCGTCGAGCGTCGGAACCGCGTGGAATGCAGACATCTCCGATGCCCGGAGCCACACAGTCTTCGAGCCGCGATCCGCTGACCCGACAAAATCGCCGTCACGTTCAATCACAACCTCGACGGCCAGATCGGTTCCGGGGGCACGGTCGGCTGTGACCTCGAAGAGGGCGTCTTCGCCCTCGACAACGGGATCGGAACCCACAACACTGATCCGAATCGGATCAGTGATCACCGCAGTCTCCCCGAACACAGGTGGGGGCATCGTTGTGGTGGTCGTCGTGGTCGTCGTGGTCGGCGGCAGAGTCGTGGTCGTGGTGGTTGGTGCGACCGGTTCCTGCGGTTCGTCGGGTTGTTGGACTTCAACCGACGATTGCTCAACAGGCGGCTGAACAACAGGCGGCTGAACAACAGGCGGCTGAACAACAGGCGGCTGAACAACAGGCGGCTGAACAACAGGCGGCTGAACAACAGGCGGCTGAACAACAGGCGGCTCGACAACAGGCGGCTGAACAACAGGCGGCTGAACAACAGGCGGCTCGACAACAGGCGGCTGAACAACAGGCGGCTCGACAACAGGCGGCTGAACAACGACCGGACGGACGGGCTGGTCGTCATCGTCAGCGACAGCCACCGTGGCTGCACCTCGTGTGGCAGACACCGTGTAACCGCTGCCAGTACCGACGACAGTGGCAGTTACCGAACCGTCGGCTTCGTCGGTTCCGTCGTCGGTCGTGGAGACCGTGAGGGTTGCTCTACCGCCGGTGGGAACCGTGACCCTGCGCAACCCAGTGACAGCACCGAAATCACCTGTGGCCGAAACCGTGACAGTGACATCGAGGTCCGCCGACGGAGCCGGGGCGGCGGTGATCGTATAGATCGCATCGCCACCCTCTGTCACATCGCCACCCGCGGTCACACTCACCTCCGGCGTTTCCCGCGGTGCAACCGTAGTAGTCGTAGTCGTAGTGGTTGTAGTGGTTGTAGTGGTTGTAGTCGTGGTTGTAGTGGTCGTGGTCGGCACTGTCTGGCGCACCAACTCAGGAAGCGGCAGCTTGGTACCATGCACCAGAACCACCGGACTCCCTGCGGTCACCGCGCCGTCCTTGACCCACTGGAACAGGAAATTCGTGGTATGGGCGCTCAGGTGAACGTCGCCGACCCCTGAATCAGAAAGACACTTGGCCGGAGTCGCGGGGACGGCAAGGCACTCCACCGAGGTGGGGACCGAGAACCGCGTCGAACTGCTTCCCTTTCTTATGGTCGCCGACTGCCAACCAAGGTCTTTTGCTGCAACAATTCCGTAGTTCCGTGAGACGGAGAAGCGAAAGTTCAGATCAGCGGTCGCTGGTTCACTGCGCGAGAAGACGAACACCGCCGGCTGGCCCACGACAATGTGGGTCCGCTCAACCGTGACCCAATACTTCACGTCAGTCTGTGCATCCGCCTGCCGATGAGAGAACAGCACGGCCAAGGCAAGAACAGCCCAAACCAGCAGCACAACGAGCATGCTGCGAAGCGCATGGACCACCCTCGCCGAACCAACCATGAGACCTCACCTCCAGGCCCATGGCCCGCGCATTCAGAATTACTCGGAACTGAAAAGGCTACTCGAAACAGGGCCTCATCCAAACAAGCGCGAACTGAACGGCGGGTCGAAGACCTCGACACCCGGCGGGCGGGAACCGAATCGGCGAAGATGGAGCATGCCCCGTCGGCACGACAGACCGAACCTGTTCCGCCGGACGAAGCGCGCTTCCGCCCGCCGTGCCGTCACTGAAGAAGTCCACCGTCGGCGGCGCGCATTGATGGTCGACGAACAGATAAGGAACCGCGGAGTGACCGACTCTCGGGTGCTGGCCGCGATGGAGTCCGTGCCCCGACACCTGTTCGTGCAGGAGTCGCTCGTCGAAACTGCCTACCAGGATCACCCGCTGCCCATAGCGGCCGGCCAGACGATCTCACAGCCCTACATCGTCGCGCTGATGGCCCAAGTCGCCGGAATCACAGCGGACGACCGGGTGTTGGAAGTGGGAACAGGCTCGGGTTACGGGGCCGCGGTGCTCGCCGAGTTGGCCTCTGAAGTGATAACCGTGGAACGTCACCAGAACCTCGCCGACGCCGCCGCCGAGATGCTTGCCGAACTGGGCTGCCACAACGTGAAGGTGGTCAGAGCCGATGGCACTCTCGGCTACTCCCGCGGCGCGCCGTATTCGGCAGTGGTGGTCACCGCGTCCACCGAGACCACACCTTCGCCCCTGCTTGAACAGTTGGCAGACGGAGGCCGACTCATAATCCCGCTCGGACCCCTCGGTGGGATCCAACACCTCACCCGCCTTGAACGAACCGGTGGCGAAACGACCATCGAGACTCTCGGTCGTGTCCGTTTCGTTCCCCTCGTCACAGATCCTCAGAACCGCGGCCCGGCGACCGACTAGCGGATGCAGGTTGTGGCAGCCACAGTCCCACCACTACCCCGGAGCGCCCACCACCCACCCCGACAACCCTGGGCGGCTACGAGACTGAACCGACGCGCAAACGACCCCGCCGCCCACACCCCGACAACCCTCGACGGCTACGGTGAGGGGATGGTTGCCGCAGTTCCAAGAGTCGTCATCGTCGATGACCATCGGCTGTTTCGAAGCGGGGTGCGGGTCGAGCTCGGGGACCGTGTGAATGTGGTCGCTGAGGCCGACGACGTGGCCTCAGCGGTCGCGGCCATTGAACAGTGGAGGCCCGACGTGGTGCTGCTCGACATCCACCTGCCCTCGGGTTCGGGCCGGGAGGTCATCGAAGCGGTCGCATCGGGCCGGATCGACACCCGCTTCCTGGCTCTGTCAGTGTCTGACGCGGCAACCGATGTGATCAACGTGGTACGGGCGGGCGCCCGCGGCTACGTCACCAAGTCGATCTCAGGCGATGATCTGGTCGAGGCGATCATCCGGGTGAGCAACGGTGACGCTGTCTTCTCGCCCCGTCTGGCAGGATTCGTGCTCGACGCCTTCAACGCCGACAGTGCCCCGACCGACGAGGACGCCGATGATGACCTCGACCGGCTCACCCCGCGGGAACAGGAGGTTCTCAGGCATCTGGCCCGCGGCTACACGTACAAGGAGATCGCCCGTCGACTGTCGATCTCGATCAAGACGGTCGAGACTCACGCCTCGGCAGTGCTTCGCAAGCTCCATCTCTCAAACCGCAACGAACTCAGCCGCTGGGCCGCTGCCCGACGAATATGGTAGCGCCGGCCGGCCGCTGGGGGCGGACCGGCGAGGCGCTACCTTGGGTGGCGATGGGAAGGGGGAGACCCATCGCCAGACTGAGACTGTGGGTCAGTGGACTTCTTGGGGTCGGCTGATGACACGCAGGGTGTAGTCCGAAACGCCGCCGAACTGAAAACCCGGACCGAGCGCTGAGCGGAGCGCTGCTGCGGTAACCGTGGACGGATTCGGGTTGATGGTCATGACTGTATTATCCTCCCCGAACCAATATGACACAACCATATATTTTTAATAGTTATCGCCAAAATTTGTCATGGTCGCGTGGCATACTCAGCCGATGCAGTTGGACATCGAATCGCTGAGGACCTTCGCCGCCGTCATCGACCTCAAAGGCATGACCCGAGCAGCCGAGTCTCTGGAGGTCAGCCAGTCAGCCGTCAGCTGGAAGATCAAACGCCTGGAAGAAAAAATCGGTCGCAACCTGCTGATTCGCGAAGGACACTCGCTGCGGCCCTCACGCGACGGGCGAGAACTCCTCCACTACGCCCGAGCCATCGTCGAAACACACGACGAAGCCGTCAGCCGCCTAGAGAGCTCCGAACTCAGCGGCACCGTCAAAGTCGGCACCCCGGAGGAGATCAGCACCGCGCGCATGTGCGCCGTCCTCTCACGTTTCAACCGCATTCACCCCAGAGCGTCGATCGAATTCTTCGTCGACCGCTCATTTCGACTCGCTTCAATGCTGGCCCGCAGCGAACTCGACGTCGCCGTGCTGCAAGTGATCGAACAAGACCGGCAACCAGAGGACCAGACCCTCTGGAAGGACCCGCTCATCTGGGTCTGCGCCCCGGACAGCCAGTACGAACAAGGCGCCGTGCCCCTGATCACCTTCGGCGAGGGCGGCTTCTACCGTCCCCTTGCACGAAAGGCACTGACCAACGCAGCCATACCCTTCACGTTCACCTTCTCGGGGCCCAGCGCAGCAAGCGTCATAGGCGCCGCAGAAGCAGGGCTGGGGGTAGCGGTCCTCGCCGAGAGCACCATGAAAGGCGATCTGATCCGCTGGCCACGGGCCGAGTCGATTCCCCCGCTGCCCGACTCGACGTATGTGGCGCGCGCCGCCGCCGGCGAACCCTCCGTCGTAGCGACCGAACTCATCACCGACATCGTCGGCGAACTGCAAGCCGAATGAACACTGCATCCCCCGCACGACCAGCGCTCGATCCTGGCCATGGACACGGCAAAGTTCTCGAAGCCGGAATGGTATTGAGCGCCTACAACCGCGATCATCGCGACACGGCCGCGGTGACGGACGGCCCGCCACGCATACTGTCAGCCCGTCCCACAGCCCACTGACCGAGACACTCATGCCAGAACCCGCACTGCAACCAGACCCGACCAACAGTCGGTCACGGCGCAGAGTCACCGACCCCGGGCCGGTGCCGGCATGAGCCGGCTGCTCGAGGACAAGGTTGCGTTGATCACCGGCGCCGGCGCCGGGATAGGCGCGGCGGTCGCCAGACGATTCGCCGCGCAGGGCGCGACCCTGTGGCTCAACGACCTCGACCCCGCATCCCTCGACGCAATCGTCGGCGAGACCGGGGGCAGCGGACTGGCGGGCGACATGTCCGACTCAGCGTTCGCCACAGACTGGGTGAACCAGGGGGTCGCACAGCACGGCCGTGTAGACGTGCTCTACAACAACGTCGGCGTCTCCCGGACAGGACTCATCGGCGACCTCAGCGACGACGACTGGCACTTCCAGCAGAGGCTCACCCTCGACACCACATTCTTCGCGACCCGGGCCGTGCTCCGCCACATGGTACACCAACGAAGCGGCAGCATCGTGTCGATGTCGTCAGGCGCGGGAATCGGCGGCCACTACCAACTCGGGGGATACGCGGCCGCGAAAGCAGGCGTCATCTCGCTGATGGAAACAGTCGCCACCGAATACGGGCACCTCGGTATCCGGGCCAACGCGGTCACCCCGGGACCCACCGCAACCGGTCCCCTGTTGGCCCACCTCGCCGAACAACCCGGAGGTGTCGACGCACACACCGCCGGTTTGAACCTGGCGCGGCTCAGCCGGCCAGAAGAGATAGCGGCCGTGGTGACGTGGCTCGCCTCCGACGAGTCGTCCACGATCAGCGGCATCTGTGTCCAGTCGAACATCCGCTCAGCGAGCAGAAGACCGACATGAGCATCCCACTCAAGGCTTGGCACGCTGCATGCGATCGTCTCAAGGAGATGGGCGAACGGATGACCGAAGCCCCCTTCGCCACCGACCCCTCGGGCCGGCTCGAAGGCTTCGAACACCTCGCCGATCAACTCTCGCTGTGGCTCGCCTGGGAAACACTGCACGCCGACCCGACACGCCCGTTCTTTCATCGCCACAACGATCTGGTCAGCCAGTGGGGCGGACCCAACAACGACAACACCTACCGGCACGCCCGCATCGACCCCGCACGGCGATACCGGATAGTCGGTCGCATGCACACCTGTCAGGAGTTCCTGCTGGCGATCCGTGCCGGTTTCATGCACCGTCGGGTGTGGGGTACGGTCGCGCAACTGACCGCCACCGACCACGGAATAAACGAAGGCGAGGACTTCGAGTTGACACTGGGCGGCGACAGCCCCGACGTGGAACTTCCGGAGGGCGCCGTAATGGTGTCGATCCGCGAGTACTACTACGACTGGCGACCCGCAGAGCCGGCCACCTTCACCATCGAGTGTCTCGACCCGGAGCCCGCAGGGCCGCTGACCGCCGGCCAGTTCGCGGCACGGCTCGACGAGACGATCAACGAGATCGAGGAGTCGATGAGCTACTGGAACAATTACCTGGTCGAGAACCGTGCTCTGCGAACCGACAACTCCTTCACGGCCAACACCGTCAAGCTCAACAAGGGCCTCGCCGACGCCCGCTACGAATTCTGTTTCTGGGACCTGTCACCGGACGAGGCACTGGTGATCGACTGCGACCAACCCGACGCCCGCTACTGGTCGATGCACCTCTACACCATGCACAACTTCGAACCCGTCGACCCCTACGCCCACATCAGCAGCCGCAACCACCGTCAAGTCGAGGTCTCCAACGATGGCCGGGTGCGTTTCGTGCTGAGCGCCACCGATCCGGGCGTGCGCAACTGGCTCGATATCGCCGGGCGACGCAACGGCTTGTGCACCCTGCGCTGGTTCTGGCCGCACAGCGAAACCCGGCCCGTCCCAGCGACCACCGTCGTACCCCTCAGCGAGGTCCGCTCGTTCCTTCCCGCCGACACACCCACCTTCACCCCAACACAACGCCACACTGAGGTCAACGCCAGACAAGCCCACCTTCGCTGGCGATTCCGCAGCTGAGGCCCCGCCCAACCCACCGGCACAAGGCCGTTGGATCAAGACCGCGGACCAAGACCTCGATTCACGACCGCGGTGCAAGACCGCGACTCAAGACCGCAGGAGACCACCGCCATCGACACCGATCGTCTGGCCGGTGACATAACGGCTCTCGGGCGAGAGAAGAAATGCCACAACCGGGGCGATGTCGGTGTCGGGGTCGCCGTCGCGACCGAGCGGATGATCGTCGTACATGGCTGCGAAGGCAGCCTCCCGTTGAGGGTCCGCCGCTGGGTCGAGTCGATGCGCGGCCGAAGCCGGCAGGACGCAGTTCACCGTGATTCCGTCGCGTCCCCATTCGTTGGCTGCGGTGCGGGTCAGCGAGCGGATCGCCTCGTTGGAAGCCGCATACGGTCCATATCCGGAAGCTCCGGTGAAGCCCATCGAGGTAGCCATCGTTACGATCCGACCGAATCCCGCGTCGCGCATGTACGGATGAACAGCCTGCATAGCCCAGAGTGTCCCTTTGGGGCCGGTGTCGAACAACAGGTCCATGTCAGATTCGCTCACATCAACAAGCGGCGTGGTCGGTCGAAAGCTCTGGGCATTGGCGACCAGCCCGTCAACCCGCCCCCAACGTTCGATGACGTCGGCGACCAACTCGGTTGTGGCGTCGGCGTCGCCTGCGTCGACCGACCGGGCCAGATGATCGATGCCAAGGTCCGCCAATTCGGCGCCGGCCGCATCGACCCCAGCTTGTCGGCGTCCCGTCACCACGACACTGGCACCGCGGCCGCCGAGGTGACGGGCGAGTCCGATGCCGATTCCCCTCGTACCGCCAGTCACAACGATGACTCGACCGGCCAGATCAAAGTCACCCGCTGAAACCGAGGCTCCAGCCGGAACCGGATCGCCGGCGGAAACCGAACCGCCGGTTGAATCGAAGTCGCCGGCTGAACCAAGATCGCCAGTGTCAGTCACGCCGCGTATCGTAACGCCCATGGCATGGTCGGTGGGTCCACAAGCAGCGTGGGTCGCTGAAGCCAACCGCGGGGAACGACCCGAGTTCGAGCCGCCCCCTGGACCGTTCAACGCCGCCGCGCTGATCGAAGACGCCCTTGAGCGTTCCCATACCGACCAATTCGCAGACGACGACTTCGTCGAACCACTCGATGTCTTCTGCCACGCTCTCGAAACAACGGCCCGACTCACGCCCCTGGGCCGCTGGGCCACACAGCGATACCTCAAACGTCTGCTCGACGTGCGGCTAGAACTGGAAGCCCACGAAGCCGCCAAACCAGGACTGCGCGACGAGACCATCGTCGAACCGGTCTTCGTCATAGGTCCGCCCCGCAGCGGAACCACCGTGCTGCACCGGCACCTCGGGGCGCTGGCTGGACACCGGGTGGCGCGGGGGTGGGAGTTCACGCGTCCACTGCCACCACCCGATCCTGACACCTACGACCAGGACCCGAGAATCCACCAGACCGCCGACGAACTGGAGTTCCCGCAAGCGGTTGCGACCGGCCTTCGTTCAATACACACCTACTCCGCGCAGATGCCCAAGGAGTGCCTGTCCGCCATGGCGTTCGCGGCGCGCACAGAGGAGTTCATCAGCCGCTACAACGTGCCCGCATACGTCGAATGGCTGCGGGCATGCGACATGACCCCCGCCTACGAGATGCACAAGCGAATACTGCGCGTCCTGCAACAGCGCATGCCGCCCGCGCGGTGGGTGCTGAAATCACCGGTTCACCTCCAGGCTGTGCCAACCCTCGTCGCCACATACCCCGACGCCTCGTTCATTGTCACCCACCGCGAACCGGAGGAGTTTCTCGCTTCGGTGTCGAGCTTGGTGGCAACGTTGCGTTCCGCCTTCAGCAACTCGGTCGACACCGTGGCAATCGGCAACTACCACCAAGACCTCTACCAACGCAGCCTCAACGCTCTAGCGGACCATGTGGATCAGGGTGTACTACCAATCGAGCGCACCATCCACGTGGCGTTCAAAGACCTGGTTGCCGACACCCCGACAGTCGTCGGCACTATCTGCGCGAACCTCGGAATAGACGCCGCGGCAAACCGTGCTTCTATGGGCATCGTCGCCAAAGAAGCACGGGAGGACTCCGCAGGCGCACACAAATACCAACCAGCCGACTTCGGCCTCAACAACGCCGACATGACGCGATCCTTCGACCGCTACCGAACCCGCTTCAACGTTTGACCCCCTCGGTCTGCCCCCACGGCTGAACCCAAAGCTCAACCCAAGGTTCAAACCCGACGTTCGAACCGAGCGGCTGACCCCCACGGTGGATCCATGGTTGACCTCCCCGGTTGATCCGCGAAACCGGGGCGCTGCTGCTTACTGGTGCGGGTGTTCCGCTCCTCTCAACAAGGCTTGCAGCACGAACGCGCGGTAGTGTCCGCTGCTGACACCGGTGCCGACAACGCAGGCGCAACAGGAGGTCCGCAAATTGGCCATCGACTTCGCAGTTGAACCCGAGTTTCAAGAAAAACTCGACTGGATCGACGAGTTCGTCAAGTCAGAAGTCGAACCGCTCGACCTCTATTTCCGCGGGGAGGCGTCGCCGTACGACAAGAAGAACGAGACCGCCCAGGCTCTGGTTCGCCCGCTGCAGAAGCAGGTGCAGGACCAAGGACTCTGGGCCTGCCACATCGGTCCGGAACTCGGCGGGCGCGGCTACGGGCAGGTGAATCTGGCGCTGATGAACGAGATCCTCGGCCGGTCGAGTTGGGCGCCTTCAGTGTTCGGCTGCCAAGCACCCGATTCAGGCAACGCCGAGGTTCTCGCCCACTACGGCACAGATGAACAGAAGCGTCGCTACCTCGAACCGCTGCTGCGAAGCGAGATCTCCACCACATATGCGATGACCGAGCCTCAAGCCGGCTCCGACCCCGCCTACTTCACCTGCAGTGCCCGCAGAGACGGCGACGAGTGGGTCATCAACGGCGAGAAGTGGTTCGCCTCGAACTACAAGTTCGCCGACTTCATCATCGCCATGGTCATCACCAACCCCGACGTGCCCGTCTACAAGGGATCGTCGATGATGCTCGTTCCCCACGGAGCCGAAGGACTTGAACTGGTGCGCAACAGCCATGTGGGCGGCGGCGCATCGGCTGACAGCGCCGGGCACGCCTACCTGCGCTTCAACGACGTGCGGGTACCCGCCGAGAACCTGCTCGGCGACGAGGGCAGCGGTTTCAAGATCGCCCAGACCCGGCTCGGAGGCGGGCGGGTCCACCACGGCATGCGTTCGGTCGGCATGGCGCAACGCGCACTCGACATGATGTGCGAACGGGTACTTTCCCGGGAGACGAAAGGCTCGCTGATCGCGGAGAAACAGTCGATTCAGCATTGGGTTGCGGACTCCTGGATCCAGATCCAGCAGTTCCGGCTTCAGGTCTTGCACACCGCCTGGTTGATCGACAGGGAGGGCGACTACGCCAAGATCCGCCAGCACATCGCCGGGGTCAAAGTGGCCACGCCCAAAGTGTTGATGGACGTTGTCTACCGGGCCCTGCACTCCCACGGTTCTCTCGGTGTCACCAACGAGATGCCGCTGGCCAACATGTGGATGTCGGTGCCCGTAATGGGAATCGCCGACGGACCCACCGAGGTCCACAAGAACACCATCGCCAAAACGGTTCTGAAGCAGTACAAGCCGCACGACGGGTTGTGGCCCTCAGCGCATATTCCCAGCCTTATGCAGGGTGCCCGAGCCCACATCGAGGCCCGGATCGAGAACGAGACAGCCAATCTGTGATCCCTCTCGACGGCCCGTTCTATAACCAGCTCGTGGTCGGCCAGGAACTGCCGCGTCAACCGTCGGTGACCATCGACGAAGGCACCGCCGCGCTGTACCAGTCGCTGGTCGGTGAACGTCTGGCGATGCTGCTGGACAGGCACCTGAGCCGTGCCGTCAGCGCCACGGAGGGTCGACTCGTGAGCCCGGGTCTGGTGATGCAGTTCTCTATCGGCCAGAGCACCACGATCAGCCGTCGGGCCATAGCAAACCTGTTCTACCGCGACGTGCGCCTGCTGCGCCCGGTGATGATCGGCGACTCGATCGAGACCAAGGTGACCGTTGCCGCTCTGGCCGACGGTTCGCACCAACCCGGGAGGGCACGGCGCGGCAAGGTGCTCATCGATGTTGTCACCTACGCCAACGGCGAACCCGCAGTGGTCTATCAACGCTGTCCGATGCTCCCCCAACTCGACGATGACACCGCGCCCGGACATGACGACGACTTGGGCACAAGCAGCGATCTCGACCTCGGGTCATACGTCGAGTTGGTACCGGAATGGAACTTCGCAGCCTTGGGACCGCCCAGCGAGTGGAGCGTCGGCGAGACGATCATTGATCCCACCCGAGACGTGATCGATGGAGCCACCTCCCTGGTGCGCCTGACCCACAACCTAGCGATGATCCATCGCGACGCCGAACAGTCGCCCTACCTCCAGCGACTCGTCTACGGCGGACATGTCGTGGGACTCGCCCAAGCGTCGTTGTCGAGAGTGTTGCCGGGCATGGCCACCGTTGTCGGATGGCACCACTGCGACCACACCGGCCCGGCATTCGAGGGCGACCTGCTGTCGTTTCGCCACACGCTGCTCGACGTGACACACGCCTCGCAGGGCCGAGCCCTCGCAGTGCAGGTAGAAGGTTTCGCCCACCGCCCCGACACCGACGGGTTGCCCGAAACCGGCAGCGAAGGCGTCAAAGTCCTCGACTGGACTCTGATAGCCGCCGCGCCCTGAAGCAGACCGAAAGCTGATCGATCCGTTCAGGTGAGCTCCCACTCAGCGTGTACATCACAGGCCGCAAGCAGTATCTGTTTTACAGTGATCTTGGCGTCGGATCTGTCGAGCGAAACACGAGCCGCGACGTCGTGCCCGCCATACGCACAATCGATAGTAGGGCCGTCGGCCTTGAATGCTGACACGTTGGTATTCGCGAGCGAAGCGAAGATCGCGCTCGAAATCTCTAGGAGTTGATAGCGGTGGGGGATGACACTCGGACCTGAGCGAAACGCCCTCAGCATCACGATCGCGTCAACAGCCTGGCAGTAGTCGTCGAACAGCTTCAGCGTCTCTGTTCTGCGATCGCGTGCAGACCTGACGTCCTGGATCCATGCCGCTTCGGTGAGTTTCGAGATGTGGACGGAGGTCTTGGACAGGTTCCGCCGCCGCGGTCGATTTAGCTGTCGCCCACGTTGAGCCACACCGTGCCGTCGTCGCTGAGGACGCGGCGCAGTTTGTCGAAGGTCACGACGATGCTCTTGAGGTAGTCTCCCAACGCATCGTCGCGGCCGATCTGGTCCTTCATTTCGTAGTCGCGCAGCGACCAGTACGGCGGAGAAGTAACCACGGTGCGAATGCTGCGATCCGGCAGCAGATCGAGACCATCTGAAGCCGCCCCGCATATCAGCAGAGACTCAGTCAATTCAACCTGCGGCACTCCGTCGCTCGAGTTCACACGTCGATACGGGCACGCAGCAACAAGTCCAGGCAGGCGCATCATCACCTCCGACGGTACTTCGCGCCACACCCTATGCGGGCGACCCCCGTCAATTGATTGCAATAGTCGATCACTCACAATGACTGACGTTAATTGCGGACTACGACAGCGCTGTACGCGCGGCACTGTCGATGGGTGACGGCTCTGACCCCCGCCCCCCTCGTTTACACTCGGGCTCAACCAACGACCAAACTCTGCAAGTCAACCCGCAGCAGGCGTCTCGGGCGAATCCTCGGGACCGAAGGGCGCGAGACAAACCAGGGCCGCGGCGTCGCCGACGAGTTCAGACAGTTCATCGACGAAGCTCGAATGCGCCGGCAGGACCTTGTTGAGAACGATCACGAAACGAGCCGGCGGAGGACAGTCCTTGCGGGATCCCTGATCGCTCAACAGCACCGCTGACAGACGAGCCGGCGTCAACACATCAGCAGTTGAGCACCCGGCGGCCTCCGCGACACGCTCCGGGCGATGACACCGCTCAGAGATCACCGCGCCGAGCGCCGCTGCACCCACACAGACAACCAGGGCCGTCGTCTTGGAGGGAACAACCGGCTCATAGTCGAGCGGGGCTTTGAATGGCATCCGCCGAGAACCATCGGCCTCCACCACGACATGGTCGGCCAGACCGAACCAGCGGTCACAGACCTGGGGCTCCACGCCGAGAGCCTTGCGGTCTGAGAGGTCCCCCCACGCCAACGCCACCCGCCGATCCGCCAGTTCGCCCAGCAGAGCGTCATCAGTCGGGCCTACCAACGGCTGGTGCCCACCCGACCGGTCACGCCCCATCTTGGTTGTGGTGGTCAGCACGACCGTGCCGGCGAGTTGCGCGCCGAGAGCGAACAGCACCGTCGTCTTGCCCCCACCCCCAACGAGCGACACCAACTCGTGGTCACCCAGACCGAGAGCATCCGCGATCTCACCGATCATCACCGGTTCAGTCATACCAAGGTCCACCCTAGTGCCCTCCGCAGCCACCCGAGGGTTGCAATTGGTGGAGGGATCTGGTTTCATTGAAGGCGTGAATTGCACCACCACCCTGCTTCTTCTCATGTAGGCGAGCGCCACATAGCGGCGCTCGCCGAACCCCTCGTGCCTCGTGCCGGGGGGTTTCGTGCTTTTAAGGCACAGACTCGAGACCAAGCAACAGACCCCCAACCACCCCTACAAAACAGCAGACGCAACCAACCGCAACCACAACCGACCGCAATGGCCGAATCACGGCCACCCACGATGGAGACCATCATGACCAGAATGCCGTTTGAGAAGTACCGTCCGTTCCCCGCGGTTGAGCTTCTCGACCGCACCTGGCCGACTCGACGCATTGAGAAGGCGCCGGTGTGGTGCTCTGTCGACCTGCGTGACGGCAACCAGGCCCTTGTCGACCCCATGGACTCCAGCCGCAAGAGGCGGATGTGGGACCTGCTGGTCCAAATGGGATTCAAGGAGATCGAGGTCGGTTTTCCGGCCGCCTCCCAGACCGACTTCGACTTCGTGCGTGAACTGATCGAAGGCGACGAGATCCCCGACGACGTCACCATTCAAGTGTTGACCCAGGCACGGGCCGACCTCATCAACCGTACATTCGAAGCGATCGAGGGCGCGCCGGCCGCGATCGTGCACCTCTACAACTCGACATCGACCACGCAGCGTCGTGTCGTGTTCGGAACCGACCGCTCGGGAATCATCGACATAGCCGTCAACGGCGCCGAAATCTGCCGACAGGGCCTTGAACGGTCGGGCAACCCCGACTCGATCCGCTGGGAGTACAGCCCCGAGAGCTACACCGGCACCGAGCCGGACTTCGCCGTCGAGGTCTGCGAAGCGGTCATGGACGTCCTCAAACCGACCGAGGAGAACCCGCTGATCCTGAACCTCCCCGCCACCGTGGAGATGTCGACACCGAACCTCTACGCCGACATGATCGAGCAGTTCGACCGCATGATCCGCGACCGGTCCACAGTGCTGCTGTCACTGCATCCGCACAACGACCGGGGCACAGCCGTGGCCGCCGCGGAGATGGGCCTCATGGCCGGAGCCGACCGTATCGAGGGAACCCTGTTCGGCAACGGCGAACGGACCGGCAACGTCGACCTGATCACGATCGCCCTGAACCTGTTCACCCAGGGCGTCGACCCGACACTCGACATGAGCGACATCGACGAGATGCGCAGGGTGTACGAGTTCTCGAACCGGATGACCATCGATTCACGCCACCCGTACGTCGGCGACCTCGTCTACACCGCATTCTCGGGCAGTCACCAGGACGCCATCAAGAAAGGCATGGCAGACATCTACGACGTACGCCCCGGCGAGGAACTGAGGGGCGACTACGACACCTGGGACGTCCCCTACCTGCCGATCGACCCACGCCACCTCGGCCGGTCCTACGAAGCCGTAATCCGAGTCAACAGCCAGTCCGGCAAAGCCGGAGCCGCCTACGTGCTGTTGCACGAGTACGGGCTCGACCTGCCCCGGGACCTGCAGATTGATTTTTCGAACACCATCCAGCAGGTCACTGAAGACACCGGCACGGAGATCACCTCCTATGAGATCCACCGCCGATTCATGTCCGACTACGTGGAACCCACCAGCCCCCGGGTCGAGATCATCGGTCACCGCGCCACCAGCGACACCATCGACAGTGGACTCACGACCCTGGAAGCGAAACTCATCGTCGACGGCACCGAGCGCATGGTCTCAGGAGAGGGAAACGGCCCGATCGACGCTTTCGTGAACGCTCTCAGTTCCGTCGGCCTGTTCAAAGGCAAGATCGCGGACTACACCGAGCACACACTCGGCCTCGGGTCCGACGCCACCGCGGCGGCCTACGTCGCAATCGACACCGGCGCCAGGAACCTGGTGTGGGGCGTGGGGCTGCACGAGTCGATCGTCAGCGCCTCACTGCGAGCCATCGTCTCCGCCGTGAACAGCTCCATATCCGAATAGCGCGTATCCAATCGGCCCGTATTCGATTGGCCTGTACCCGATCGGCCCAGCGTCCAAATAGCATGCTTGGACAATGGAGCAACTCCTCTGGCACCACGACCCGCCGCGGTCACTCCGATCGCCCATCCTCGTCACCGCCTGGGACGGCTGGTTCGACGTCGGCGGCGCGGCCACCGGCGCGGTCGAAGCGATGCGAGGCCCGGACGCCACCCATCTGGCCAGCATCGACTCCGACGAGTTCTTCGACTTCAACGAACGCCGACCCACCGTGCGGATCGGCCCGGACGGTCGACGGATCATTGAATGGCCCTCCAACGACGTGCACTGCCTGACGCTGAAAAACCGTGCCAGGGACCTTGTGTTCATCGAGGGAGTGGAGCCGCATCTGCGTTGGCGAACCTTCGTCGACGCAGTCCTGGAGGTCATCGATCGACTCGACGTCAGACTCGTGGTCACGCTCGGATCGATGATCGCGGAAGTACCCCACACCCGCCCGCCGACGATCACAGGCTCGACCACCGATCAAACGCTCGGCAAGCGGCTGCGCCTCAACCCGCCCTCGTATCAGGGTCCGACCGGAATAGTCGGAGCCCTCCACCAACGCCTCGACGCCGCCGACATCCCCGCAGTGTCGCTGCGGGCAAGCGTGCCGCACTACGTGTCGGGCGCACCCAACCCCAAAGCCTCCCGCGCACTGCTGGAGCGCTTCGAACGGGTGACCGGCCTGCCGACCCGCTGGGCCAGGCTCGACCAGGAGACCCACGAATGGGAGTCCCAGGTCAACGAGGCAATGGACGGAAACGATGAGATAGTCCAGTACGTCCGCGCCCTCGAACAGCGCTACGACGCCGACGCAGAATCAAGCCTCCCCACCTCCGACGACCTCGCAGAGGAGTTCGAGCACTTCCTTCGCCGGCACGGCAACGAACCTCCGAGTTGAGCCCAAGACCCTGAAGCGGCAGACAAGTGTCCGAAGCGCTGGACATGTGCGCTCGGACGCGCCAACATTTCAGCTTCAACGGTCCACCGTCAGGGGAGACGCATGGAGTCAGTAACTTTGGCCGTCAACGGCACCGAAAGAAGCCTCGAAGTGGAGCCGCGCACCCTGCTGGTGCATGCACTGCGCGACGAGTTACGCCTCACGGGAACAAACATCGGCTGCGACTCGAGCAGTTGCGGTGCCTGCACCGTGCTCATCAACGGCCAGTCCGCAAAGTCCTGCACGATGTTCGCAGTTCAAGCCGACGGGGCCGACATCACCACCATCGAGGGCGTCGCAGACGCCGACGGAACGATGCATCCGATGCAGCAGGCGTTCCATGAACATCACGCTCTGCAATGCGGATACTGCACACCCGGAATGGTGATGGCGGCAATATCGCTGGTCGAGGAGTACCCCGAACTGGACGATCACGGCGTGCGCCACGGGCTTGAGGGGAACCTGTGCCGCTGTACGGGCTATCAGAACATTGTGAACGCTGTGCTCTCCGTGGCCGGCTCCGGATCAGACGACTCCAATCAGACGGTTCCAACCAGGACAGGGGAGTGAACCATGACTATGACCGATGACTCCACAACCCACATGGGCTCCGCACGGTTACGGCGTGAGGATCCCGCACTGCTGACCGGCGAAGCGCAATTCATTGACGACATGAGCCTTCACGGCGAGATCTGGGTCGGGATCGTTCGCTCCACAGAAGCCCACGCCACGATTCTCGGCGTCGACGGCAGCGCGGCGGTCGAGATCGACGGCGTGACCGAAGTGCTCTCCGGTGCTGATCTGGCGCCGTTGTGGGGAGAGGGCGCCCTACCATGCGCCTGGCCGGTTACCGATGACATGCGAAACCCCGCTCACCTGCCGGTCGCCACCAGCGTCGCCAAGTATGTGGGCGACGCCGTGGCGGTAGTGCTCGCCGATTCGCGTTACGCGGCGGCGGACGGAGCGGCTGCGGTCTCAGTCGACTACGACCCGCTCCCTGCGGTCGTGGACATTGAAGCCGCCGTGGAAGAGGCCGCGCCTCTGGTACATGAGGATCTCGGTACCAATGAGAGCTACACCTGGCCGCTGATACCTGATCCCGAAGCCGTGGACGAGGCTTTCGCCGACGCAGCCCACGTGGTGAGCGAACGCTACGTTCAACAGCGGTTGATACCAGCGCCGATGGAGCCCCGAGGGGTGATCGCCGCGCCGGGTGTGGCCAACGGCGAGCTCACCTTGTATTCGGCCACGCAGATCCCCCACATCCTCAAAGTGATGACTGCAGTGACGCTCGGCATCCCAGAACACAAGATCCGAGTCGTCGCACCCTCGGTCGGCGGCGGGTTCGGTTGCAAGCTCAACGTTTATGCCGAAGAGATCCTCTGCTGTGCGTTGGCGATGGACCGGGGCGTGCCGGTGCGCTGGACCGAGGGCCGCAGCGAGGCCGCGACGGCCACGATCCAGGGCCGCGGCCAGGTGCAGAACATCGAACTGGCCGCCGACGCGAACGGCAAGGTGCAGGCCGTGCGAGTCAAACTGCTCGCCGACATGGGCGCCTACCTGCAGTTGGTCACCCCGGGTGTGCCGCTGCTGGGCGGGTTCCTGTATCACGGCTGTTACGACATCGCCCACTACTCCTTCGAGTGCACCTCGGTGTTCACCAACAAGACCCCGACCGACGCCTACCGGGGCGCCGGACGCCCCGAAGCCACCTATGCGGTCGAGCGGGCCATGGACTCTCTGGCGGTCGCCGTGGGCGTCACGCCCGAAGAGATCCGCTCGCGCAACTTCATTGCAGCCGATGCTTTCCCGTACGAGTCCTGTGCCGGGCTCATCTTCGACAGCGGCGACTATCAGGCAGTGCTCGACAAGGCTGTGGAGATGGCCGACCTCGATAGCGTGCGAGCCGAACAGGCCCGACGGCGAGCGGACGGGTCCAACCGTCAGATCGGTGTCGGCTTCTCGAGTTACGTGGAGATGTGCGGGCTTGCCCCGAGCCGTGTGCTGGCGTCGCTCAACTACGGTGCCGGCGGCTGGGAGGCAGCGACCGTACGGGTCTTGCCGACCGCCAAAGTGCAGGTGATAACCGGTTCGACTCCACACGGTCAGGGCCACGAGACGTCCTGGTCGATGATCGTCGCCGACAAGCTCGGCATCGACCCCGACGACGTCGACGTGCTGCATTCCGACACCGCGATCAGCCCCACCGGTCTCGACACCTACGGCTCCCGGTCACTCTCGGTCGGCGGAACCGCGGTGTTCATGGCGACCGACAAGGTGCTCGACAAGGCCCGGCTGATAGCCGCTCACCAGCTCGAAGCCAACGAGGACGACCTCGAGTATGTCGACGGGGCGTTCCAGGTCAAGGGCACACCGACCGCAGCGGTTCCCTTCGCAGCGATCGCCTTCGCGGCCTTCACCGCGCACGACCTGCCCGACGGCATGGAACCCAACCTTGAAGCTCATGTCACCTACGACCCGCCGAACTTCACGTTCCCCAACGGCACCCACATCGCGGTGGTGGAGGTGGACACCGATACCGGCGACGTCGACGTCGTCGACTATGTGGCCGTCGACGACTGCGGCAACCAGGTCAACCCGATGATCGTCGAGGGTCAGGTGCACGGAGGTGTCCTGCAGGGTGCCGCCCAGGCACTGTACGAGGATGCCGTCTACAACGAGGACGGCCAGATCGTGACCGTAAACCTCGGCGACTATCTGGTGCCGTCGGCTGCTGAAGCGCCCGTTTACCGGGTTGCCAGCCACGTGACGCCGAGTCCGACCAACCCGATGGGGGTCAAGGGCATCGGCGAAGCCGGCACCATCGCCGCCACACCGGCGGTGATCAACGCCGTGGTCGATGCTCTGCGGCCCACCGGCGTTACCGACGTGACGATGCCGGCGTCACCACAGACTGTTTGGAGAGCCATCAACGAGGCCCAAGGAGGTGCGTCGTGATTCCCGCAAGTTTCGACTATGAGGTGGCCGAATCGGCCGAACACGCTGTTTCGCTGCTCGCTGAGCACGGCGATGAAGCCAAGCTCCTGGCCGGTGGCCACAGCCTCATCCCGATGATGCGTTTCCGTCTGGCCACCCCGACGGTGCTCGTTGATGTTGGGCGGCTGGACGACCTGCGTTACATCAACTCCGACAACGGAACCATCTCGATCGGTGCGCTGACCCGCCACAGCGAACTCGAGCATTCGGCGCTGCTGGCGGAGTCCGCTCCGTTGCTGGCGTCGGTTGCGGCTCTCGTGGGTGACCCGGCGGTGCGCCACCGCGGCACGTTGGGGGGCACTCTGGCCCACTCTGATCCAGCCTCGGACCTTCCCGCAGCGGTGCTGGCGCTCGGAGGCACGATCGTGGCCCGCGGTCCTGGCGGTGACCGCGAGATCGCCGCCACAGACTTCTTCGCCGGTTATTTCGAGTCGGCGCTCGCTGATGACGAGATGATCGTCGAGGTGAGAGTCGCGGCGAGCCCCGGCGGTTGGAACTATCAGAAGTTCAACCGTCGAGCGCAGGACTGGGCGATCGTGGGCGTAGCGGTGGCCGAGGAGGGCGCCGGGGTGAGCCTGGTCAACATGGGTTCCACCCCGTTGCGCGCATCAGCTGTCGAAGCCGCGGTCGCAGCAGGCGCCTCGGCCGCCGACGCCGCAGCAGTGGCAGCCGACGGGCTGCAACCGCCGTCCGACCTCAACGCCGATGCAGACTATCGCCGTCATCTGGCGCGGGTCTTCACCGAACGGGCCCTCAAGGCAGCAGGCGTCGCCTAGCTTCGGCGTCTCCGCGGTCGGGCCGCTCAGGCTGACGCGTTTTCGCCAAACCGCTACCGCCGATCTACGCTGGCGCGCCATGACAGAAGCATTCCACCTCGGCGAAGAAGAGATCCCCTGGGTCGATACCGGTACAGGTGTTGAACTCAAACTCGTGCAGGCTGATATCGAGGCCGGTCTCTGGATCGTGCGCAACCGTTTCGCGCCCGGTGTTGTGGTCCAGAAACACCGCCACACCGGTCAGGTGTACGGCTACACGTTGACCGGCGCCTGGAGGTACGCCGAATACGACTACATCAACCGTGCCGGTTCGTTCCTCTACGAACCGGCCGGTTCGGAGCACACCCTCACGGTGCCCGACGACAACACCGAACTCACCGACGTGTGGTTCCAGATCTACGGTTCCAACCTCAACCTCGACGCCGACGGCAACGTCGAGTCGATCACCGACGCCGAGGGCATCTATGCCGCATACATGGCCATGTGCGAAGCCCAGGGCCTCCCCCGTCCCAACGTGCTGACATGAGTCTGAGCCCCACCTCCGCCCTCATAGGATTGACCAATGGCACGAATTGATGTTGTAGACGGCGAAGGGCTCGAGCGGGAACGGTTGCTGATGATGCAGCCCGACGTGGCCAAGGGCATGTGGGTTTTCGCCAACGCGGTGTATGAGAAGACTTCGCTGCCCGCTCGGCTGCGCGAGATCGCCCGGCTCCGTGTCGCGGTCGCCAACGGCTGTGGAGTGTGCCTCAACACCCGCTCGCCGAGAGCCGCCGAGCAGGGCCTCGACGAGGACGCTGTGCAGGAGGTGATGACGTGCTCCATCGGCACGCCGCCGGCAATCGAGGGGTTGACCGAGCGTGA